>JBIOUU010000122.1:0-31794 GCA_044867345.1 Actinomycetota bacterium
CTTCATCGCCGTGCTGGTGAAGGGGAAGTTCGATTCTAACCTGCTGACCAACATCCCGCCCGAGGAGGGCGGCTCGAAGTGGCTGCCTCACGGCATCGGAGGGATCTTCCCGGCGATCCCCTTCGCCATCTGGTTCTACCTAGCGATCGAGGAGTTACCGCTGGCCGCCGAGGAATCACACGACCCCAAGCGCGACATCCCGCGGGCCACGATCTGGGGCCTGACGACCCTGGTCATCACCGGCGTCCTCACGCTGTTGCTGAACACGGGGGTGGACGGGGGCGCGAAGGTCATCGGCATCTCAGCGACACCGCTGTTCGACGGGTTCAAGGGAGTCTTCGGCGCGGGGACAGCCGCCGAGCTGCTTGCCCTGATCGGGCTGGTCGGCCTGATCGCCAGCTTCTTCACGATCATCTACGCCTACGGGCGGAACACCTTCTCGCTGTCGCGGGCCGGTTACTTCCCCAAGTGGCTGTCCATCACTTCTGCCAAGCGGAAGACCCCGCACGTTGCCCTGATCGCAGGAGCGGTCGTCGGGTACGGGCTCGCCGTCCTCATCTACCAGCTGGGCAAGGCCGGCGGCACGCTCGCGGGACAGATCGTGGGGGCGCTGCTGTACATGGCCGTGTTCGGCGCGGTCGTCTCCTACTTCATGCAGTGCCTGTCGTTCATCATGCTCCGCCGGAAGCTCCCGAGCATCGAGCGTCCCTATCGAAGCCCCGTCGGCGAATGGGGGGCGGGGATCGCAGGGGCCATCGCCCTCGTATCCCTCATTTCCCTGTACCTGAACAAGGACTACCGGCCCGGGGTCGTGGGGACCCTGATCTACTACCTGCTCGGGATCCTCTATTTCGCCATCGCCGGGCGGCACCGCCTGGTGCTGTCGCCTGAGGAGGAGTTCGCCCTCACCAAGGGCGAGCACGGCCATCCGGAACGAGAGGGGTACGGCACCACGCACGTCGGGGAGGTCAAGGCGTAGCCGCGAGTCGAACGCATGTGAGTGGGCTGGGGCGGCGGGCCGCGAGCGGCGCGCCGCCCTTTCCCTTCCACGGCGCGCTTGCTCGCACCTGGACGGATGCGCTTCAGTACAGGGAACCTGAGAAGGAGGCGGCCCCATGGAGCGAGGCAAGCTGAGCGTCAAGGACCTTGAGAAGCTCGTCGACGAGGGCGAGATCGACACCGTCCTGTGCATGTTCACCGACCTCCAGGGCCGGTACATGGGCAAGCGCATCCTGCCGCACTTCTTCCTGGAGGAGGTGCTGGCCGACGAAGGCCTCCACGCCTGCCTCTACCTGCTGGCGATCGACATGGAGATGGAGCCGCTCCCCGGATACCGGTACGCGAGCTGGGAGACGGGCTACGGCGACTTCAAGCTGATCCCGGACCTCACGACGCTCCGCCTCGTCCCGTGGATCTCGAAGACCGCCATGGTGATCTGCGACATCGCGGACGAGGAAACCGACGAGCCGGTCGAGGTGGCGCCCCGCCAGATCCTGAAGCGCCAGGTGGAGAGGGCGAAGCAGGCGGGCTACACGGTGATGGGCGGCTCGGAGCTCGAGTTCTACCTGTTCAAGGAGTCATTCGACGATGCCGCCGACAAGCGGTACCAGGACCTGCACCCCACGTCGACCTACATCATGGACTACCACATGCTCCAGACCACGAAGGACGAGTGGCTGATCCGCCAGATCCGAAACGGGATGGACGACGCTGGGGTCCCCGTCGAGTTCTCCAAGGGTGAGTTCGGGAAGGGCCAGCACGAGATCAACCTCGTCTACGCGGACGCGCTCGAGACCGCCGACCGCCACGCGCTCTATAAGCACGGCGCGAAAGAGATCGCCGCGCTGAACAACGCGGCCCTCACGTTCATGGCGAAGTGGACGATGGCCGAGGCCGGATCGTCCTGCCATGTGCACTCCAGCCTCTGGAGCGAGGACGGCTCCGACTCGCTCATGTGGGACGAGGCGGACCCCCACCACATGTCGGAGACCTTCCGGCACTACCTGGGCGGCCTGATGTCGACGGCTCGTGAAATGGCCTGGATGTTCGCGCCCTTCGTCAACTCCTACAAGCGGTACCAGCTGGGCTCGTGGGCGCCTACCGCCATCGTGTGGAGCCACGACAACCGGACCTGCGGGTTCCGGGTGGTGGGGCATCGCAGGGGCAACCGGGTGGAGAATCGGATCCCGGGGGCCGACGTGAACCCGTACCTGGCGTACGCGGCGACGATCGCCGCGGGGCTGCACGGCATCCGGAACAAGATCGAGTGTCCTCCGATGTTCGAGGGCAACGCATACGAGGCCAAGGACGTGCCGCGGGTCCCCTCGTCGCTGCACGAGGCCATCGACGCGTTCGGTAAGAGCGAGGTGGCCAGGGAGGCGTTCGGCGACTATGTCTTCGAGCACCTGCTGAACACGGCCCAGCAGGAGCAGGTCATCTTCGACAACACCACGGTGACCGACTGGGAGCTCTCGCGGTACTTCGAGCGCGGCTGAGCCGTAGCCGCAGGCGAGGCGCTCCGGCGCTGCCGTTACACTCGGAGCCATGAAGCCACTGCTCCTGGTGCGGAACGACGGGTTCGAGACCTACGGCGTGGCCGTGCCGTCGCTTCGATCTGCCGGCGCCGAGCTCCTGCTCGTCGACGCGTTCGAGGGACAGCCGCTCCCGGAGCTCTCCGAGGTCGCCGGTGTGGTGATGCTCGGCGGGACGGTCAACGCCGACCAGGTCGATCCGCACCCGTTCCTGCTCCAGGACCGCACGCTCACGCGAGAGGCCGTGGACGCCGGCGTCCCGTATCTCGGCGTCTGCCTCGGCGCGCAGATCCTCGCCCGGGCGCTCGATAGTCCGGTGATGAAGGCTGCTCGGCGCGAGCTGGGATTCCAGCCGGTCCATCCCACCGAGGTCGCCTCGGACGACGCCCTGCTCTCGGCCTTCACCGACGGCGACCGGGTGTTCCAATGGCACGAGGACACCTTCGAGCTGCCGGAGGGGGCCACGCTCCTGGCAACCGGCGACGACGTGCCGCACCAGGCCTTCCGGGTCGGGGACCTGGCCTGGGGAATCCAGTTCCACTTCGAGGTCGACGGCGCCGAGCTCGAAGAGTGGCTGGACGAGGCCGACTCGCTCATGGACCTGGAGGCGACGTGGGGGAAATCCTCCGAGGACATCCGCCTTGAGGCCAAGGAATACATGGCAGCACACGAGGAGCGAGGGCGCGAGGTGTTCCGCCGATTCGCCGACGTGGTCCGACGGGCGACGCGGTAGCGGGCAGGGCCGATGGAGATCCCCCAGGTCGCGGTGGTCGCCTACCACCTCCGTCCCGGCAGGGTCTCGTTCTGGAACGTCGGCGGATACGGGGTCCCGGAGAACTACATCGACGCCGTCCGCAGGGCGGGGGGGCGTCCGGCACTGCTCCTGCCCGGGGACCAGACGCCGATCGAGGAGGTGCTCGAACCCTTCGACGCCTTTCTCCTGGTGGGCGGAGGGGACGTCGAGCCATCCCGATACGGCCAACAGCCACACTCCGAGATCTACGGCCTCGAGCCCGATCGCGACGGGTTCGAGATCGCGCTCCTCCGGCACGCCGACCGGAGCAGGATGCCGACACTTGCCATCTGCCGAGGCCTGCAGGTGATGAACGTGGCCTTCGGGGGGACGCTGATCCAGCACCTCCCCGATCACCCCGAGTACCTGGAGCACGGAACCCCGAGCGGCCAGGACTTGGCTCGCCACGATGTGAAGCTCGCCCCTGGCAGTCGGATCGCTGAGGCGGCCGGCGCCGAGGTGCTGTCCTGCTCGACCCATCACCATCAGGGGGTCGACGGCGTGGGCGAAGGCCTGGCCGCCACCGGCTGGTCCGAGGACGGGTTGGTCGAAGCCCTCGAGCGCGAAGGGGGATGGATGCTCGGCATCCAGTGGCATCCGGAAGACAGCGCCGAGCACGACCCCGCGCAGCAGGCCATGTTCGATGCGCTGATCGCCAAGGCAGCCCGAGCATGAGCGAGCTCCGGGTCATCCGGGCCGAGGGCGACCCGGTCCAACGTGGCCAGCGCATCGGCCGGGAGCTCCGCGACCTGGTGAACGAGTCGATCGACTTCTACGGGCGGTATATGTCGCGCCGTGGGGTATCGACCCAGCAGCTCCAGGAACTGCTCACGCCGTACCTCGTGTCTGCCGAGTCGGCGTTCCCCCAGTTCATGGCCACGCTGAAGGGCATGTCGGCGGGGGCGACCGTCCCGTTCCTCGAGCTGTTCGCGGTGAACGCGTTCGAGGAGCTCGAGCCGCTCCTCGAGGCGCCCGAAGGGGGCACGCTGTTCCTCCAACGCAAGGAGGGCCGCTTTCCGCCGAAGGAGCCAGGGGATCCGAGGCCGGCGG
This sequence comes from Actinomycetota bacterium, assembly GCA_044867345.1. Taxonomy (GTDB): domain Bacteria; phylum Actinomycetota; class UBA4738; order UBA4738; family HRBIN12; genus AC-69. The sequence continues at coordinate 4,375 of JBIOUU010000122.1, forward strand.
CGTCCCCGAGGATGGAGCGGTGCTCCAGCTTCACCGTCACCGCGCCGGGGGTAACGATCCTCGGGCACAACGAGCAATGGCTGGCGGGCGATCTCGGCAATGTCGCGGTGGTGGTCGAGGTTCCGGACGACGGCTCGGTCCCCGTCGCGTCTCCGACGATCGTGTCCTGCCTTGCGGCGGTGGGTGTGAACGGCCACGGCGCGGCACAGGGGATCGGATCGCTGACGGCCTTGGACGACCACGTCGGAGTGCCGCGCGTGCTCGTGTCCCGGCACTCACTCGAAGCGGCCGACCGCGACGACGCCGTCCGTCGAGCCGGGACGGCGTCCCGCGCGGGCGGCTACGGCCACGTGCTGGCCTTCCGCGGGGGGGACTCGGTCATGATCGAGACGACCGGGAAGGAGATGGCGGTCCTGGACGGTCCCGGCGCCCACACCAACCACTACCTCGACCGTCGGTTGGCGACACTGGGGGTCGAGCCATCCGAAGGGAGCAGGTCCCGCCTGGCTCGCCTCGACCAACTCCTGGCGGAGCGCCGTCCGGGGACCCCGGAAGGGGTCATGGACATCCTCCGGGACCACGGCTCCGGGTCCGAGGCCATCTGCCTGCACCCGGACCCGGCCGAGGGCGACGAGGCCTCGGCGGTGATGTTCTCCATGGTGGCCGACCTGGAGGCCTCGCGGCTGTGGGTGGCCACGGGGAATCCGTGTCAGAACGACTACGCGGAGATCGACCTGACGGGCGTGGCGTGAGGAGGCGCGAAGCTCGGTGACCTGGACGACGCCGCTCCTGTACGAGCGACTGACGTGGCCGGAGGTCCGGCGGGCGGCGGCCGAGGACCGGGTGTGTCTCATCCCGGCCGGCACGCTCGAGGACCACGGGCCGCACCTGCCGCTCGACGCCGACACCCGGATCGCCACCGAGATCTGCCGGCGGGCCGCCGAGGAGATCCCGGAGGAGGTCGTGCTGCTGCCGCCGATCATCCACGGCTACACGCCGCATCACATGGACTTCCCCGGCCCGATCACGATCGGATGGGACACGTTCGTCCGGTACTGCACCGACATCGGGACCTCGCTCGCCCGCCACGGGTTCAACAGGATCCTGTACCTGAACGGCCACGGCTCGAACATCCCACTCGTGGAGATGGCCGCCCGGCTGGTCGCCCTGGAGCACCCCGACGTCCTGGCCGCGGCAGCCTTCTACCTCACGAGCCCAGAGTCCATGAAGCTCATCGAGAAGGTCAGGGAATCCAAGCTGGGCGGCATGGGACACGCGTGCGAGCTCGAGACCTCGATCTACCTCCACCTTGACCCCGGCGCAGTCGACATGGACAAGGCCGTCGACGAGAACTCCTTTCCCGAAGGCCCCAACGCCTGGATGGACTGGTCGGACGGACCGCTCAAGCTCATGCCCTGGTGGAACGCGATCAGCCACACTGGTGTCCACGGTGACGCGACGAAGGCGACCGCAGGCAAGGGCAAGTCGCTGTTCGAGGCGGCGGTCACCGAATGTGTCTCGTTCGTGCGAGAGCTCAGGGACAAACCGCTGCCCGCGCGGTGGGAGCCCTCCGAACGTCCCTGAATGACCGGTGGTCGCCTCGCGGACCGGGCCTCGGGTGGCCGCCCGCTGCCTGGAGCTTCGAAGGCCAACCGTGCTATACACGCGCGACGAGGGGGGCCGACGGCCCGGGTTCGAGAAGGCCGGCGGGCCGCCACCGGGCCCGGAGGGGAACCCGGGAGCCTCGGCCATTCGTACTCAGGTAACGAGGGCAGTCAACGACGGGGGGTGGCGGACGATGAGCCTCAACGGACGGAGAAGGGGGCCCTGGGTCGGGGGCACGGGGATCCTGGTCGTCGTGCTCATGCTCGCCACGGCGAGCTTCGCGGGGATCGCGGGGGCGCAGAGCGCGACCCCCAGTCCCGCGGGGAAGAGCACATTCATCTACGGGGTCACCGCCCCAAACAGCTCGATGAACCCCCTGGTCGGCTATCTGGGCATCGACTACACGATCTGGTCGCTCGAGTACAACCTGCCGATCGAGTTCGCCACCAAGGACTTCGGCGCCGACCTGGAGCACTCCATCGTGACCAGCGTGGACACGAGTTCCGACAACATGTCCTTCACCTACCACATGCGGTCGGGATTGAAGTGGTCAGACGGGCAGCCATTCACGGCGAACGACGTCGCGTGGACCCTGAACTTCTACAAGGAACGCAATATCAGCAATTACTCCGCCGATCTGGCGATCTTCACATCCGCCGACGCGCCTGACGACACAACCTTCGTCATCCACACCAGCCAGCCGACCTCGGTGTTCAACGGAGAGTCCGTTTGGATGTACGAATTCATCCTCCCCGAGCACATCTGGAGCACGATCGACGAGCCGAAGAAATTCGAGAACGTTCCGGCAGTCGGCAGCGGCCCGTGGGTGGTCACGCAGCAGAAGCCGGGTGACTTCGTTCGCCTGGAGCGGAACCCCAACTTCTGGGGAACCCAGGTTGGACTCGAACCGCACGTCGACGTCATCATCGAGAAGGTCTTCAACGACGAGAACCAGATGGCCGCCGCCCTCCAACGCGGCGAGATCGACTTCGGCTTCTTCGACTCCGCGAACATCCTGAATTCGTTGAAGACCAAGCCGAACATCAAGACCTGGGGAGCCCAGATCCCCCTGTTCGACGAGCTGGCGTTCAACAGCGGATCGGCGTTCCAGACGGACAAGGCAGGAGGGTTCGTCCCTCACGGGGACGGGATCCATGCGACCTCGGATCCCGCTTTCAGGCGGGCTGTCGCGGAGGCCATCGACAAGCAGACCCTCGTGGACAAGGTGTACGGCGGCTATGCGGCCGTCGCCGACTCGCCGGTGCAGCCCGGCGCCACCACCGGCAACTGGGACCCCTCGCCGGACGAAGCACTGAACTTCGACCTGGAGAAGGCCAAAGCCGACCTCACGGCCGCCGGATACACGGACACCGACGGCGATGGGGTCGTGAACGATCCGAAGACCGGTGAGAACGTGGTCCTCCGCTACTACACGCGAACTTCCGACCAGAACACCATAAAGACGGCTCCGTTCGTCAAGTCGTGGCTGGAACAGATCGGGGTCGGTGTCAAGGTCTTCGCCGTGAGCTCGGGCAAGCTCACGACCATCATCGAGTCGGGCGACTACGAGCTGTTCCACTGGGGATGGTTCCCCAATCCCGACCCGAACTACATCCTCGGCATCTTCACCTGCGAGCAGCGCGCACCCAAGCCGGGCGTCTACGGCAACAACGACAGCTTCTTCTGCGATCCGCAATACGACAGCCTGTACCAGCAGCAGCTCACCGCGACCAGCACGCAACAGCGCGTCGACATCGTCCACCAGATGCAGCAGATCCTGTACGAGCAGCAGCCTTACATCATGCTCGCCTACACCAACTACCTTGAGGCTTACCGCACCGATCGGTTCACTGGGTACACCACCCAACCAGAGGGGGTGGGGGACCTCCTCGCCACCTGGGGCCCGTTCGGGTTCATCAGCATCCGGCCGGTGACCGGCGAGGCGGCCGCCGCCTCGAAGAGCGAGGGGATCCCTGGCTGGGTATGGATCGCGATCGTGGTCGGGTTGGCCGTCGTCGTCGCAGGCATCATGCTGGGGCGGCGCCGGGTGAGCGACGAGGACCGCGTCTGAGCCGAGGCGGGTGAGCAGCACAGGGAGCGATCGACCAGAGTGAGCACGCGCCGGTACCTGATCTCGAAGGTGCTCCAGGCGCTCCTCACTCTGGCGTTCGTGCTGGCCTTCAACTTCTTCCTGTTCCGGGCGGTGGGCGACCCGGTGACCCAGCTCCTTCGGGGGCACTCAGGGATCTCGGGCCAGGCTGTGTTGCAGCTCCAGCACCAACTGGGGCTCGACCTCCCGCTCCCGCAACAATTCGTCCACTATGTGAAGGAGACGTTCGAGGGACACCTCGGGTATTCGTACTTCTACAACCTCCCGGTCTCCCAGGTGATCGCGGGGCGGATATGGCCCACGATCCTGCTGATCGGGCTGTCGACGCTCGCCTCGACTGCCCTCGGCATCTGGATCGGGATCCGCCAGGGGTGGCGGCGGGGGAGCAAGTACGACCAGGGCATGTTGGGATTCACCCTGTTCACGTACTCGATGCCGGAGTTCTGGTTCGGCCTCCTCGTCATCATGGCGTTCGCGGTTGGGGTCGGGCCGTTCCCCGCGCTCTTCCCAACCGGCGGCTACGAGACAACCGGCGCCGGCTACACGGGGTTGGCCCACGCCGTGGACGTGATGAACCACATGGTGCTGCCGTTCTTCGTCCTCACGCTGTCCTACCTCGGGGAGTACTCGCTGATCATGCGGTCCTCACTCCTGGAGACCCTTGGCGAGGACTTCATCATCACGGCGCGGGCCAAGGGGGTGCGGGAGAACCGGGTCCTCTACGGACATGCCGTCCCGAACGCGCTCCTCCCCACGATGACCGTGACCATCCTCCAGCTCGGGTTCGTACTGTCGGGCGTGATCACGATCGAGCTGATCTTCAACTGGCCGGGCCTCGGGCTCCTCACGGCAACATCAGTCGATCAGCGTGACTTCCCGGTCCTCCAGGGCCTGTTCCTGCTGTTCAGCGCGTCGGTGATCGTCGCGAACCTCGTCGCGGACCTCCTGTACTCGTACCTGGATCCCCGGGTGCGGGCGGGCTGAGCATGCGACCACAGCCCACATCGACCGAGCCTGTCGCCCCCGCCCCGGCCGTTCACATCGACGCTCCGAAGGAACCGCCTCGCACGCCGAGGCAGATCGCGCGGGCCCGCCGCAAGGCCGCCGCGAAACGCGTATGGAGGGAGTACCGAAAGAACAAGATGGGGATGGCCGGCCTGATCATCCTGGGATTCTTCATCTTCGTGGCCATCTTCGCCCCGCTCCTCGCCAGCTCCTGCGGCCTCGATCCCACCTGTCCGTCGACGGGCCCACAGCTCCACGCCCCCACCGTGAAGTTCCCGCTGGGCACGGATGACCTAGGGCGCTCCGTGCTCACGCTCACCATCTGGGGAACCCGCATCTCGATGACCGTGGGGTTGGTCTCCACGGCGATCACGATGGTGATCGGCACGACCATCGGGCTGATCGCCGGCTATTACGGGGCGTGGCGGGAGACCGTGTTGATGCGGCTCACGGACTGGTTCCTGGTGATCCCGTTCCTGCCCTTGGCGATCGTGTTGGCCACCCTGCTCGGTCCGTCCTTCTATACGGTCATCTTCGTCATCGGCATCACGTCGTGGCCGAGCACCGCCCGCGTCATCCGTGCCCAGGTCCTGTCGCTGAAGACCCGCCCCTACGTCGAGAGAGCCCGCGCCCTGGGCGCGAGCGACTGGCATCTCGTCACCCGGCACATCCTCCCCAACGTCGGCCCGCTGATCTTCGCCAATACCGTGCTGACCGTGGCGGTCGCGATCCTCTCCGAGTCCACGCTGTCGTTCCTGGGCCTCGGCGACCCGCTGCACACGTCGTGGGGGACCATCCTGGAGAACTCGTTCGGGGCGGGGGCGCCGTTCGCCGGGAACTGGTGGTGGGTGGTCCCGCCCGGCCTGGCCATCGTCCTGGTCGTCCTGTCGTTCACGATGATCGGGTACGCGCTGGACGACATCCTCAACCCCAAGCTGAGGGCGCGATGAGCCTCCTCTCGGTCCGCGATCTCTCCGTGAACTACCGGACCCAAGGTGGACCGGTCCCGGCGGTGCGCGGCGTGGACATCGAAATCAGGAAGGGCGAGGTGCTGGGCCTGGCCGGCGAGTCGGGCTGCGGCAAGTCCACGATCGCCGGGGCCTTGCTGCGGCTCCTCCCCACCGGGACCGAGGTCATCGGCTCCATCCTGTTGAACGGCGAGGACGTGCTCGGCATGAGGCCGGGACGCCTGCGGGCGGTCCGGTGGACGGAGACCTCGATCGTGTTCCAAGGCGCCATGCACGCGCTCAACCCGGTGCAGCGGGTTGGCGAGCAGATCGAGGAGGCCATCCTCATCCACCACCAGGCTGGGGAGCGGGAAGCTCACGTTCGGGTGGGTGGATTGCTCGAGCAGGTGGGCCTGCCGCCTCGTCGGATCAGGGATTACCCGCACGAGCTCTCCGGTGGCCAGAAGCAGCGGGTGATGATCGCCATGGCCCTGGCCTGCAGCCCCAGCCTGATCATCGCCGACGAGCCGACCACCGCCCTCGACGTGATGGTACAGGCGCAGGTGCTCAAGCTGCTGAAGGAGCTCCAACGCGACCTGGGACTGGCCATGCTGTTCATCACCCACGACCTGTCGGTGTTGATCGAGGTGTGCGACCGGCTGGCCATCATGTACGCCGGGAGGATCGTGGAGGAGGGCCCGGCCCAGTCCGTGTTCTACGAGTCGGCGCACCCCTACACGAGAGCCCTGGCCGATGCGTTCCCCGCGATCGGCGAGGGGAGGTTCCGGAGAGCCCCCTCCGGCCTGCCAGGGGACCCGCCCTATCCCCAGGACCTTCCCGCGGGATGCACGTTCCACCCGCGATGTCCCCTGGCGTTCGACGCCTGCCCCCACATCGACCCGAGGCTGTTCGACGTGAGCCCGGGGTGGCGGGCCGCGTGCCTCCTGGTCGATTCGGCCAAACCGGTGCTGGAGGGTGCAGGGACTCCCGGATCCGGCCCGTGAGCGAGCGGATGCCCCCCGCGGAGCAGGCCCCGGACCAGGAGGTGCCCCCACCGTTGCTCGATGTCCGTGACCTCAAGGTCACGTTCGCCGGCCGGATCGGCCTGGGTGCCGGCCTCATCGGCCGGAAGGCGACGCAGTCCAGGGCCGTGGACGGCGTGAGCCTTCAGCTTCGAAAAGGCGAGGTGCTCGCCCTGGCGGGCGAGTCGGGGTGCGGAAAGACCACGACGGCCAGGGCGATCATGGGCCTGGAGCCACCGAGGGAAGGCCAGATCCTGTTCGAGGGCAGGAAGATCTCGAAGGGCCTTCGGGCCTATCGCCGGAAGGTGCAGATGATCTTCCAGGACCCCACCGGCGCGCTGAACCCTCGCCAGACGATCTACGAGTCGGTCGCCGAGGGCCTGCGTATCCACCGGATCCACCGAGGCCCGAACGGCCAGACCGAGCAGGAGCTCGTGGCACGCGCGCTCTCACGAGCCGGGATGCGACCCCCCGAACGGTTCTTCCTCAACTACCCGCACGAGCTCTCCGGAGGACAGCGCCAGCGTGTGGTGATCGCGGGAGCGCTCGTGCTCGATCCGGTGATGCTCGTCGCCGACGAGCCCGTTTCGAACCTCGACGCATCGGTGCGCGGAGAGATCCTGCGCTTACTCCTTCAGATCCGCGACGACCTCGGCCTGGCCATCCTGGTGGTGACGCACGACCTCGGGCTGGCCTGGACCATCGCCGACCGGGTCGCGGTGATGTACCTCGGGCGCATCGTCGAGATCGGCCCCGCCGAGGACGTCCTGACCCGGCCACTTCATCCCTACACGAAGGCGCTGCTGAACGTCGTTCCCGAGGCTGGTGGGCTGGACCGGCCCATCCTCACCGGGGAGCCGCCTGACCCCACGAGGATCCCGCCGGGATGCCGTTTCCACCCCCGGTGCCCCGAGGTGGCAACGGGCGCCGCCCGAGCGGCGGGGGTCGAGGATCGGTGCCGGGGCGAGGACCTCGGTCTCATGGAGCTTCGTCCGGGACACTTCGCCGCGTGCCACCTCGCCGCCGTCACGGTCGGCGACGGCCGGGCGGTATCGACGTCGCAACCCAAGAGCTGACCGATCGACGACGCCGTCGTCGATCGGTCAGGCGTTCGCCGAGCGCTCCCGCTCCTCCTGGTCGCCCTTCAGGACGCCGAGGATGGCTTCCATCTCGGTGTCGCCGACCGGGATCTCGCGACCCGACGCCCGGGCCGCCGTCAGGAGGGTGCGAAGGTTCGACTCGGCCATCTCGGCCCGAGACTCGAGATCCCTGACCCGGCTCGCGAGCGCCTGCGCTCGTCGCTCCGCCTCGTCCCGGGCCTCGCGGGATTCGCGGGCCTCCTCCCGGGCGGTGCGCAGGCCGGCCCGGAGGGAGCCGACCTCCCGACCGAGCTCGATCATCCGCTCGATGGCTTCGCGGCCGATCTCCGAATAGGTGGGTCGGGACGGGGAGCCCGCTTCATCCGCCGAGTGGGGGGTGGACCTGGGCTTGCGGGGCCGGGGCACCTGTTCCCGCTCGCCGGGCTCGATCGGCCTTGGATCCACGAGCCGGTACTTGCCGTCCACCATCTCCAGGCGGCGCCGAGCGAGCAACGCCCGGACGGCGCGAGCCGCGGCGAGCGGTTCGGGGAGGCCCATGTCCCGCGCGATGTCCGCGGGGCTCACCTCCAGGGACTCGCCCGGCCCGACCCTGGACGCCACAGCGGCCAGGAACGCGTTCGCCCGCTCCAGGCTCTCCTGGTTCACCTAGCTATCGTGGCAACTTCCGGGCCGGACCGCCAGCCCGTCGGAGGCCGCGCGAGCGGCGGGCCGGCATCAGGATTTGACCCCCTCGGCGCGACCGGTGTATACATCGCGATGGAGCCGCTGGAACCTTCGGGTTCCGGCGGCTCCATCGTTGCCCCCGTAGCCCTCGTTGGCGGAGATCCCGTGCCAGGCCACCGCGACGAGCCCGCCGGTACGACGGCTGTGGACGCGCCTCTCTCCGGGGTGCGAGTGGTGGATTTCTCCCGGGTCTTGGCGGGGCCCCTGGCCACCATGATCCTGGCCGACCTCGGTGCCGACGTGGTGAAAGTCGAGCGCCCCGGGACGGGCGACGACACCAGGCGATGGGGGCCGCCGTTCGTCGGCGACGACGCCGCGTACTTCCTCTCGCTCAACCGGAACAAGCGATCGGTCGTCGTCGACCTCTCGACGGCCGACGGAAGGAGTGCCGCCCGGGACCTGGCCATCCGGGCGGATGTGGTGGTCGAGAACTTCCGGCCCGGGCTCATGGCGAGCTTCGGCCTGGACTATCCGGCCCTCGCCGCTCTCGATCCGAGTCTCGTGTATTGCTCGCTGGTCGCGTTCTCCGAGGACGGCGACGGAGCGTCTCGCCCGGGATACGACATCATCGTCCAGGCCCTCTCGGGGCTCATGAGCTTCACCGGCCAGCCGGGCGGCGAGCCCACCAAGGTCGGGGTTGCGCTCCTCGACGTGATCGCCGGGCTGTACGCGGCGAACGGCATCCAGGCCGCGCTCCTCGACCGGGCTCGCACGGGCCGAGGACGGAAGGTCACCGTGTCCCTGTTCGAGGCGAGCCTGGCCGCGCTGGTGAACCAGGCGGCGAACTATCTGCTGGGCGGCGACGTTCCAGGCCCGATGGGCAACGAGCACCCGAACATCGTTCCCTACCAGCTGTTCGAGTCCGCCGACCGGCCCTTCATCCTGGCGGCCGGCAACGACAAGCTCTTCCGGCACACGTGCGAGGTGATCGCGCGCCCCGAGCTGGCCGATGATCCTCGGTTCGCCACGAACGACGCGCGCGTTCGGAATCGCTCCGAGCTCATCCCGCTCCTTGAGGAGGCCTTCCGGACGAAGCCGTCCGGTGGATGGCTGCGCGCCCTCGAGCGGGCGGGCGTGCCGTGCGCTCCAGTCCGGCGGCTGGATGAGGTGTTCGCCTCGCCAGAGGGCCAGGCCGTCGTTCAGGCCGTGCCGGACCCTGTCCGAGGAGCGCTTCGCCTGGTGGCGAACCCCATCCGACTCTCCGGCGAGCTCCTGCCGGTCCGCCGCCCACCGCCCGTCCTCGGGGAGCACACGGACGAGGTCATGACCGAGCGGGACTGACCACCGATGAGCCAGTGAACGCCTCGGAGCGATGGGGGGCTGCCCTCGCGAGTTGGGCCATCCCGGACGAGATCCTGTCCCAGGCCCCCGAATCGCCCTGGACCTTCCCGCCGGAGCTGTTCCGATCTCGTGCGGAACGGGCGACGATCGGGAGATCGTCTCCGACCATCGTTCGCGGCGCGGAGGCGCTGCCCGCCGGAGGCACGGTCCTTGACGTCGGCGTGGGCGCGGGAGCCGCTTCGATTCCCCTGTGGCGCCAGGCGTCGCGGGTCACGGGCGTCGACAGCGCCGAGGCCATGCTCGAGGAGTTCCGTCAAGCAGCGGCGGCCGCCGGTGTCGAGGCGGTGACGGCTCTCGGCCGGTGGCCCGAAGTCGCCGCCGAGGTCGACGCCGCCGATGTCGTGGTGTGCGCGCACGTCCTGTACAACGTGCAGGACCTCCAGCCGTTCGTTCGAGCGCTGGACGCGCACGCCCGCCGCCGGGTGGTGATCGAGATCACCTCCACGCATCCGCTGGCGTGGATGAGCGACCTGTGGCTCGGGTTCCACGGCCTCCGGCGTCCAACCGAACCAACGGCCGATGTCGCCGAGGAGGCCCTTCGCGAGTCGGGGTTCGACGTCGAGCGCGAGGACGTCGAGACACCACCTCGGAGCGGCGGGTTCGAGCGGCGCGAAGACGCGGTCGGGCTCATCCGGCGAAGGCTGTGCCTGACGCCCGATCGCGACGACGAGATCGCGCAGGCCCTGGGCAAGCGCCTGGCGCAGCGCGAGGGACTCTGGTCGACCGGACCGGAGGGGCAACCGCTGGTGACGCTGTGGTGGGATGCTGCCGCCCGGACCTGAGCGAGCAGGATCGAACTACTGCGTCCGCCGAGAGACGTAGTCGCGCACGATGAAGTCGCCGATCTCGCGGTCGTCCATCAGGAACACGCGGCCCGCGGTCAGCTTGGCCAGGCGCTCCATGAACCGGATCAACCCCGGTGAGTCCTCGAGCATGAACACGTTCACGGTCACGCCCGCCCTTGACAACTTCAGGGCCTCGGTCAGCGTGAGCTGGATGGTCCTGGGGACGGGCGGCCAGGAGAAGAACACCTCCTCGCCCTCAAGGTGAGCCGTGGGCTCGCCGTCGGTCACCATGATCACCTGCCGCGTGGCCCGGGGATGCTGCGCCAGCAGCCGCCCGGCCAGGTTGAACGCGTGTTGCATGTTCGTGCCGTAGACCCGCTCCCATCCCGCCGCGGTGAGGTCCTGGGGCTCCATCCTCCTCGCGTAATCGGAGAACCCGATCATGTACAGCCGGTCGTACGGGTATCGGCCCTCGATCAGCGCGTGCAGGGCCAGGGCCATCCTCTTCGCATGGACGAAGTGGCCCCGAAGCGGCATCGAGAAGGACAGGTCGAGCAGCAAGGCCGTGGCGGCCTCGGTCCGCTGCTCAGCATCGACCAGCTCGAAGTCGTCGGGGACGAGGTGCACGTCGGCGCCGGGCCCGCCTCGCAGCACGGCGTTGAACACGGTGCGCTGCACCGAGATCTGGCCGGTGTCGCCGAACGTCCAGGGCCGGGTGGAACCGGTCGGCTCGGCCAGGCCACCGACCTCCCGGGCATCGTGGGTGCCCTCCCGGTCCCGGCGCAGCCGCTCGAACACCTTGACCAGCGCCCGCTCGCCCAGCTTGCGCGCGCCCTTCGGCGTCACCTCGAGCCGCCCCTCTCGCCGGGACACCAGGCCCGCCTGTTCCAGCGTCCTTTCGATCTGCTTGAGCCGCCGGAGATCGCGCGCCGCCTGCTCGCCCAAGGTCCGACGGAGGGCTTCCTCGTCGACGTCCTCCAGCGATGCCCCCGCGTAGTCGCCCCGCATCGACCGGTCCAGGTCCTCGTAGTCATGCAGCCGCTCCATGGCATCGACCGTCGCCGAGAGCGGCATGGCCTCCTCCCCGGCCGCCAGCGCGGGGTCACCCCACGGCATGTCGGGGAACATCGAGGCGAGGTTGGCACCCAGCCGGTCGACCTCGAAGGCGAGATCCATGTCCGCCATCACCTGAGCGGCCAAGGCCTGGAGCTCGGCCCGCTGTTCGGCCGAGAGCGAGGCGAGCAGCCGCGACAGTGCCGCCATCCGACGAGCCATGTTCTCCAACAGCTCGTCCAGCGTCTTCGGGTTGTCGGGGAAGAGGTCTCCGTGTCGCTGCATGAACCCGTCGAAGTCGACGTCCTCGCCCCGGTCGCGCCGTTCGATCATCTGGTTCAGCTCGGCGAGCATGTCCTTGAACCGCTGGACCTGCTCGGGCGAGAGGTTGCGCATCCCCTCAGCCATGTTGCGGAAGTGGGCGCCGAGCACCTGCTCCCTCAGATGCTCCATCAGCTCGTCGAACTCCCGCTGAGCCTCCTGATCGACGAACCGATAGTCCGACAGCTCGCGGATCTGGCCCGGGACGTCCGGCGGCAGCGAATCCAGGACGGCCTCGCGCATCCGAGCGTCCTCCTCGGCCTTGAACGACAGCGTCGAGCGCTCGCGTTCGACGATCTCCCCCAGCCGCTCCCGGATCTCTTCAAGTGGCCCCTGGAGGTTCAGCCGGGCCTGCTCGCGGGCTCGAGCGTCGCGCAGACGCGCCCGGAGCGCGTCGAGGCCGCCGAACCGGCCGCGCATCCCCCGCCGGAGCAGGCCGGACATCGCGCCCTGGGCCCCGGCTCCCGATAGCAAGTCTTCCGACATCTCCTCGAGGAGCTCGGCGGCCGGGACATCGGGTCCGAAGGGGTCCTGGCTCCCGTCCCACTGCGAGTAGCGCGAGCGCATCCACCCAGGGTACGCCGGTCCTCCGGAAGCGTCGCCAGAGGGCTACGCGTAGCCGAGCCCGGTGGTGAGCGCCCGAAGCGCCAGACCGAAGCAGAAGAACGCGGCCCACGCGAACGGGATCCACGGCTGGGCTCGAAACGGCTCCTCCCGCGCGAACGCGTGGGCGATGGCCAGCAGGACGAGCGGCCCGAACCCGTAGACGTAATGAAGCCAGGTCTCCGGCCGATACCCCAGCAGGAGTAGCACGATGCCGATGAGCGCCTGCACGACGGCGATGACCTGCACCGCGGCCAGCCATCGCCAGAACCAGTCGCCGGCCTGGCGCTTGGCGATCCAGATCACGAGGCCCCACACCCAGCCCACGGCGAACAGGGCGACGACGACGAACCCGATGTACTCGTGGACCCGACGCACGGCCGGCAAATCCTACGAGGCCGAGGGTCCCTCGTACCGGTAGGCCCCCAGCCTGCCGGACTGCTCCTTGTTCAGCCGACGGGAGAGGTGCAGGCCCTCCATCGCGAACTCCACGGCGGAGGCGGCCACGCCGGGACTCTCCTCCTCCACGCCCAGGCGTTCGAGCAGCTTGGCCAGTCCGGGGAGGTCGCCGAACTGGCCGAGCACCTCCGAGGCCGGCGTGAGATCCGAGGTCTCGGCCACGAACCCGCCGGCGAACTTCGACAGGATCGGCGCGAAGTCGAACCCGGACAGCCGGCGGCGGAACACCTCGAGCTCGGCGGTCCGGAGGGCTCGGAGCAGGATCTCCTCCTCGCGGCCCTCCTCGATCGTGTCGAACTCAACCCGCCCGAGCGAGGCCTCCAGCACGGCCGGGAGGTCGCACACTCGGGGGACCGCCTCCGGCTCGCCCGTTCGGGCCGCGCGGCGGACCGCCGCCGCCGACAACGTCTCGAGGTTGCCGATGGAGTACCGGACCGAGACGCCGGAGCGATGGTTTACGTGGGGCGACCGCCTGAGCTCGGCGGTCAGGGCCGCGAGGACCTCCTCCATGTACCGGGGGACGCGGATCGGCGCGTCGCCGGCCGGCGGGCGGGCCTCCTGATCCATGATCCGGATCTCGTCGGAGAGCGTCTCCGGGTAGTGCGTCCGGACCTGGGTTCCGAACCGGTCCTTGAGCGGGGAGACGATCCGCCCACGATGCGTGTAGTCCTCCGGGTTCGCCGTCACGACCAGCAGCAGGTCAAGCGGGAGCCGGATGCGGTACCCGCGGATCTGGACGTCGCGCTCCTCCAGGATGTTGAACAGGGCCACCTGGATCCGCTCGGGGAGGTCGGGCAGCTCGTTGATGGCCACGATGCCGCGGTTGGTCCGTGGGATCAGCCCGTAGTGGATCGTGAGCTCATCGGCCAGGTACCGGCCCTCCGCCACCCGGATGGGATCGACGTCGCCGATCAGGTCGGCCACCGAGGTGTCGGGAGTCGCCAGCTTCTCCGCGTATCGCTGATCCCGTCCGATCCAAGAGAGCGGGACGGCGTCTCCTTCGCTCGCGACGAGCGCTCGGCATCGGGCACAGATCGGCCGGTACGGATGGTCGTTCACCTCGCAACCGGCGATGGCCGGCGCGTCCTCGTCGAGGAGCCCCACAACGTTTCGGATCAGCCGGGTCTTGGCCTGTCCGCGCTCGCCGAGCAGGATCAGGTCGTGGCCGGCCAGGATGCCGCGCTCCAGTGCCGGGAGCACCGAGGCATCGAACCCGACGATCGAGGGGAACAGCTGTTCTCCCCGGCCCAGCGTGGCCAGCAGGTTGGCCCGCAGCTCCTCCTTCACGGTGCGGTCCGGATAGCCGCCCGTGCGGAGCTCGCCGATGGTGGCCGGGCGGGTCATGGGGACCAGGGTATCGTCACCTCGCCGAAACGGCCTGCCCTCGTTCACAGCACGATGCCCCCGGCTTCGCCCCCGAACTTCCGCTCCGCCCGGCGGCGGCCGAGCTCGGCGGCCAGCACCAGCAGCAACGAGGCAACCAGCACGATCGAGGACACGGCAAGCAGCTGCGGGAACAGGAACGCCACCCGAAGCTGCGAGAACAGGTAGATGGGGTAGGTTGCGTCGGCGCCCGCGACGAACGACGCGATCGCGTACTCGTCGAACGAGAGCGTGAAGGCGATCAGGAACGCCGAGACGACTGCCGGGAGGATCAGCGGTAGCGTGACCCGCAGGAAGGTCCCGAGGGCGCTCGCGCCGAGGTCTCGGGCCGCTTCCTCCAAGGACACGCTGATCCGTTCGAGCCGGGGGACGAGCGTGAGGATCGCGTAGGGCAACGACACGACCACGTGCCCGATCACGATGGCGTGGATCCCGAGCCCGATCACGACGCCGAGCGTCGGCGCGAGAACCCGGTCGATCACGCGGAACAGGACCAAGAGCGAGATCCCGAAGACGACATACGGGATGACCAGGGGCGACAGCAGCAGCGCGGAGAGGGCGGACTTCGCCACGATCCTTCGGCGGACGATCGCCAACGACGCAAGCACCCCGAGAGCCACCGTGATGGAGCTCGATACCGTAGCCACGATGAGGCTCGTCCGGAGTGCGTGGATCAGCGACGGGTTCGACAGGAACTGCTCGTACCAGCGAAGGGTGAAGCCCGATAGGGGAAACGAGATCACGACACTGTTGTTGAAGGAGAAGATCACGAGCATCGCGATCGGCGCGTACAGGAACAGGACGAGGAGCGTGAAGAAGAGGCGAAGCGCGCGGACCCCGCTCCGAGAGGTCGCGATGTCCATCAATCAGCTCCGACCGTTCTCACCTGAAGGAACCGCCCGAACAGCGCGATCAGGACCGCGACCACGCCGAGCAGGAAGATGGCCAGCACCGATCCCGTCCGCCAGTCCAACCCCTGCGTGAATAGGTCCGAGATGGCGTTTCCATACATGAACCCACTGGTTCCCCCTACCAGGAGCGGGGTGATGAACTCGCCGAGCGTTGGGATGAAGACGAAGACGAACGCCGCCATCACCCCGGGCAGGCTGAGCCGGAACGTGACTCTCCAGAAGACCTTCCAGCGGCTCGCGCCGAGGTCGTTCGCCGCTTCCAGGATCGAGCGGTCCAGGTTGTCCAGCGACACGAAGATCGGGAGCGCGACGAACGGCACCCACACGTATGACAGGACCAGGATCACCGCGAATTGGCTGTAGAGCAGCCAGGAGATGGGATGGTCGGGTTGCCGAAGGTGCACGAAGTACAGGAGGGAGTTGATGACCCCTCGGTCGCCCAGGATCACCTTCCATGCGAGGACGCGAAGGAGGTAGCTCGTGAGGAACGGCGCTATGACGACGAGGAGCAGGACGTACTTCCGCTTCTTGACGCACAGGGCGAGAAAGTAGCCGATGGGGTAGGCCAGCAAGACGACGACCACCGAAGCGGTGAGTGCCATCCGCGCCGACTTCCAGAACAGACCGAGATAGATGGACTGGCCGGAGAGGAAGCGCCGCCAGATCGCCACGCCACCGGGGACATCCGAGGGGAGCAGCGACAGCGCCCCCACGCTGTACGCACCGACGATGACGATAGGGAGCAGGAAGAACACGAGCAGCCACAGGAGCGGACCCGACAGAAGGCCGAGCGTGCCGGGCCACGTGCGCCGGCGCGCGGCAAGGACGTGGGTCAGCTCCCCGGCGGCCAGCTCTGCCACGGCAGCCCGCCGTGGGCGTCGGTCACGCTGCCTTCACCTCGTCCCACATGGCCTGGTACACGCTGCGACGAGCGATGGTCTGCTCCGGATGCGAGTTCGGCTCTGCGAGGGCGCCCGGGTTGTCGAGGCTGAACACCTTGACCAGATCCTTCGGCACCTTGCCGAGGTCGATGGTGGTATTCAGGCTCCCGTAGGCGTAGTTGGAAACCAGCCACTGCCCAGACTGAGCGCTGATCCATGCGTTCACGTAGTCGTGGGCGTGATAGTAGTTCTTGGTTCCGTTCTCCAGGGCGAAGCCGCAGTACCAGGCGGTCCGCCCCTCCTTCGGGTTCATGTACACGGCGGGGAAGCCCTTGCCCTTCAGTTCCACGTAGTGGAGCGGCCAAGCGTACGCGATCCACGCGTCGCCATTCGCCATGGCTTCGGTCACGGGATCGATCGACCAGAACGTCTTGACCAGCTTCTTCTTCGAGATCAGGAACTGCTTGATATTGTTGAGCTCGTCGTCGGTCATGTTCCAGGGGTCCGCGATCCCGTTGTAATACGCCGCGGGGATGAGCATGTCGAAGCTGTCCCACCACGTGATCCTGCCCTCGTACCGGTCGTCCCATAGGAGTCCCCAAGAATCTTCGGTCGGCTGGACCTTGTCCGATCGGTAGAGCGGCGCGGCGAACCCCCAGTCCACCGGCACGAAGTACTGCTGTCCGTCGAACCGGCCGTCCGGTATGAAGGCGGGGTTCAGCTGCGTGAAGTTCTCGATGAGTGACGTGTCCCAGGGTTGAAGCACGGGACTCCCGTCCGACTTGGTGACCTTCACGTAGTCCGACCAGAAGTAGTGGCAGGGGTGCACGATGTCGAAGTCCGCGGAGTCCGGGTTGGCCGCGATCTTCGAGTAACCGAACTGATCGTCCTTGTAGGTCGTCCAGTGTGGGGTCTGGCCCGGGAACTGGTTCGCATAGGGCCGCCAGAGCGGCTTCACCTCGTAGCCGGCCCAGTCGAAGATCCGCAACGTACCGGGTTCTTGGGACACCGGCGGCCGGGACGAGCCGGGCGCGGCGCCTCCGGTAATCTCCGCCTTCTTGCAGGCCGCGAGCACGCCGGCTCCGCCGAGGATGGCCGAGTAACGCAGGAAGTCACGTCGCCCGACGCGGCGCGCCAGGATATGGTCGAGGTCCCTCTCCACGTGGCCCCCTCTCGCAAAATGACGCCGTGCGCGAGCCGTATTATCCACCGCCCGTCGGTCCTGCGAAAGCCACGCGGGAGCGCCGGGGTTCAGGACAGGCGGGCTGCGACGAGCCCCACGGCCAGCAGCACCATCGCCAGGGAGAGATACCGGAGCGCCGTTTCAGGGGTTCGGCGGAGCGCGGTGGCGTCGAGCGCCTCCGCGCTCCCGTCCGCGAGCGTGAGCTCACCCGAGACGGACCGGACGTGCCGCCGCAACCGCCTGACCGGGGTTGAGAGCGTCCGCTGCGCTGCAGACAGCACAGCGCACGCACCCCCGACGACCACGGCAGGCAACGTGACTCGCCCGGTCTGTGCGAAGAACCCGGTCAATGCAGGGAATGCGCCCCAGGCGACCGCGAACCACAAGGTGGAATGAAACCAGCCGCCGAACAGCTCCAGGTTGTACGCGACCACGATGAAGCCGCCGAATGCGATGAAGACGAGCAGCCACGGACTCACCTCGATCACGCCGTCGATGCCGAGCGCGATGGCGCCGGCGAGCCCCACGATCGCGATCGTCCACAGGACGGCGTCGGGGATCCGGGTCGAGAGCGGCCGCCCGTTCAACTCGTCCAACGCGTGCGCGGCCAACCCCATCCCCAGGAGGAACGCGGCCAGGCTTTCCGCCAGCCACCGGCCGTTCACCTCCGAGGCGAGCGATGCCCCGATGGCCACGTACGACAGGTGCCACAGGGTGTACGGCGGATGCAGCAGGGTCCAGTAGTCTCGCCATCCGCCGGGCGCGAGCGCGTAGAACGCGGGTCCGTCGGACCGCTCAGCCACCGGTCACCGCCGTGCGCTTCACACCCCAGATGGCGATCCCGGCCCCCAGTCCCATGGCTCGGCTCCGAACCCTGCGGATCCCCGCCTCCTGCCACATGCGGATCTGGACCGGCAGAGGGTATCGCTCGTAGAAGCGCTCGATGCTCGGGCCCAGGAACCGGCCAGTCCGCTGCCATGCGTTCGACGCGACCCATCCCACCGCGGGCATCACCGTGCGCGTGTAGGCCCTCCACCCGAGGTGCGCGTACGGGTTCTGCGGGACGTGGAACTCGAGACCGGCGAGGACGCCGCCCGGCCGAAGCACTCGCGCCAGCTCGGCCAGCGTGGCCTGTGGGTCGTCCACGTACCGCAGTAGGTAGGTGAAGGTCACGGAGTCGAAGGCCTCGTCCGGGAACGGCAACCGCTCGGCCTGCCCCAGGACGAACGAGATGCGGCCCTCCAGGCCCTCGTCCCTCACGGCCAAGGCCCCCCGCCGCAGCATCGGCTCGCTCTGGTCCAGCCCGACGATGCGCACGTTGCGCCGCCGGGCCAGCTCCCGAGCCACGAGCCCCGTCCCGGTGGCGACGTCCAGGACCCACGACCCGGGGATGGCGTTCACCTTCGAGACCAGGAACCTGCGCCACCGGGGGTCCTGCCCGAACGACAGGACCACCCCCATCCGGTCGTACTGAGGCGCGATGGCGCCGAAGAGTTGCCTGGCGAACCGGGTGCGCTCGGAAGCCATCAGGTGGTGAGACTACGCCGCGAGGCTGGCGGCTACCGGCTCAGGTGAGCGGGAAGGGTGACTGCCACCACCACGGCGTGGAGCTCGCTTCGATCCGGTCCACCCACTTCACCCACCAGAACCCGCGGCGGCCCGGAGCGACCAGCCTGACCGGAGCTCCGTGCCCGGCCGAGAGCGGCTGCCCGCCGACGCGGCTCGCCAGCAACAGGGCGCGCGCGTCGGCGATGGGGAAACGCCGGCCGTACCCGGTGAGCGATCCAACGCCGACACTCCGGGCCTCGCCGGCATCGCCGAGCAGCCTCCAAAGCAGCACGCCCTCCCAATCCTGCTCGGAGAACCAACCACCAGTGCAGTCGAGCGTCGCTCGCACCCGGTCCTTGAAGGCAGAGAGCTCCTCGAACGTGAGGGTGAGCTCCTGTCCGGGAGTGACGACCTTCAGGCGCCACGCGTTCACATCGACGTGTGGCACCGAGTCGTCCAGCCATTGCGTCACCGGCATGGCTTGGGGATGGAACGAGGCGGCCTCATAGGAGCCGGTGAACCTGCGATCGGCTCCGGGCAGTGACGTCGCCCGGACCATGCCCTCCATCGCCCCGTATGCAGTCACGGACCCCCCGAGGAGCACGCCGCCCCGGAGCAGCGCACGCCGCGACAGATCCGTCTTCCTCGGCCTGACCGGGCGGGCCACGATGTGCCACACGGCCAGTGGGATCGAGGCAACCGCCGCTCCGACGTGGACCCTCATGACGTCCACCCCTCGGAGAAGGCCGGTGGCGTGCATGACGCCTGTGACAACGGCCGTCACCACCAGGACGGCCAGGGCGACCGACGGCCACGAGGCTGGCCCCCGCTTGCCGAACCCGCGCGCCGAGATGGCCGACTTCCACGGACCGAGCAGGACGATGGCGACCCCTGCGATGCCGTGCCCCATCGCGACCCACCGACCCCACTCCGAGCCGATGGTGAACGCGAGCGCCCCGGAGAGGAGCACCACACCGAGCAGCACGAGCAGGGCGAGGTTGGTCCTCCGGCCCGCGGGGAAGCGTCGCAGCCCCACCGGGCGAGCCTACGACGGGCGGAGCGATCGAGGGAGATCGGCGATGGAATCGATGACGCGATCCGGCGTGCCCGAAGCCCGCTCCAGATCCGTCGGTATGAACTTCCCGGTCCGGACCAGGATCCCCACGAGCCCCGCCGCCTGCGCGCCGAGCACGTCGTTCACGATGTCGTCGCCGACCATCGCCGTCCGTTCGATCGGCGTCCCGATCATCTCCACGGCTTCGTGAAAGAACGTCGGTGAGGGCTTTCCGCACACCACCGCCTTCCGACCCGTCGCCTCCTCGAGGCCGACGATGAACGCGCCGCCGTCGAGCTGGAGCCCATCTTTGGTTCGCCAGTACATGTTGCGGTGCATGCCGACGAGGGCCGCACCGTCCATCAGCATCCCGAAGGCCCGGTTCAGCCGCTCGTAGCTGAAGTCGGTCCCCGCGCCTCCGATCACCACCACGTCGGCACCTTCCTCGACCAGGTCCACCTCCGGCAGGTCGTCCGTCGGATCGCCATCGGAGAGCAGGAACACCTTCGCCCCGGGGTGATGGGATCGAAGGTACGAGCCCGTCATCACCACCGCGGTCACGACGTCCTCGCCGGCCACGTCGATGCTGGCGTCCCGAAGGGTCTTGGCCAGCTCATGGCGACTGTGCGTGGTCGTGTTCGTGATGAGTCGGAAGGGGATCCCCTGGTCTCGCAGCCACCGCACCGTCTTCGCCGCCCCGGGGATCTGCTCCCACGACACGACCAGGACTCCGTCGATGTCGAGCAGGACACCGTCGATCCCGTCCACGGCCCGCAGTCTATTCAGCAGCCGTGGACGGCCCCCGGGCCGCCGGGTGCCGTACGTCGCCCGCCCGGGCACGGCGCCATTCCTGATAGGGCGCGATGTACCGGTACCGCGAAGGCAGGAGCGGCCGAAGGACCCGGGTGGCCGCGAACGTCGCAGCCATCGCCGTCCGCTTCGCCGGCCCCAGCGAGATGCCGTACATCTCGCGGAGCTCGGGGGGGAGCGTGGCGAACGCCAGCCGCGAGACGCCCCGGAGGACCGGCCGCCACTCCGCCTCCCTGGGCGGGTGGTCGAAGAGCTGCGCGACCCTGCGGGCGGACTCCGTCGCCCGCAGGATCCCGCTCTCGATCACCCCTCGCATGTAGACGCGAAGCTCCGGGACGGTCGGAGGGATGACCTCCCGCGGGATCCGCACCAACTCCCCGGCCAGCATCTGCTCCTCGTGGAACCGTTGACGGCCGGCATCGTCGAGCCCGCCCACCGTGAGGGCTTCGAACAGCAATGCGCTCTCGACCAGGCACGCGTGGACCCACAACAGCAGCTGCGGATCGAGGGCGTCGTAGGAAAGCCCCGTCACCGGGTCGACGCCCTTGATCCGGGCGTGGACCTCGTTGATCCGATCGGCCGCCGCGTGCGCCTCGGCCTTCGACCCGAACGTGATCGCATAGGTCAGCATCAACGTGCGTTGGAGCCGCTTCCAGGGATTCCGCTCGTAGAAGCCGGTCTCCCGCGCGCCGGCGATGACGAGCGGGTGCGCCGCCTGCATCAGGACCGCGCGAGCCCCCCCGAACAGCACCGTCACCTCCCGATGAACCTGCCAGGAGACGCTATCCGGCCCGAAGTAGCCGGCATCCCGGGTCATTCGTCCACTGTACGGTGGCTCACGGGCCGGTGACGCCTGCCAACCGCCGGAGCTCCTTCGCCACGGGCTCGGCCGCCAGGACGATGAGATGGTTGCGGGCCCGCGAGCCACCGACGTACAGGTATCGGGCCAGGTCCTCGCGAGGCTTGTCGTCCAGCTCGGCCAGGATCACCACGGGGCGTTCGAGGCCCTTGAATCCATGGACGCTCGTGGCCAGGAGGGATCCCGGCTCCGGTTCGTCGGACAGCCGGAATCCGTCGACGCTTCCTCGGTTGCGCAGCCGGCTCTTCTCCTTGCCCGCCGGCGTGAGCACGACGATATCGTCGAGGGGGACCTTCTCTTCCCGCACCAGGTCGCCCAGCACCACCGCGAGGAGGTGCGCCAGGTCGTCGTCGTCCCGATAGCCCAGGATCTGCGGTGGCCGTCCGGCGGGCCCTTTCGACATCGGTTTGCCTTCGCCGCGGTAGAAGACCGAGACGAACTCGTGGATGGCCTGCGTGTTTCGAAGGTTGGCGGGGAGTGGAGGCACGCGAAGCTCCGGGCTGAGCGGCAGCGCCCCGCCGTAGAGGTTCTGGTTGTCGTCGGCGAACAGGTAGAGCATCCCGTCGTCGGGATCCCGGTGCAGGGAGAGGAGTGCCGGCCACCACCACTCCCGGAAGTCTTGCGCCTCGTCCACGACGATGGCGTCGTACTGGGGGCCGAGGGTACGGGCCGCGCGTTCCAACAATTCGGGGAGCTCGCGCTCGAAGAGATCCGAACCCGGCTCCCCTGAGCGTGCAGGCAATGCCACTCCCGCCTCCCTCGCCATCCGGACGCAGACGTCGTGGAAATGGCCCACGTCGAGCCCCTCGACTCCCTCGGTGGATGCCCTCAGGTATTCACCCAGGCGCCGGTTGAAGCACGTGAGCAGGGTCTGGTGACCCTCCGCCGCGAGGCGCTTCGAGAGCTGGATGGCCAGGAGCGTCTTGCCTCCGCCCGCCGGACCAGTCACCGCCGCACGCTTTCGATGGGCCACGAAACTCAGGATCCAGGCCTGATCGTTCGTCAGCTCGACGATCTTGCGGTCCTCATCGCCGAATCGGACGGCGAGAGGCGTTCGGACCTCCACCCGGAACCCGAGGGCCGTGGCCAGGGCGTCCATCCCCTCCGAGCCGAACCTGCGCCCTACCCGGCGCCAGAACCGCATGACCTCGGGAACGCGCTCGGCCAACCGCTCCATGCCGTGGCGGTCGATGGTCACCTCCGGCGGCGCAGCGGGATGCGCCCGCTCGTTATAGGTGCCGTCGGGGAAGGCCACCCCATACCCATAGGAGGGCTTCCACCGTTCCCAGCCCGGCTGCGCCGAGAGGATCTGCATGAGCGAGTGCATCTCGTCGGCGGCCTGGTGAAATGGGTCCTCGTCGAGGAGATGCCTTCCCGAGCGGCCCGACTGGCTCCACCGTTTGGTGTTTGGATCGTAGGAGAGCGACCCCCCCTTAGCCTCGACGACCAGGAGGCCATCCTCCGGGTGAGCGATGACGAAATCGGATTCCCCCTGGATCGGACCGTCCCGCCCGGCCAGCACCCAGTCGACGCTGTGGTAGACGACGTACTGGTCGTCGAGCTGCCGGAGGAACCCCTCGTACAGCCGGCGTTCGGCCGCGCTGTCGGTGGGAAGCATGGGGAAGGGCACCATCCGGGCCATCGGGGCGATGCTAGCGGGCCCCAGCGGCACCGGGCTGGACGCGGTGGGTCGTCCGGGGGAGAATCCAGTCACTCCCGCACACTGGACCGAGCATGATCCTCTTCGTTTCCGTCATCCTGCTGTCGGTGCTGGTCGGGTACCTGGTTGGGGGACGGCTGCGCGGCTTCGAACGGCTGCACCTGAAGTATTGGTGGCTGGCCCCCATCGGGCTGGGGTTGCAGGCGCTCCCGCTCCCCGATGCCCGCCACGGCACGGACTTCCTGGTGAGGATGGCGGTCCTGGGAACCTCCTACGCACTCCTGCTGCTCTTCGCCTTCGTCAACATCAGGATCACCGGGATGCCTCTCCTCTTGGTGGGGCTCACCCTGAACGCGGCGGTCGTCATCGCCAACGGGGGGATGCCGGTGAGCCGCCACGCGCTCGTGGCGTCTGGACAGGCCGAGGTGCTGAAGCTCCTCACCGCAGACGAGGGGGCCAAGCACCACCTCATGACGTCCGCCGACCGCCTGACGCCGCTTGCCGACGTCATCCCCATCCCGCAGCCGGTCGGGCAGGTGGCAAGCGTCGGCGACGTGTTCGTCTACGCGGGGGTGGCCTGGCTCATCGTGGCCGTGATGCGAGGGCGGACTGGGGAGCAAGCTCCCCGCGAGGAGGGGCGGTACCGGGGGAGGCATCGGCCCGGCTCGGCGGCTCCTGGGCCGGCGCCGCCTCCTGCTGCAGCCACGACGTTGGGAACGTCACCGTGATCGTGGTCCCCGCCCCGGCCGCCGTTTGCATGTCGAAGGTCCCGCCGCCGACCGTGGCTCGCTCGCGCATCATGGTCAGGCCGTAGTGCCCTTCGGGGCCCGGTGCCTCGGCGTCGAACCCGGACCCGTCGTCCTTGAGCACGAGTTCGACGTTGTCCCCGAGGTCCCTAACCGTGAGCCACACGTTGGACGCGTGCGCGTGCTTGAGGGCGTTCATCACGCCTTCCCGAGCGATGTGGTAGACGAGGAGGGCGATCGGAGCCGGCAGGGCGACCTCCGAGATGTCGGTGTGGAACCGCACCTCCGAGCCACGAGCAACCTCCGAGATGAAGCCGTGAAGTGCCTCCTCGAGGCCGGCGCGCCCGAGGGGAGATCGGTGCAGATCGCGGATCAGGGCCCGGATACGATCCGAGGTTTTGCCCTTCGTATCTTTGATCTCCTCCAGGGTCTTCTCCGCGTCTGGGAGCTTGCCGGCCGCGAGATGCCGCTTCGCGATATCCACTTGCAGCGAGAGCTTGAACAGGAGCTGGGCCAGGTCGTCGTGGAGATACGCCGCGATCTGAGCCCGCTCGTCCTGGCGCTCCTCGGCCATCCTCGTCGAGAGGGCCCTGAGGACTTGCTCCCGATCCTGGAGCTCCTTGTGGGCTTCTTCCAGCGCCTTGCTGCGGAAGAACATTTGCCGGGCGAGCAGTAGCGGAGCAACATATCCAGGGACAACCCAAAACTGCACATCCAGAAAGAGCTTCGCGACAATCAACCCGAAGACTGCCAGACCCAGGTAGCTGACCAGGAATTCCCTCCCAGCACCGACCCGCATCTCTCGAATCACGCTCATCGGACGCATCCCGTAGTGGATGCTCGCCGCGAGGGCAACAAGGCTCCAATTGACGATGTAGTCCACCATCGCCGCCAACATGGAAGCAATTACCAACACCAGGCTCGGTGAGTCGTAGATTGAGGGAACAAATCCGTGAAACACTGCGCTTGCGGCGAGCACTGACAGGGCGACTTGACAACGATTGAATAGTGCTCGGAGGAGGCTAACCTCACCTTTGAATTCCCTGGGATCTGATGCTGCCAGAAAGGCAACCACGGCCGCTGCGGCGGGTGTGTAGATGAATCCAACAGCCATCAGTAGCGGAAACCCCAAGCTGATGTGTGTTCCTCGCCACATTGGTACAGGGAGGAGTTCAACTGCTGCAATAATCCCGACCCATATTGCAAGATCAAAAAGAGTTCGGGTCGGAAGGCCTGGGAGCTCGTTGACAAGAAGGAGCACCATACCTAGCAAAGTGGGCACAACGACAGCCGCTTCAAATATCAGCAGGCCCAGCCGAGCGCCGATGCGAGGCGATGTCTCACGCGAAGTGGCCGTCGTCATTCTTCCCTGGTGACCTCCACGAAGCGGACGCTCAATGATGAAGCTCCCAACAGCGTATTGGAACCACCCGCTCTGAGCAGAGGAAAGAGAGTCGGGGCCTACAGCGACCGTCGTAGGCAGAACAAGGGGCTTGTGGGCCGTTCGGGGGTCACCCGATAGTTGCCCTCGATATCCCCCAAGCGGGGCCGCCAAGTAGTAGAAGGAGGAGGCCATCCGCTAGGGGGTGGGCATTTTCCCCTGTGGGGAGAGGGAGGGAGGTGGCCATGAAGCTCGTGAGGCGGCTCGCACTCGCTGCCGGCTCGCTTCTCGCGCTGGTGTTGGC
This sequence comes from Actinomycetota bacterium, assembly GCA_044867345.1. Lineage (GTDB taxonomy): Bacteria > Actinomycetota > UBA4738 > UBA4738 > HRBIN12 > AC-69. The sequence continues at coordinate 30,169 of JBIOUU010000122.1, forward strand.
CGGTGGCGCACACGCGAGGTTCTAGGCAGGGCCCAAAAGGCTGCAAGCTTAGCTAGACCCCGAGATCTCGGGGTCTAGCTGCTGTCGGAGGAGGTTTCTGCCGGGAGTCGCGCCACAATTGTTGTGCCTTGTCCGACTCTTGATTCGACATGGAGAACCCCTCCAGCGAGTTCTACGCGCTCCTTCATCAGCAACAGACCGAAATGGTTCTCGTCATCGACGGACATGGGGTCGAACCCTCGTCCGTTATCCTCCACTATCAGTCGCATGTCCGGTCCCTCTCGTTCTAGCGAGACTTGGATGAAGCTAGCGTCGGCGTGCCGGATCGCATTCCTTAGTGCCTCCCGCGCGATCTGGTACGCGAGAAGTTGCACCACGGGTGACCCTCCGACATCTTGCGCTTTCAACCGAATCTGACCGCGGGAGGCTGACTCAACATCTCGTATCAAGAGGCGCAGTGTTCCAACAAGGCCATCAGGACCAAGCCCCGAGTGCCGCAATTCCCGAATAAGCCCTTGGGTCGCTTGGCTGGCTTGTTCGGTCGCCCCCAGGAGCTCTGGCAGGTCATCCTCCAAGTTTAGGAGCCGGCCCATGGCCAAGTCCTGCCTCAAGACCTGGCCCATCAGATGGACCTTGTAAAGAGGGGGTAGCAACTCGTCATGAAGCCCGGCGGCGACAGCAAGCCTCTCCTCACGCCGCTCATCGGCCATCTTTTCGGAGACCGTGAGTAGCGCTCGACTTTTCTCAAAGATTGCCTCACGCATATCCAGTAGACGAGCGTTTTCAACGAAGACTTGCCGAGCTAGGAGCACTGGAATCATGAACGCCAGCAAAGCCCAATCCCCTGCTACTCGGTAAACAACTGCGAGAAGAACTGCAGCGAGCCCGAAACAGGCATAGGACAACATGAAGGGAATAGGCTGTCCACCAAGAAGACCTATTACCTCCTCGCTCAATGGCGCTCCCATTGCTACTTGCCGAGCAAGGAGGACGAGCGAAGCGTTGACCAGAATATCCACCGAAAGCGCCAACATGGCCAAAATGAGCACCCGAGGCCAAGCGTTTAGGTCTCCGCCCAATGCGTGGAATATCCACGATGCAGCGACTACGCTGATTGCAATCTGACTCCGATTGAAAATTGCATGCCCGATACCAATTTGCCTTCGGGCCTCTCGGAGGTCAGTCGATCCAACCAAAGCAAGCATTCCAACGGTGGCTGGCTGAAACAGCATGGCGGCTGCGAGCAGAATGGGTAGCGATGGCGCGATTGTCACTCCTCCCCAAATAGGGACGGGGAGTAGATCCGAAATCACAATGAGCGGCAACCACCCTGCAACCGTCCAAAACTCGGATCGTGGGGAGTTCAGAGACGAGATTACAAGAGGCACGAGGAAGCCAAGCGTGATCAATGAGAACGCCCACTCAAGGAGCCGGAGTCGGAATGGCTCAGGGTTGGGCCAGGCGTGGGGCCGGGACAAATGGCGACCAATAGCGCCTGCGCTAGCTGCGGACACGGGACCCCCCTCCCGGGTCAATTGCGGAAGTCTAGAGATGAGGGTGGGTATCAGGTCAAGAACGACATTTCCAGGCGGGCAAAGAGTACGTAGACGCGAGAACCCCAAAGAC
>JBIOUU010000123.1:0-2441 GCA_044867345.1 Actinomycetota bacterium
TTGATCGAGTTGACGTAGACGTTGCCGCGTCCGTCGACGGTCATCTCGCTCCAGCCGTGCGGCGAGATGTGGCTCAGGTCGGCGTGCCGGACGCGAGACCCGTCGGGCTCCACGCGGGTCAGCTCGGCGCCGGTGATCAGCGTTCGTCCGTCCGGGAGCCAGTTGGCGGCCCAGCCGCTGCCCCCACCGCCGGGTCCCATGACCTCGCTGTTCCCGTCGAGGTCGACCGCGACGATCTCGTTGGTGCCCCAGTTGGAGAACCAGAGGCGGCCATCGTGCCATCGTGGCGACTCGCCCATCCCGAGACCGCCCAACAGGACCCGAGTCTTGCGAGTGGACGAATCCTGCGGCATCACCCGCCTCCTTCCTCGGCCGGTCGCAACCTTGGACCGCGGCGTGGGCCTGAACTCATCGTCCTCCACCATCATGGCCGGCTGAAACCGAAAATCGAGGTCGACCCTTCCCAACACGCGTCCCTCCCTCGCCGCGTCGCTCGCCTGGCTCCGGCGGGCAACCTACGAGGTGCTCGGCAAGCCCGACGGCCGTTGCGGGACCGAGAATTGAGCGATATAGGTGGTTGGAGGCCGGGCACACGAGGGAGGCGACGATGAGAGAGCCCTTGATCTCCATGGAGGACATCCCACCGGACGGGACCGTGACCGTCGATCTCCTCGGCCGTGAGGTCCTCGTGATGATGCAGAACGGGAGGCCGCGCGCCTTCCTCAACGTGTGCATGCACCACGGCGGCTCGTTGAAGCTCGACGGCGACACCTTCACGTGCCAGTGGCATGGATCCACCTTCGACGCCCGGACGGGCAAGGCCCTCTCGGGACCTGTCCGACCCGACGCGAGGCTGATCATGCTGCCGACCCGCGTCGAGGACGGCGTCCTGACCTACGTCTACGAGGAGCGATCCGAGACCTGAGGTGATGCCGGCCGAGAGCGATCAGCCGAGCCGGCGCACCGAATGCAGGCCCAGCGGTTGTGAGAGGCCCTTCAGTTCGACCGGACCGATGGCGGTGACGCCCACGCCGTCGAGGTCGGTCGCATCCACGACCTCCTGGGTCACCAGCACCTCGCCGGGTCTCGCGTACTCGGCGATCCGCGCCGCGATGTTGACGGTCCGGCCGAAGTAGTCACCCTCCTGGAAGACGACCGGCCCGGCGTGGATCCCGACCCTGGCAGGCGGCAGGTCGTGCGCTGCCACGCCCTCCACCATGTCGAGAGCGGCCAATACGCCGTCACCCGGGTTCGGGAAGTAGAACATCACGCCGTCGCCCAGCCACTTGACCGGCTGCCCTTCGTGCTCCCGCGAGGTCCCGCGGACCAGGGTGGCCAGCCTCGTTGCAAGCTCGGCGGCGGCCTCGTCTCCCCGCTCCTCGGTCAGCCGCGTGTACCCGGTGATGTCCAGGAAGGACACGGCCGGCGGGCGGCGTACCCGACGGTACAGACCTGCCCGTTCCAGCGCGGCCTCAACGTCCTCCACCGCGCTCTTGCTCCACGCGTGCTCCTGCTGTCCGTGGTAGATGGACAGCAGGGCCTGCTCCATGAGGGGAGCCATCCGGGACCCGATGTCGGCCTGGGCCGCCAGCATCTCGGCCTCCGTCATCCCTCCCTCCAGGAGAGGCAGCTCGACCTCGGTCCTGTACCAATCCGTTTCGGTCTCGACGATCCTGCGAAGGCCGTCCCCGTACGCTCGGAGCAGTCGCTTGATCACCTCAGGCCGGATCCCGGAGGAGAGCTGGACCTCGATCGCCGGCACGACCGCCAACTCGTCCTCGCGGACGTGATCCTCGGGCCGTGGTTCGGCGAAGCCGTGAGCCTCCCGGACGACCAGGAGGAGGTCCAGGGGCACGCCCGTCCGTTCGCTCAGCTCGCGGAACGTCGTCCCGCTCACCCCGGCGAACCGATCGAACGCGGTCGCGTCCAAGTAGGAGAACGAGAGTGTTCCGTCCCGGACGGCAGCGGCGATTCCCTCGAGTGGCACCCCGGCCCGCTCGAAGCTCTGCACCCACCGGGCCCGACGGACGTCACCGGGCGAGAACGTGTTCCCGCTGCCGGGTCTCAGGATCCCGAGCTCCACCAGCCGGTCGACGTAGTCCGGGTCGACCCCGGCCCTCTCGGCCACCTCCTGGCGCGAGTGCTGGCCCACGGGAGCCGATCGTAGCCGGAGTTCGTACCTCTTCGGATCGGAAGGCGTAGCTCGCGGCAAAGCGGGTGGGTCACACGCGAACTGCGCCACGGACGTGGTCCGGGCGGCGTGTGTCGCTCCGGGCCGCGTTTGCTTGCACGTGTGGAGGGCCTTGAGGTCACCCACCGACACCGCAACGACAGCGGCGATACCGAAAACGGTATCGGGCGCCGATCCGAAAACTGCCGGTTCCGTCCGGCCTCGGTGCTAGGGTCGGCCCGGTGCCCGATCTCGAGAGCGTCCTCGCCGG
>JBIOUU010000124.1:0-3110 GCA_044867345.1 Actinomycetota bacterium
GCCCCCGTGCGGTACAGGCCGTCGATGACCCGGTGGATGGCCGGCTCGTTCCCCGGGATGAGGGAGGAGGACAGGACGACGGTGTCGCCCTGGCGAAGGTCGACGAACTTGTGCTCCCGAGCCGCCATCAGGGAGAGCGCGGAGTAGGGCTCGCCCTGGCTCCCGGTACACACCACCACCACCCGGGACCGTTCGAGCCTCTCCAGGTCCTCGATCAGCACGATGTCCTGATCCGGCACGCTGAGCAGCCCAAGCCGGCGAGCGGCGTCGACGCTCTGGTGCATCGAGCGGCCCAGGACCGCCACCACCCGCTCGCTCGCCCGCGCCGCGTTCGCCACCTGCTGGATCCGGTGGATGTGGCTCGAGAAGCAGGCCACCACGACGAGCTGGGGGGCTCTGGCGATGATTTCCTGGAGCACCGGGCCGACCGTCCGCTCGCTCGACGTGTACCCGGCCTCCTCCGCGTTCGTCGAGTCGGACAGCATGAGGTGCACGCCCCCGTCCCGCCCGGCCTCCTCGGCCAGCCCGTGCAGATCGGTGGGCCGACCATCGAGCGGGGTCTGGTCGATCTTGAAGTCACCCGTGTGAAGGATCGTGCCGAACGGCGTGTCGATGGCCACCGCCACGCCGTCCGGGATCGAGTGCGTCACCCGCATGAACCGCATGGAGAACGGCCCCACGCTGGCAGCGCCGCCCGGCACCACGGTGTGGAATTCGGCCCGGTCCCTGACCTGGTGCTCCTCGAGCTTTCCCTCGAGGAGCGCCAGGGTGAACGCGGTCCCGTAGATCGGCAGGGGCCGCTCGAACTCGCGCAACAGGTACGGCACCGACCCGATGTGATCTTCGTGCCCGTGGGTCAGCACCACGGCCTCGACGCGGTTCATGTTCTCCCGCACGTACTCGAAGTCCGGCAGCACGAGGTCGATCCCGGGCATCTCCGCGTGGGGGAACGACAGGCCAGCGTCGAGGATGAGGAGGCGGTCCTCGAGGTCGACGCAAGCCATATTGCGGCCGACCTCGCCTACCCCGCCGAGGAACGCGACCCGGGCCGACCGCCGGCCAGGCCCGCTAGAGGAGCCTGGCATCCACCAGCGCCTTCTCGATCCTCGCCCGCTCCTCCTTGGTCGCCGGGACGAGGGGTAGCCGGGGCGGGCCAGCCGGAAGGCCCAGGATCCCGAGCGCGGTCTTCACCGGGATGGGGTTGGTGGTGATGAACAGCGTGTTGAAGAGCGGCGAGAGCTCCTCGTGGATCTTGCGGGCCGCCGGGATGTCGCCCCCGGCCACGAGGTCCGTCATCTGCCGGATGCGAACCCCCACCAGATGCGAGGCCACCGACACCACGCCGACCGCCCCGAGGCACATGTAGCCGAACGTGGCCCAGTCATCGCCTGAGTAGACCTCGAACGCTGGGGGCGCCTCGGTGATCAGCCGGGAGATGGATTGGAAGTCGCCGGTCGAGTCCTTGACCCCGATGATGTTCGGGATCTTGGCAAGCTGGAGCAGGGTGTCGTGCTCGATCCGAACGCCCGTCCGGCCGGGGATGTTGTAGGCCACGATCGGGATCGAAACCGCCGAGGCGATGCGAGTGTAGTGGGCGACCAATCCTCGCTGCGGCGGCTTGTTGTAGTAGGGGGTCACCAACAGGAGCCCGTCGGCCCCGAACTTCTCCGCCTCCCGCGAGAGCTCCAGGGTCTCGGCCGTGCTGTACGTCCCGGTGCCGCAGACGACCTTTCCCCTGCCCTTGGCGGCCTCGATGACCGCGCCGAACAGCTCCAGCTTCTCCTTGTGGCTGAGCGTGGGGGATTCCCCGGTTGACCCCGCAACCACCAGCGTGTCCGAGCCGTGGTCGAACAAGTGGCCGGCGAGCGTGCGCGCGCCGTCGAGATCGAGCGAGTGGTCGTCCCGGAACGGGGTGACCATGGCGGTGACGACCGCCCCAAACCTACCGGCCATGCCTCCTCCTTACTGCCGGGTGCGGCGGCGGGCGGCGGCCCGGGGAGGCCCGCAAATGGGGCCGCAGCGTATCACCGTGTCACCTGCCGCACAAGAGCCACATGCGTCACATGTTGCACATCAGCCCCGGTTGAGAGGCGAACCAAGTGCGCTTCGGGAGGCTCTGCTTGCTCCGGTAGGGTAGGTGCATCGGGGGGCCCCTGACCACCGGGTTGCTCGCGGTGCTGCCGGGCCTGCGATCGAACCGGTGGCATCGGTTTCCGTTGTCGCGCGTGACGTTCGAGGGCAACGTCAGCCGCGGGTTGCGCGCATGGCTTGGTCTATCGATCGGTTCGGCGTCGGGCCACGGATCCAACCGGTGGCGCCCGAACCTGCGGCTATCCTAGCCACGTGCCCAAGATCTACACGAAGAAGGGCGACGACGGAACCACCGGCCTGCTGTACGGCGGAAGGGTGTCCAAGGCCGACCCGTCGACCGAGGCGTACGGGACTACGGACGAGGCGGTCGCGGTGCTCGGCGTCGCTCGAGCGTTGTCGGAAGACGCTGCATTGAAACAGGAGATCCTCGGACTCCAGCGCGAGCTGTTCGTGGTCGGTGCAGACCTGGCGGCCAATCCGAAGGAACGGGCGAAGCTCGAGCCGGAGGTTTCCCTCGTGACGGCCGAGATGGTCCAGCGGCTGGAGGCGCGGATCGACGAACTGGTCGCGGAACACCCCCTGCCGAACGAGTTCATCGTGCCCGGCGCGAATCCGGTCTCGGCATCGTTCGACATGGCCAGGAGCGTCATCCGCCGCGCGGAGCGCCATGTCGTCGAGCTTCGCGACTCGGGCGCCGAGGTGAGCGAGGCGCTGCTTCGCTATCTGAATCGACTCTCGGACCTCCTATTCGTCCTGGCCCGGATGGCGGGGGGCGAATCCGAGCCCACGAGCCGTCGATAGCCCCGCGACCGTCACGACTACTCGCGGGCGAAGGCGCCGTAGTTGTCCGGGCCGATCAGCAGGATCACCAAGCCGATGTTGCTGATACCCAGCCCACCGAACGAGACCCTGAACGTCTTCATCTCGCCGATCCCGATGCTCGCGGGGTCCTTGACCCGTCCGTTCACGCGATGGCCGGTGCGGGCGTCGAGGATGTAGAAGCCCGGCGGCGGGAGCTC
>JBIOUU010000125.1:0-3194 GCA_044867345.1 Actinomycetota bacterium
GACCTCCGTGCGTGCGATCGAAGTTGTAGTAGTCCAGGTAGTACCCCAGATCGGCGCGCAGCGCCGTCCAGGTGGGCACGAGGGAGCGTGCGAAGGACGGGCGCCAGCACTCCTCCAAGATCGTGCGCTGGACCCGCTCGACGGCGCCGTTGGACGTCGGGCGTCCCGCTCGGATCGTGCGGTGTCGCGCGCCCATCTCCTGGATGGCTGCGGCGAACCGTCCGTTGCGGAACTCCTGGCCGTTGTCGGTGAGGCACCAACTCCAGCCGCCAGCCCCACGCGGCGAGATCGGCCGCGACGCGCCGTGCGAGGGCGGAGGTCCGCGGCGAGGTGGGCGAGCCTCGCTCTGCCGATTCGAGCTCGGCCCAGCAGAACCCCGAGTGCACGTCGATCGCCGTGTGCTGCCAGACCGTGCCCTTGGTCCCGTGGAGCCGACCGACGAAGAAGCAGTCGAGCTGCACCATCGCCCCTGGTCGTGGCGCGTCCAGGTGCCGCTCGGGCTCGGCGGGACGCTCGGGCTCGGGCGGCGCTTGGTACCCGGCGACCAGGCCGAGCCGAGCCTTACGGCTCGACAGCCCGTGCCGACGCAGGCACCGGTAGATCCCATTGGGGGACACGACGATGCCGCCCCAGCACTCACGAGCGAGCTCCGCGGAGATCCTGCGAGGCCCATGACCCGGATAGGCAAGGGCGAACGCCAAGATCCGATGCTCCACGTGCGCCGGGAGCTGGTTCGGCATCCTCGGGCGCCGGCGCTCCTTGGGCCGCAGCGCCTCCAGGCCCCACACCAGGACCTCTCGACGCCAGCGGTAGAAGGTCGAGGGATGCACGCCCATGATCCGGCACGCCTGACGGACGTTGCCGAGCTCACGCGCCAGGGCAAACAGTCGCACCCGCTGTCGGTGGATGACATCATCGAGAGTCAAGCGGCGTCTCCTTTCGGTGCGACGTGGTGGTCACGCCGAAGGATGCGCCGCTTGTCTTTGAGCGTGTGGGAACTCCCGGCGACGTGTCGGGAGAACTTGGAGTCAGTTCACCCTAGGCGACGGTCCGAAGCACCAACGCGATCATCGTGAAGTGGCAGGCGGCGGCGGCCACAATGAACGCGTGCCACACCTCGTGGAACCCGAACGTGGCCGGACTCGGGTCCGGGCGCCTGCTGGCGAAGACGATCGCTCCCCCCGTGTACAGGAGCCCACCCGTCACCATCAGCAGGAGCTGCGGCAGCGCCATCCCTCGAATGAGCTGCGGGAGCGCGATCGTGGCGAGCCATCCGAGTCCCATGTACAGGATGCCTGTCACGACATGGAGGCCGTCGATCCGGGCCAACTTCAGGATGATGCCCAGGGCCGCTCCGGCCCACGCGATCGACAGGATGACGACTGACCACGTGCCGTGAAGCACGAGGATGCTGATGGGCGTGTAGCTGCCGGCGATCAACACGAAGATCATCGAGTGGTCCAGCCGCTTCATGCGGCGGTTCGCCTTCGGCGACCATCGCACCCGGTGGTAGGCCGCGCTGGCCCCGAACACCGCCGTCAGGCTCAGCGCGTAGATTGCGGCGGCCGCGCGGGCCGTGGCATTCGGGGCGAGCAGCACCAGCGCCACGCCGGCAGGGATCGAGACGAAGAACGCGACCAGGTGGATCCAGCCCCGAAGGAGGGGCCTGACGGGTGTAGTGGCTTCGGGCATCGGCGAGATGGTACCGCCGCCCTGGTGCGGTTCGGCCGATGTGATGGAATGACCCGATGCGGCCCAGGTTCTTCGCCACGCCGTCCGAGTTCCGTGCTTGGCTGGAGGAGCACCATGCAACGGCCAAAGAGCTCCTCGTCGGGTTCCACAAGAAAGGGTCGGGCAAGCCCAGCATCGCCTGGCAGGAGGCCGTGGACGAGGCCCTGTGCTTCGGGTGGATCGACGGGGTGCGAAAGCGCATCGATGACACGAGCTACTCGAACCGGTTCACCCCCCGAACGGCTCGCAGCACGTGGAGCGCGGTGAACATCCGGCGTGCCGAGGACCTGATCGAACGGGGGGCCATGCGCCCGGCGGGTCGAAAGGCGTTCGAGGCGCGGACGGACGGACGATCGGGGATCTACTCCTACGAGCAGCGGAGGCAGGCGAAGCTCGGACGTGAGTTCGAGCGCCAGTTCCGTTCCAACCCAAAAGCGTGGGCCTTCTTTCGGGCGCAGCCTCCCGGGTATCGAGCGACGGCAACCTACTGGGTGGTCAGCGCGAAGCGGGAGGAGACCAGGCAACGACGGCTGGCCATGCTCATCGACGACTCGGCGCACGGGCGTACCGTCGGCCCGCTGACGTCCCCGGCCAGGAGACGATGAAGGTGGCCGAGCCACTCGTTCAGGAGCCGTCGCCGATCCGGTAGCCGACGCCTCGGACCGTCTGGATGAACCGCGGCGATTGAGGCTCGTCTCCGATCTTTCGCCTGAGGCTGGAGATGTGCACGTCCACCACGCGGCCGTCGCCGAACCAGTTCGGACCCCAGACCAGCTCGAGGAGCTTCGAGCGCGTGAACACCACCCTCGGCGCCGCGGTCAACGTCTCCAGGAGATCGAACTCCAGCCGCGTGAGCTCGACCTCCACACCGTTCACGTAGACCTCGCGCGCGTCCGGGTCGATGACGACCCGGCCGAGGTGCCGTCCCGGTGCGCCGGGCGGCACCGCCCGGGGCCGCACGACGTGGGGTACCTCGGATCGGTCGAGCCATGCGGTCCCCGGGACGGCACCGTCCTCCCCCGCCAGCGTCCGAACCACGTCGAGATGAAAGTAGCCACGGCCCTGGGCGGCCCAACGGAGGGCGTCGAGGATCTCCTCGCAGCTCGCCCCCTTCACCACGTAGCCGGTGGCCCCGGCGCGAATCATGTCGACGATCGTGGCCCGGTCGTCGTGCAGCGAGAGCGCGACCATGTGCGTCGGGGGCGACCGCCACCCGATCCCAAGCGCAGCCCTCGTTCCACCACCACGGGGCATGCTCACGTCCAGCAGGGCCACGTCGGGCCGGGTCACCCGGGCCACCTCCACGGCCTCCTCGGCGTCCTCTGCCACCCCGGCGAGCTCGAGTCCCGGGTCCCCGTAGACCACGCTCATCAGGGTCTCCCGCACCTCCGGCTCGTCGTCGGCGATGAGGACCCGAAGCCGGCTGGGGAGGACTGACTCGTCGGGCGGCGCGCTCTCCGATC
>JBIOUU010000126.1:0-3892 GCA_044867345.1 Actinomycetota bacterium
GGCCGCGCGCCGCCTTCTGCGGCACGCGGCCCCGAAGAGTCGGGGGTCGCTCGTGAGGCCTGCGGCGCGGGGGGCCCGCCGCCGGGTACCTCTCCGCGACCCCCGAGCCATCAGCCCGGCCGGCCCCCGGCGCGAGCACTAGATCGAGACCGTCTCGTCCGTCACCCCGTCGTGTGCTCGGAGCGTGATCCCCGGGCCACGTCCCGGGTCGCTCCCTTCCATCACGTCTGGCAGGAACACCCGGAATGAGGCACCGCCGCCTTCCCGCTCCTCCACCCACGCCTTGCCGCCGTGTACGTCGGCCAGCCTGGCGAGAAGGGACATGCCGGTCGTCGCCCGCTCGGCCGGACGGCCGTGCGTGACCGCCAGCGTCGACCTTCGGATCCCGTCGGGGATATCGGGGCTGGTGTCGTCCACGGCGATCATCGCACCCTCGGGATCGGTCAGGACCTTGATCCACACGGGCGTCCCCGGGGTGGCCCTTCGGCCCGCGTTCGCCAGGAGCGAGTCCACCATCTGCTCCGTCATCGAAGGATCCACCGCCACGACGACATGCTCGGCCTCGATCTTCACCTCCCGGTTGGACAGGTCCGGGGACTCCTCCACCACCCGGCGGACCAGCGCCTGGAGATCGGTGCGCCGCCGGTTCGGCTTCAGGGACCCGTCCATCAGCCGTTCCAGCTCGAGCAGCACGCTCACCAGCCTGTCGAGCTTTCTGGCGTTCGACGACAGCTGTCGGATCATCTCCTGGCCATCGGCGGCCTTGGGGTCGGTGTGCTTCATGGCCAGCGCGATCCCCAGGATCGACGTGAGCGGCCGGCGAACCTCTCCGGCCACCGCATCCTTCAACGTGCTTCGTTCCTTGTCCGCCACCACCGGCATCCCGCCGACGTGGGACTTCTTGATCTCCGCCAGGCGGGCCTTCAGCTCCTGGACCTGCACGTCCAGGAGCCGCGCCTTCTCCTCGGCCTCATGAGCCCGTTCGTCGGCGCGGCGGAACCGCCCCTCAACCTCGGCGAGCTGGCCTCGGGTCTTCTGGAGCTCCTCCAGGAGCTCGGAGCTCTTCGCTGCGGTGTGGGCCGCCTGGTCCTCGGCCGCCCGCGCGCGAAGCTCGGCCTGTCCCGTCCGCTCCACGAGCTCCTCGGACCGCTCGGAGGCCTCCTTCGCCCGAGCCTCCGCGTCGGCAAGGCTCGAGGTCATGCGGCCGGCTTCGCCCTCAGCCCGCTCGGCGCGAAGCTCGGCCTGGCGGATCTGCTCCTCCGCCGTCCTGGCGGTCGCCTCGGCTTGCTTGACCCGGTCCTCCTCAGCCAGCAGCTGCTCGGCGGCGAGCTTCAGCTCCTGGGCCGCGCGGGACACGGCCTCCCCGACGGCGACGATACGGGTGGCCATGTCGTCGCCGGTGTCGATCTCCATCATGTCGCTCATCTCACCTCACCTATTGGCCTGACCTGGCGGCGGACGTGACCTTGTCGAGCTCGGCTTCGAGCTCCTTCACACGGATCTCGGCGGCCTGTGCCCTCGCCTCGGCTTCCTTCAGCTGCTGGCCCAGGGCTTGCTGGGCATTGACCTGCGACTCGAGCGTCTTGACCTGATCGACCGCCCGGTCGAACTGCGACTGGAGGGTCTGGAAGTTCCCCTCGGTCGTGCGGGCCAGCTCCTCCGCCGTGCGGCGGGCCTCCTCGATCTGGCGGAACCCGGGATGCATGTAGGCGGGACCATCGGTCCCGGCCTTGCCTCGACGTTGCTTCTGGGCCTTGGGCGGGACCGGCTCGGAGGAGATCACGGCTGGGGCCGCCTCGTCTCCGGCCTCCTCCGCCGACCGCCGCCACGGTAGCCGGATGGCGGGAACCTTCTCAATCGGCACGAAGGTCAGGGCCAGCAGTGCCAACCAGAGCGCGAGCCCGAAGAAAAGGAACGTCCTCACCTGAGCCCACAGCCCACCCACCTGGTCCAGGACGGGCGTGAGCGGCTGTTCCAGCTGGGCCACGGCCACCGGACCGCTCGGGCTCCTCGAAATCGGGACGAAGGTCTCCAACGTGTCGTCCTGGACCCGGAGGCCTCCCGACGAGCTCGTCATCGCCGGGATGACCGGCGCCATCTCGGACGGCGACGTGCCGACCAGGCTCTTGTTCGCATCGAAAAGGATCCGCCCCTCGAACGACCAGATGGTGACGGACACCACGGGGCCGCCGAGCGTGACGGACTTGCGGATACGTTCCGCCACCTTGTCGTAGCGGCGGCCGCCGACCGGCTTCGAGAGCTCCTTGTTGCTGAGCACGGCCGACAGGAGCTGGGCGTCGTTCCGGGTGTCCTTGGCGGCCCGGGCGATCGCATGGTTCCGGTCGGCGTTGGACAGGTACACCGTGGCGCCGATGCCCACGACGAAGACGAACGACAGGGTCGCCCACAGCGCCCGTCGTTCACGACCGGCAACGGATCTCAGCACGATTCCCCCGCGGTTGCTCGCACCGTGAGTATCGGCGCACCCATGGGTGGTTGAGCATCCGCCCTATGGCTAGATACTCCGAACAGACCGCACGCCGAGAGGGCTACGACCTTCGATGCCCCCGGCGCCGCGATCGGGTGACCCTGACCCCGAGCGACCGGCCACCGAGGCTCCTCCAAGGGTGTCGGAGGAGGTCGGTAAGCTTCGCCCATGTTGTCGCTCCGGGCCGATCCCTGGATCCCCGATTTCGGCATGGGGTTCCAGGCCACGCTGGACGAGACCCCCGCACGGGCCGATCCCTTCGTGGAGACCGAGGAGTGGAGCTTCCCAATCGCCCCTCGGGTGGCCGAACCGGGCACGGTGTGGTTCGTGGATGGCGTCCGGCGGGTGGAGCTTCGGCTGATCGCCGGGGACGAGCTTGGGCGGCACGCCCCGGGCCTGTTCGGATCGTTCGCCGTGGGCGCCGTTCGGTGCGACGGCCGCGCGACGTTCGCCGAGCATTCGCTGGGGCGCTCGGTCGTGGTGGGGGGCGGGCTCCGGCCGGAGCCCGTCGAGGTTCGGGTGGGCGGCGCGGTCCTCGAGTATCAGCCGGCCACGGAGCCGGGCGGCGACCCGGACGTTCCACTGTTCGGCCTGCAGAAGGCGATGATGGCGCAGGAGGCGGCGCTCGCCGCGCGCATCGCCGGGGGGAAGGAGGAGCTGGTGCTGGCCGATGGACGCCTGGGCTTCCTCGACGCCACGCGAAGCCCGGTGGTCGGGGTGGTGAAGCGGTTCGTCCGCGCCTACCTCGACCCCGATCAGGACTCGCTCCTTCCGCGACTCTCGCCGGGGGACCGCACGCCGCTGTTCGGGCTGGTGTACGAGGGCCAGCCGCTCGAGCGGTACGCGTGGTACACGCGACTGGCGCGCAGCCGGCCCGAATGGCACGACCACGCCGGCCTCGTGCGCTGCGAGGTCCGGGTCGGCCTGGGCCTGGACGGCGCGCGGAGCCTTGCCGACCGGGTGAGCGCCCTGCTCCCCGGGTTCGCCGGACGGCCCTTCGATCCCCGGTTCCCCCAGAACCTGGCCCCCGTCGCGGGCCTCGAACGCTTCCTGCAGCACCGCTTGGGCCACCGAAGGTTGATCCGCCGGGCCCTGATCGCTCGGCTCGCGGAGGAGGCGGCGTGAGACTCGTGGAGAACGTCAGCGAGCCGGTCGGCAGGATCCTTGGAACGGAGGACGCCACCCCGCTCACCTTCTGGGTGGGCGTCGCACCCGATTCCTATCTCCAGCTCGACGATGCCGTCGTTGTCGACACCGAGGTCCCGGGGCGGGGTCCCCTTCGGATCGCCGGCATCGTGCAGGACGTGCGGGCCAGGCACGAGGGAGCGCAGTTCGACACCGACGTGTTCCTGGTGGAACGCGGCGTGCTGCCGGTCGACACGGCGGTCGCCGCCCAGGTGGTGG
>JBIOUU010000127.1:0-2120 GCA_044867345.1 Actinomycetota bacterium
CGGAGGTGAAGGACGACCTATCCCGCTATCTCCGGGAAGCGGGGAAAGAGGAGATCGTCATCACCCGACATGGTAGGCCGGCCGGAGTACTGATCGGGTTCCAGTCCGACGATGATTGGTTCGACTACCGGCTCGAGAACGATCCACGATTCGTGGCGCGGATCGAGCAAGCTCGGAAGAGCGTTCGCGCTGGACGTGGAGTCAAGCTCGAGAATCTACGGAAGAAGTGAGGCGGGGCAGGCCAGCCGGCGGGCCCAGGTCAGCACACGATATCGGTTCGCCGCCGTTAGCTCGATGGTGAGATCACTCCGGGCGCACGCCTGGCACGACAGGAACCAGCCGGCCGTCCTCTCCTCCTCCGGGAGAACGGCGGTGGAACAGCGTCCGTGGTCGACCTGGCCGGCGATCGCGCGCATCTTGCAGGTGCCGCATCCGCCCCCTCGACAACCGAAGGCGACGCTCGCCCCGGACCCGAGGATCGCCGCCAGCACGGTCTCCTCGGGACGGCACGGGAGAGTCTCGCCGACCGGGCTCAGCGTGATCGTGTACACGCGGCCTGGGCGGCTCGGGGTCTCAGGACTTCGGGTCACTGAGTGCCGCGGCGGCCCCTTCCTACGTGTAGACGCTCAAGAAGGTCTCGTTCAGCTCCTGCGAATAGTAGAAGACGGCGGGCCCGATCTGATCTTGCGTCCACCGGATGGCGCGGCAGTCCGGATCCATCTGATACGCGGTGTACCCCCCGAAGGTCTCCAGGCGGTTGCCCGACGGATCGAAGAAGTAAATCGTCGTCCCGCGCGTGATGCCGTGGCGCCCCGGTCCGTAGTCGATCCGGGCCTTGTGCATGGCCAGGATGTCGGCCGCTCGGAACAGCGCGTCCGCGGAGTCCACCACGAAGGCCGCGTGGTGGAAGCCCCCGGACCGTCCTGGCACGATGGCGATGTCGTGCGGCGCGGGTCGCTGCCACAGCCAGGCGGCGATGATCGCGCCATCGTGTGCGGTGAGCATCTCGCTCAAGCGGAACTCGAGCACCGTCTGAAAGAACTCGATCGCCTTCCCGGGCTCGGGGGCGGTCACGAGCGTGTGGTCGAGCCGGGGCGGCGCGATGCCCCGGAGGCCTTCCGGCCAGGGGGCGGGATTCACGGTCGGGAGGACATTGCCCGTATAGTCCATCTCGTTGTAGAGCTCGACCGTGTGGCCGGACGGCGCCGTGAACCGGAGGGTCCGTCCACGGCGGTAGTCCTCCGGGAGGATGTCGTACTTGACCCCGAATTCCGTCAACCGCTTCTGGTAGTACTCGAGGTCTTCCGGATCCACGGTGCGAAACGCCATCCGGACCATTCCAGCCCGATCGGACTCGGTCAGGGCGAAGGAATACGCGTGCCGCTCGTCCCAGCCCTTGAGGTAGGCCGTCTTACCCTCCCGAGCCGTGAGCTGGAGCCCCACCACATTCAGGTAGTAGTCGAGATCGCGATCGAGATCGAGACTGCGGATCTCTACCAGTCCCAGCCGCGAGATTCTGTAGGGCATACTTGGTCCTCCTTCACCCTCAGCGCGTGCTATCGGCTCCTACCAGCGGCCCCCGTCGGTGGCCTCCATCGCGCACCCCCGTCCCGCCGCTCCCCGGGTTATGGGCGGGCCTGGTTGCCGACCGGATTCGCCGAGCTGCGCGGTCGGCCCGGGCTTGGCGTCGTGAGTCCGGGGCGGCTCACTGCGATCCGAGAGGCCCCGGCAGGCACGCGCGAGGGAACCGAAGGGTTGGGGCATCTCGCCTCCCCGGGCGCGGCCGGGCCGTCCGGTTGTGGAGAGTCCCTGTAAGGTAGGCGGGAAGGGAAGCGGTGTCAAGATCGCGACGTAGCCCTCTTGTTGGTCTCGGCGTCGCGGTGAGCCCCTCACGCCGGACCTCGCCGAACGGGCGGGGCTTGACGGAGCGGCGCGGGCGGCCGACTTTAGGCTGTGGCACGGCCTCGCCCGGTGGTAGGCTGTCCCCGTGCGCCGCCCCTCGGCCGGGCTCACGGTTCTGATGCTGCTGGTCGCGCTGGGGGCAGGGCTGTCGTCGCTCTGCCTCGGCCCGGAGTTCGACAACCCCGCCGACTACGACGGCGACGGCGACGACAGCGGGC
>JBIOUU010000128.1:0-8315 GCA_044867345.1 Actinomycetota bacterium
CCTGGGTCTGTGGTTGCCCGGGGGACATCCTCCCGGTAGTCGATGCCAGTCGCAGGCGAAACGACCCACGTAAGGCGACCGTTGGTCGCTGAGCATGGTGCGGTTTAGATGTAAGCCCTGCCCCGGGCGGCGCGTCCGCCCGGGAGAAGGTGCTAAGGCGTCCGCTGGACGGCGAACCCCTCCGCAGGCGAGTGTGGGGTCAAAGACCAGGTCAGCCGGGCGTGAGCCCACGACCCACCCGGACCGAGCGCCGGCCGGGTGGCCCGTGTCGGGGAGGAAAGCGGGCGGATGGATCTCATCATGAAGAGCAGGGGGACACGCATCACCGACCATATGCGCACTGCCGCCGCTCGAAAGCTGTCCAGGCTGGAGCGGATGGAGCCCCGAGTGTTGCGCCTGGAAGTGGAGATCCTGACGGAGCGAAACCCCAGGCTGGGCGGGATCAAGCGGGTGGAGGGGGCCCTGGAGACCCCACGGCGCACGTTCCGGGCCAAGGCCCAGGGCGACGACGTGGACTCCGCCCTCGATCAGCTGGTGGAGAAGCTGGAGCGACAGGTGCGTGACCACAACACGAAGAGGCGAACACAGCTGATCACAGGGGGCGGTCGTCTAAAATCGTCCAAGGGCGGCCAGGAACCCGCCGGCTCGCCGTGAGCCGCGGGCGCCCCGGATCCGCGGAGGTCCCGTGACACCGAAGCGAACAGAGCCGGGCGACGAGTCGGACCCAGGCGAGGGAGCGGCCAACACCGGTCCGCCCGAGCGGCTACGGGTGATGGTGGCCGACGACCACGCGCTGTTCCGCCGGGGCCTCCAGATGGTCCTGGAGGGCGAGCCCGACATCGACCTGGTCGGGGAGGCGTCCGACGGGGTCGAGGCCGTCGAGAAGTCCCAGGAGCTCATGCCCGATGTGATCCTGATGGACGTCCGGATGCCCAAGCGCTCGGGGATCGAGGCGGCCTCGCAGATCAAGGACCTCCTGCCGCACGTGAAGATCCTCATGCTTACGATCTCCGACGAGGAGGCCGACCTGTACGACGCCATCAAGGCGGGGGCCTCCGGGTATCTGCTCAAGGAGATCCCCATCGAGGAGGTGGCCGACGCCATCCGCTCGGTGTGGGCCGGCCAGTCCAGGATCTCGCCCTCCATGGCGTCCAAGCTCCTGAACGAGTTCGCCGCGATGAGCAAGGCCACGGGCGACCGGTCCCAGATCCCGGCACCCCGGCTGACCGACCGGGAGATGGAGGTTCTCCGGTTGGTGGCCAAGGGCATGAACAACCGCGACATCGCCAAGGACCTGTACATCTCGGAGAACACGGTGAAGAACCACATCCGCAACATCTTGGAGAAGCTCCACCTGCACTCCCGGATGGAGGCCGTGGTCTACGCCGTGCGGGAGAAGCTGCTCGAGATCACCTGAGTTCCTCCCGGCCCACCGCGGCTCGCCCGGTTTTGCCCGACCCCTCCGTTACAATCGAAAGCCGAACCCCCCAAAACCCACGCGAGGAAACGACCTTGGTCCTGGAGAAGATCGGCCAGCTCGGCGAGGGCCGGAAGCTGAAGCGCCTCGAGCAACTCGTCCGCATCGTCAACACGTTCGAGCCCGAGATCGAGGAGCTCAGCGACGAGCAGCTCCGGGCGAAGACCGAGGAGTTCCGGCGGCGCCTGGAGGCCGGGGAGACCCTGGACGACCTGCTCGCCGAGGCGTTCGCCTCCGTCCGTGAGGCGGCCCGGCGCACGATCGGCCAGCGACACTTCGACGTCCAGGTCATGGGGGCCATCGCCCTGCACGAGGGGAACATCGCCGAGATGAAGACCGGTGAAGGCAAGACCCTGGTGGCCACCATGCCCGCGTACCTGAACTCCCTGGCCGGCCAGGGCGTGCACATCGTCACCGTCAACGACTACCTGGCCAAGCGCGACTCGGAATGGATGGGACCGATCTACCGGGCGCTCGGAGCGTCCGTGGGCCTCATCCAGGCCCAGATGACGCCGGCCGAGCGCCGGCCGGCCTACGGGGCCGACATCACGTACGGGACCAACAACGAGTTCGGGTTCGACTATCTCCGGGACAACATGGCCATGCGCGGGGAGGACATGGTTCAGCGCGGCCACCACTACGGGATCGTGGACGAAGTGGACTCGATCCTGATCGACGAGGCCCGGACCCCGCTGATCATCAGCGGCATGGTGGCCGACTCGGCCAAGTGGTACGTGACCTTCGCCCGGCTCGCCCCCCGCCTGAGGAAAGAGGTCGACTACGAGGTCGATGAGGCCAAGCGGACCGTGGCCGTCACCGAGGAGGGCGTCGGGAAGGTCGAGGTGGCCCTCGGCATCGAGAACCTGTACGAGCACGTCCACACACCGCTCGTCCACCATCTCCAGAACGCGCTCCGGGCCAAGGAGCTGTACAAGCGCGATGTGGACTACATCGTGACCAGCGGGGAGGTGAAGATCGTCGACGAGTTCACCGGCCGCGTCCTGGAGGGCCGGCGCTACTCGGAGGGTCTCCACCAGGCCATCGAGGCCAAGGAGAACGTCCGGATCAAAGAAGAGAACCAGACCCTGGCCACGATCACCATCCAGAACTACTTCAAGATGTACGAGAAGCTCGCCGGCATGACCGGGACGGCCAAGACGCAGCTGGCGGAGTTCCAGGAGGTCTACAAGCTCGACGTGGTGGAGATCCCCACGAACCAGCCCATGATCCGGGCGGACGAGCAGGACCTCATCTACAAGGTCGAGGACGCGAAGTGGAACGCGGTGGTCCAGGACATCGCCGAACGGAGCGAGGCCGGCCAGCCGATCCTCGTCGGCACGGTGTCGATCGAGAAGTCCGAGAAGCTCTCCAGCTACCTGAACCGCCGGGGGATCCCGCATCACGTCTTGAACGCGAAGAACCACGAGAAGGAAGCGATGATCGTGGCTCAGGCCGGGAGGGCCGGGGCCGTCACCGTCGCGACCAACATGGCCGGCCGTGGCGTCGACATCCTCCTGGGCGGCAACCCCGAATACCTGGCTCGACAGGAGATGGCCGCCCGCGAGTGGGACAACGACCGCTACCTGATGTTCGAGATGGACGAGGAGGAGCAGGCCGCCTACGAGGAGGACTACGACCCCATCTTTCGGAAGTTCAAGCAGCAGACCGACGCCGAGCACGACGAGGTCGTCGGCCTGGGCGGGCTGTACGTGCTGGGGACGGAGCGCCACGAGTCACGCCGCATCGACAACCAGCTCCGAGGGCGGTCCGGCCGCCAGGGCGACCCCGGTGAGTCCCGGTTCTACCTCTCGCTGGAGGACGACCTGATGCGGATGTTCGCCTCCGATCGCGTGTCGTCCATCATGGACCGGCTGAAGTGGCCCGAGGACGAGCCCATCGCGGCCCGGATGGTGACGCGGGCGGTGGAGAGCGCCCAGCGGCAGATCGAGGAGCTGAACTTCGAGCGACGCAAGAACATCCTGAAGTACGACGACGTCATGAACACCCAGCGCCAGGTGATCTACGGTGAGCGCGAGAAGATCCTGAACGGCGCGGACTTCAAGGAGCAGGCCCTCGACTTCGTTACCGACGTCGTTGAGGGCACGGTCTCGCAGTGGATCGGCGACAAGACGTTCTCCGAAGAGTGGGACCTCGACGCGCTGCTGGCCGGGTTGACCGAGCTGTACCCGACCCGGCTGACCAGGCAGGACCTGGAGCAGGCGGGTACGGCGCCCGAGCTCACCGAGATGGTCCTGACCGACGCCCTGGCCCTGTACGAGGAGAAGGAGCAGGCGGTCGGGTCGCAGGTCATGCGGGAGCTGGAGCGGATGGTGCTCATGTCGCTGACCGATAACAAGTGGCGCGAGCACCTTTACGAGATGGACTACCTGCAGGAGGGCATCCATCTCCGGGCGTACGGCCAGCGCGACCCCCTCACCGAGTACCGGCGCGAGGCATTCGACATGTTCGAGGAGCTCACGCAAGGCATCCGGGAGGAGTTCGTGCGCTACATCTTCCGGGTCGAGCTGGTCCGCCAGGACGAGCCGTCCCGGCCTCGGCCTCAGCGAGTGGTGACCAGCCGGGGAGAGGCCGACGAGGCCGCTGGGGCCCAGGCCGTGAGCGGCAAGGTGCCCCGCAACGCGCCGTGCCCGTGCGGCTCGGGCAAGAAGTACAAGAAGTGCCACGGCGCCGTGGCCTGACCGCGCCGTGGCCGAGCTCGCCTCGTTGGAGAGCCGGCCGGGCGGTTCCGCCCGGCCGGCTCCAGCGCGGTAGCGGTCCCTGCTACCAGCACTTCGGGCAGATCCGCCCCATGTTGAAGTTCGGACCGAACCCGGGCTCGTTGACTGAGAAAGTGGTGGCCTCCGCGCCGGCGCCGCTTGCGTCAACGGAAGGCCGCACGCGGAGGTAAGGGTCGTTGGCCACGGCCTTGATCGCCGCGCCGGTCGTGGACCCGACGGGCGTGGAGCCCACCTGGGTGGCGACGGCCGGCGGCCGCGCCGGGACCCTCGTGTCGGACCCGATCCTGCCGAGGAGGGTCAGAACGGCGAGCACCGCCAGGAGCCCCGCCACCGCCACCAGCCATGCGGTCTGCGGGGTCCGGGTCCTCGTCCTCAGTGCCTCGATCCTCACGCTCATGGTTCCCTCCTCCATCCTGGCTGCGCGTCCCGCAGCTCTGGATGCACCGTACGGCTCGTGGGCCGCTCGTCGCGGTGCCGGGCGCCACGGATCCCTGGTGATGCGCGGCACCGGTTGGGACGCCGGGTACGATAGGTCGCGTGAGCGACTTCACCGAGCGGATCGAGCATCTGTCCCAGCGCATCGCCTCCGCCAAGGAGTTCCTTTGACGTCGAGGCCAAGCGCGCGCAGGCGGCGGAGCTGGAGCGGCAGGCCTCCGACCCGTCCCTTTGGGACGACCCCGCGCGTGGCCAGCAGCTGACCACGCGCCTGGCCCGCCTGCGGGCCGACATCGATCGCTTCGAGTCCCTGGAACGCCGTCTGGCCGACGCCCGAGCCATCGACGAGCTTCTCGGACAGGAGGCCGATCCCGAGCTCGAGCGGGAGCTCGAGCAGACCGTCACGGCCCTCGAGTCGGAGATCGACAAGCTCGAGCTGACCGCGCTCCTCGGAGGCGAGTACGATCGCAACAACGCCGTCGCCACCCTCCACGCCGGCGCGGGCGGCACCGAGTCTCAGGACTGGGCGGAGATGCTGCTGCGGATGTACCTGCGGTGGGCGGAGCGCCACGGGTTCGACGTCGAGGTCGACGAGATCCTGCCGGGGGAGGAGGCGGGGATCAAGAGCTCCACGTTCATCGTCCACGGGCCCAACGCGTACGGTCTCCTCTCAACGGAGCGGGGCGTGCATCGCCTCGTGCGGATCTCGCCGTTCGATGCGGCCAAGCGCCGCCACACCTCGTTCGCCAGCCTCGATGTCATCCCACTCCTCGAGGAGACCGACGAGGAGGACATCGAGATCGACCCCAAGGACCTCCGGATCGACGTGTACCGGTCAACGGGTCCCGGTGGGCAATCGGTGAACACGACGGACTCGGCCGTGCGGATCACGCATCTCCCCACCGACATCACCGCCGCGTGCCAGAACGAGAGGTCGCAGCTCCAGAATCGGGCGGTGGCCATGCGGATCCTCAAGGCCCGGCTGGCCGAGCGGATGCGACGGGAGCAGCAGCAGAAGCTGGAGACGCTTCGGGGCGAACGCCGGGGGATCGACTTCGGCTCGCAGATCCGCTCCTACGTCCTCGCGCCGTACCGGCTGGTGAAGGACCACCGGACGAACCTCGCGATCAGCGACGTGGACCGAGTATTGGACGGTGACATCGACGAGCTGATCGCCGCCGAGCTCCGCCGCCGGGCGGAAGAAGGCCGCGCCGCCTAGCTTCCTTCGACCGATCTGGGCCGCCGTCGCTCCTCGATCACCGCGCCGGCCAGGGCGGCGAGCCAGCCCAGCCAGATGATCGCCGAGAGCGCCAGCCCCCGTCCGATCATCGGGTCGCGGTAGGTCAGACGGATCTCGTGGGTCCCAGCCGGGACGGCCACGCCCTGGAGGAAGTAATCGGCTCGAAGCACTGGGGCCGGCCGCCCGTCGACGGTGGCCGACCACCCGCCGTCCCATGCGTTGCGAACAACGACGATGGACGCCGCCGCCGCCGATGCCGTGATCGACACGTCCTCGGGAGCTGCCTCACGGTACGTCGCGCTTCCGGCAAGCGTGCCCGGCCGGCCGGGCGCGGAGAACCCCGGTTCGCCTTCCACGACCGCGCTCGTGGCCGGATCGAACCCGCCCTCCCGGATCGCCTCGAGGGCCTCGACACCGCCGGGAACCTCCTTCCAATCCGAGACCACGGACGCTCTGGGTTCGGACCCCACCACCCGGTACAGGTCGTATCCGCGCTCCGAGGCGACCACCGAGCCGGACAACCCGGGTGGCAGGCCGACCCCTTGCACCCCGATCACGTATCGGACACCGAGTAACCGCAGGTCCTCGAGCGACGGGAGTTGGAGGACCGCGGCGTTGTAGAAGACCGGCAGCCGGTTCGTGGCGCGGACGTACGACCAGTAGCGAGGCAGTTGGATCGGCGAGTACCCCAACGCGTCGTGCAACCGGAACAACACGGCCCGGCCGAGGAGCAGTGCCGGCCAGTCCTCGGGCTTCTGCGAGAAAAGGTAACCCTTGTTGAAGTAGGCGGCAGGAGGGATCCACGCGAGGTAGCGCGCCCACTCGCTTCGGTTCTGAAGGTATCGCGCGATCGGCCCCGCCTCGAGGTATCGGTCCATCGGCACCTCGGGCCATCGAAGCGGCTGCGGTGCGAGGGCTGGGTGCGTGTGGCCCTCCAGACCCACATACACCGTGCCGCCCCGGTACGCCGAGGACCAGAGCGCCCCGCCGAGCAGTTCCGCTGCAAGCACGAGCGGAAGCGCCTTGCCCGCCCATCGCCTCCTCCGGAACACGCCGAACAGGACCGGCACCGTCGCGGCCATCCCCAGGGCGAAGACCACGAACCGCTCCGGGTGCGCGCCGAGCAGGACCGGGAGCCCGACGAAGAGGGCCGCGGCTCCGCCCAACCACCATGCGGCCTCCCGGCGCGAGGGAAGCCGTTCCAGGAACCCTTGCAGCCCAATGGCTCCAAGCACTGGGCCCACGAGGAGCACGACATATCGCAGCCGTCCCGGGTTGTGGAGGTAGACGTCGCCGTAGGGGAGGCGCAGCACGAGGTCCCGGAACCACCCGGCTCCCACGAACAGGTTGAGCGTCAACGCGTAGGCCACACCACCGACGGCGACGAAAGCGGCCATCAGGAACCGATAGCCTCGGGCTCGGAACGCCGCGGGGATCGTGAGCAACACGGCCGCGCCCGCGTACGCTCCCGGCGCGCTCGCCAACGACAGCGGCCAGGCGCTCCAGATCCCGCTCGTGGGTATCGGACGGTCCTCCACGCCGGAGATCCGAGCGAGCGTGCCCCCGAGCGCCGCGTAACCGCCACGCAAGCTGGTGTTCGGGATCAGCGCGAACCGAGGGACCAGGATGGCCAGGTTCGCGATCGGCAGGAACGCCAAGAAGAGGAGCGCCAGGCCCACAGCAGCAGGTGTCGAGGATCCGCCGACCCGGATGTCGTGGATGGTGCGCGAGGCCACATACGTCATGGCGACGGCCGTGGACACGAGCAGGCCGTGCGACAGGTGGGCGCTGGCCACCTGCCCCCACGCGAGCGCGCCGAGTGCGAGCCACAGGAGCCGGCTCAACCAGCCCCGTCCCGACAGGAAGCCCGACGCGCCGACGAGGACGAGCGGCGTCCACGCGAGCGTCGCGGCGAACGGGAGGCTGATCGAAAGGTTCGACGCCGCGACCATCATCGCCAGCGACAGGCCGCCGACCGTGGCCGCCATCCTGTGCAACCGCTCCTTCCGCAGGAACCAGAACAAACCCAATCCGGCCAGCAGCGGCTGAAGGACGATGAACGCCCGCACGCCGGCTCCGCAGGGGAGCAGCCACGACAGAAGCATCCACGGGAGGTACAGCCAGCCCGACTGAGGATCGGCGGCGAAGGGCGTCCCTGCCATCTCGAACGGGTTCCACAGGGGCACGTGCCCGGCAGCCAGGCTCCGGCCCAGCAGGCAGGACCGGGGGAGCCAGAACGACAGGACGTCCGGATGCTGGTTGGACAGGAGATCGGCGAACGCGAACCCTCGCATCGCGACCAGCACGACGGCAACGATGAGGACTGGGCCTGCGGCCGCGCCGGCCGCCCGCCGAAACGGGGACCGGGGCGCAGCGACGGTCGTCCGGCGCGTACTCGCTCCCCGTTCGGCCGTTCTCATGAGCG
>JBIOUU010000129.1:0-3727 GCA_044867345.1 Actinomycetota bacterium
GTCGCCGTCGCGGACGAGCTCACGAATGGCATCGCCCATCGACGCCAACTTGCCAGCGTCAGGCATCGAACGGTTCGATCCTCTGACCGCCCGGCGGCACTGGGTCGTCCGGTCCTCGCAACACGCAGAACTCGTTGCCTTCCGGGTCCTGCATGACAGTCCACGTCGATGTCGGTCCGCCGAACCCCTCCAGGACGGTCGCTCCCAGGGATCGAAGTCGGTCGACTTCCTCGTCGCGAGTCCGATTGGGCCGGAGGTCCAGATGGAGCCGGTTCTTGACGACCTTTTCGTCGCCAACCTTGCCGAAGAGGATCCGAACCGCAGAGCCGTCGGCCGCGGCAATGACGACCTCATCCCCCTCGTCCGAAGATTCAACCTCAAACCCCAGTGCGGCCGCCCAGAACTCGGCCTCCCGGGTCGGGTCGTGAGCATCGACGGTGAGAGTGTCGATGCGCAGCGGCACAGCCGTCAGGCGGTCTGGGGAGTCTCTGGACCGGCTTCGAATGGGCCCACCGCCCGCCGGAACGCTCCTGGTCCCACCCGGGCCACGTCGACGCAGGCTTCCTCGAAGATGCGGATCGCCGTGGCCGCCTGGGCCTGGTTGATGACCAGCGGGGGAGCGATCCGAACCGTGGTGTCCCCGGCTCGGAGGACCAGGGCTCCTCGAAGGAAGCAGGCCACCTCGACGGCGTCGGCCGTCTCGGCGTCCGCGAACTCAATGCCGATCATCAGGCCCAGGCCCCGGGTATCTCGAATCAGCCGCTGACGCCCGGCCACTGAGCGAAGCCCGTCCAACAGGAATCTGCCCATCCGCTCCGCGTTCCCCATCAACTCACGCTCGATGAGGTCGATCGTGGCCAAGGCCGCCGCGCATGACACCGGGTTACCTCCGTACGTGGAGCCGTGGGCGCCCATGGGCCAGGTCATGATCTCCGCCCTGGCGGTCATCGCGGCGAGCGGCATGCCACTGGCGATCCCCTTGCCCGCGAGGACGATGTCGGGTGAGACACCGAAGTGCTCGAGGGCCCACATCTTGCCGGTTCGACCCATCCCCGACTGAACTTCATCGGCCACCAACAGGATGCCGTGCTCGGAGCACATGTCTCGCAACCGGGGCATAAATTCCCATGATGGAATGACGTATCCGCCCTCGCCCAGCACCGGCTCCACCACGATCGCGGCGATCTCGGAGGGCGGGGCCAGTCGCTTGAAGATCACGTCGTCGATGTAGCCGGGGCCTTCTTCCCCGTACGGTGCGTAGAACACGCCCGGAAGGAGGGGCCCGAACCCTTCGTGGTAGCGGGCCTTGGAGGCCGTGAGCGACACGCTGCCATACGACCTCCCGTGGAACGAGCCGATGAAGGAGATCAGATAGGGCCGCCCGGTGTGGTGCCGTGCCAGCTTGATGGCCGCCTCGACCGCCTCCGTCCCTGAGTTCGTGAGGAACGTCCGAGTGGGTCCAGACATGGGTGCGATCTGGTCCAGCCGCGCGCACGTCTCCGCATAAATCGGGAGGAAGAAGTCGCTGGCCGAGTAGTGGAGAAGACGTTCGGCTTGGTCGGCGATGGCCCGAACGACCCTCGGGTGGGCGTGGCCGGTCGAACAGACCGCGATGCCGGCGTTCAGGTCCAGCAGGACGTTGCCGTCGACGTCCTCCACCATGGCGCCCGCTCCCCGCGCCGGCGCAAAGCCATAGGCTCGCGGCAGCGACGGGCTGGTGACCCGAGCGTCGGCCTCGATCAGCGCGCGGGCCTTCGGACCGGGGATCTGGGTGGCCAGTCGAGGCTCCGTGCAGCCGGCCAGCTCGGCCCACCCGGGAGGAGCTCCGGCTGTCCCCAGCTCGAAGATGGCCGAGTGGACGGCCGGCTCTTCGTCGAGGCGACGCCGTGCTTCCAGGTCAGTCCTCGATGACGGTCTGGCTTTGCTCGCGGAGATACTGCTGGACGTAATGGAGGCCGCCCCCGGCCTTTCCCGTCGTTCCGGACCCCTTCCATCCGCCGAATGGCTGCATCCCCGGCCAGGCCCCGGTGGTCGCTCCGGCCTTCCGGTTCACGTACACGACCCCCGATTCGATGTTGTCCAGGAACTTCCTGATCTCGTCCTGGTCCTCGGAGTAGAAGCCCGCGGTGAGCCCGTACTCGGTGTCGTTGGCTCGGTCCAGCGCTTCCTCCAACGATTCGACGGGGGCCACGGCGACGAACGGGACGAACAGTTCGTCCTTCCACACCCGGTTGTCCAGGGGCGCCTCGACGACGGTCGGCTTGACGAACAGGCCACGGGCCAGGTCGCCCTCCTTGATCCGCTCCCCTCCCAGGAGAACCTTGCCACCGCCCTTCTTCACGTCCTGGACCGCCTTCTCGAACGTCTGGACGGCCTTCTCGTTGATGACCGGTCCCGTGTAGGTGTCGCGTTCCAGCGGGTCGCCGACCTTCAACATCGAGGCCTTCTCGACGAGCTTGTTCACGAACTGGTCGTACACCGGCCGCTCCACGTACACGCGAGAGGTTGCCGAGCACTTCTGCCCGGAGAACCCGAAGGCCGACCGCATCACGCCTTCGGTGGCCTTGTCGAGGTCGGCCTTGGCCGACACGATGGCCGGGTTCTTCCCACCCATCTCGCAGATGGCCGGCTTGGGATAGTCCTTGGCGAAGTTCTTGTAGATCTGCATCCCGACCGCGTACGACCCGGTGAACGTAAGGCCATCGACGTCCGGATTGGTGTAGATCTCCTCGCCCACAGTGCTTCCCGGCCCGGTCAAGACGTGGAAGGCGCCGGGAGGCACGCCCCCGTCGCGAAGGCACTCGTGCAGCTTCAGGCCGGTGAAGTAGCCCTGGTGCGAGGGCTTGAACACCACGGTGTTGCCCGCCACCAGAGCTCCGCCGGCCGGCCCTCCAGCCAGGGCCATGGGAAAGTTGAACGGACTGATCACGCCCCAGACCCCGTAGGGCTTGAGGACGCTTCGGTTGTGCTCCTTCTCGGACAGGGCGCCCATCTGAAAGGTGAACCCCTGGTTGTCCTCGATCTGCTTGCAGTAGTAGCGGATGAGATCGGCTGTCTCCTCGACGTCGCCGATGGCCTCCAACCGACTCTTTCCCACTTCGATGGCCATCAGCGCGGCCAGCTCGTAGACGCGGTCGGAGATGACGTCCGCGGCCTGCCGCATGATCTTGACCCGCTCCTGCCAGGGCGTCCCCGACCACTTCGGGGAGAACTTCCTGGCCGCCTCGATGGCGTCCTTGGCGTCCTGCCTGGTGGCCTTGGCGAAGTACCCGATGAGGACGTCCCGATCGATCGGGGATCGTTCTTCCTCGTAGCCCTCGCCCTCTCGGGCCTCACCGTTCACGTAGAACTGGTGCTTCTGCCCCAGCCAGGATCTCGCCGTCCTCACGCCCTCCTCGTAATCGGCGTGGAGCTTGGGGTTGTCGGCCGTCATCGTGGCGTAGGTGATGCGGACTCTCTCTGCCATCGCCGTACCTCCGGGAGCTCCTCGAAGAGGCCTCGCCGCCGAGCGAGACCTCGAACCTGCCATCCATCCTAGCCGGATGCCGCCGGGCGAGGCCTGCCCGACCATGGACCTCGTCCTCCCCGCGCTCCGGCCGCAGCGAGCAGCCCGAGCCGGTAGGCTCGCCGCCATGCGCGCGGTCGTCCCACCGGGGGAGCGGACCGTCCGGGCCCGAGGCCTCTTCGCCGGCCTCCCGCGCAGCTACGACGCGATGGGGCGGGTCCT
>JBIOUU010000130.1:0-2938 GCA_044867345.1 Actinomycetota bacterium
ACGCGGATGAAGTATTCGTGGCACCGTGGCTGCCCGGTGCCGATCAAGTACCTCAGATACCTGCGGATGTCCTTTTGGGGCTACGACGGAGCCGTGCACAGAGGCGAAATGGTCGTGCACAAGAACGTGGCCGGCGCCGTGGTCAAGGTGTTCGGCAAGCTGTTCGCGGCACGCTTTCCCATCCGACGCATGCGGCTGGTCGACGTGTACTACGGAGACGACGACCGTTCCATGGCCGCCAACAACACCTCCGCCTTCAATTGCCGCCCGGTGACCCGAGGAACGGCCTGGTCGCAGCACGCGTACGGCTGGGCCATCGACATCAACCCCATCCAGAACCCGTACGTCACCAGCGGCGGAACGGTCCTTCCCCCCGCGGGCGCACCGTACGTGAACCGTTCGCTCCGAGCCAAAGGCATGATCCACGCGGGAGACGTTGTCGTGAAGGCGTTCGCCTCGATCGGTTGGGGTTGGGGCGGATATTGGTCGGGAACCCGCGACTACATGCACTTCTCGGCCACCGGCCGGTAGCCTCCAAGAGGCACGTCCCAAGCTTCAGAAGACGTGGGCGCACCACGGCCCCGGATCCCACGCGAACATCGCGTCGGCCCGACCGAGCGCCCCGGACTCCACCTCCTCCACGCGAGCGGCCCGCCCCAGCGTGCTGAACCGTGTGCCTCCCAGGTACGCGGCAGCGAGATCGGCGATGTCCACGATGAGGTCGGCAGGCTTCTCCGTGGGCCGGCATTCGGCTCCCTCCGGGCCTCCTTCCAGCTCGTAGCGGCCCTCGTTCCAAGGGCAGAACGAGTCCCTCACTTCGAACCTCATACGGCCCTGGGCCGAATACCTTCGACCGGACAGCGCGGCCGGTATGTCGATCAGGCGGAGCCACAGGCCGTCGCCGAGAGAGAACCGCAGGGCCCTGGGGTGAGCCAGCATGTGAAGAAGGGGCTCATCGGCAGGCCGCCCCCACGCCTCGATCGTGCCAACCAGGTCCATGTCGAAGCAGAACCTCCACAGCGCCGCGTAGGCCTCTGTCGTGGCGGCCATCAGCTCCTGGACCCGAAGGAGGTTGCTGGGCAGGCCATGCGGCCAATCGTGCTTCACCCGATACGCCACATAACCATCCGGCCCCTCCGCCGCTTCGTAGACGGCGAAGAACAGCGGACTCGCTCCCTGCCGTCGGTGCTCGGGGTCGGCGAATTCGACCTCCCAGAAGGCGGGCGTCCGGGCGAACATGCCGGGGTATCGCTCCACCACTCGGTCATGAATCTGTGGAAAGACCTTCATGGCCTCGTCCCGGTCAACCAGGGACACGTCCCCGCGCCGTTCGACGTTCCTGGCGAAGGACGTCCGTTGGCGTTCGATCTCGAACCCTCCAACCAGTGTGGCCAGCCCATACCCGAACCGCTGATAGATGGCACCTTCCGAGGCCCACAGCCCGGCCAGGGCCTCGCCGGCCTCACGGAAGTCGTCCAGCTGGCGACGCATCATCGAAGTGAGGAGGCCTCGCCGCCGATGGGTGGGGCGCACCGCAACCGCGGTCACGCCAGGCATGGGGAGCGTTCCTCCCGGCACGGTGAGGTGAAGGGAGAACGCACCCGCCGTCGCCACGATGGACCCGGCCTCGAATGCCGCCAGCGATCGATCGAACTCGAACACCTTGAGGTTGCTCTCGAGATCCTCGGGACGAAGGTGCTCCCCGAAGGCGCTCTCATCCGTGCGGGCGAAATCGGGGAACTCGTCGGGCGCGACCGGCCGAATGTCGATGTCCAATGGCTTCCTCCGACGGTTGATCGGCATCGATTATGACGGGGCTGCGGCTCGGCGGAGCAACGAACCGACTGCCCGGGTACCATGTGCACAGCATGCACCACCAGGAGGAGTGGCCCTACACCTGGGACGGGCGCGAAGGCCCCTTCACCATCGTGCTCGCCCCGGGCGTGTTCGCCCCGACCCGGACGAGCTTCGAGGTCGCCGAGGGCATGACCATCAATCCCGGCGACACCGTGATCGACGTGGGGGCGGGATCCGGCGTGCTGTCGTTCGTGGCCGCTCGGCTGGGGGCGGGGCGGGTATTCGGGACGGAGATCAACCCGAAGGCGGTCGAGGTGGCCCGCCACAACGCCGAGCTGCTCGGCCTCACCAGGGCCGTCGACTTTCGACAGGGCAGCCTGTTCGAGCCGCTCGTGGGGATCCGAGCCGACGTGGTCATCGGCGACGTCTCCGGCATCCCCGACGACATCGCCGCCGCGTCCGACTGGTTCCCCGGCGGCTACAGCGGCGGCCCCACTGGTGCGGAGGTGCCGGTGGCGATGCTCGAGGATTCCAGGGACCACCTCGCGCCCGGTGGCCGGCTGTACCTCCCGACGGGTTCGATCCAGGACGAAGGCGCCGTGCTTCGAGCGGCCCGCCGCATCTTCGGCGGCCGCATGCGAAAGCTCCGCGAACGGATGCTTCCTCTTCCCGGCAAGATCGGTGAGGTTGCCGTGGTCCGCCGTCTCATGGACTCGGGCGTGGTTCGGTTCATCCGCCGGGGCAGCCGGCTTTTGTGGGAGCTACGCATCTGGGAGTGCACGGCTCCTCCCGCCTCTCCCGAACCCTGACCTCCAACCCAACCTCCTTCGTCCGGACGCGGTCCCGCCCCGTACAGTGAGCGCATGGCCCAGATCGACCAGCGGCTGAGGGGCGCTCCCGGCCCCACCGCTGGGCTCCCGGCAACGCGGCGGGTGCTCGCCGAGGAAGTCCTGGTCGTTCTGTCGCTCTCGCTGCTGGCCAGCGCCGTCGATGCCATCCTCAGCTTCTTCCAGGCGCCGGTGAACCGCGGCGTTGCCGTGGGGCTCTTTCGCAATGTCGAGCTGGCTCGACAGGTCGTCGACATCGTCTTCGGCTTGGCCCCGGTGTGGCTGGTCGTGCATCTGGTCCGGCGGAGCGGGGA
>JBIOUU010000131.1:0-3724 GCA_044867345.1 Actinomycetota bacterium
GACACCGGTGCCGGCCTCCCCTCCGGTCCGTCGGTTGGCCAAAGAGCTGGGCGTCGACCTGTCCTCGGTCGCGGGCACCGGCCCGGACGGACGAGTCACTCGAGACGACGTGACGAACGCGGCCGCGGGAGGCAAACGGGGGGGCGAGGCGGTCACTGCCCCGGCTGCCGCCGGCGACCAGCGCATCCCCGTCCGTGGGGTGCGCCGCCTCACCGCGGAGAAAATGGCGAGGTCGGCCAGAGAGATCCCGCATGTCACCACCTTCCTCGCCATCGACGCTGGTCCCCTCGAGGCGTTCCGCGCGGAGCTCGAACGTGAGACGGGGTCGCGCCTGACCGCGCTCCCCATCCTGGTGCGTGCTTTCGTCGAGATCGTGAAGCGGTTCCCCTCCCTCAACGCCACGTTCGACGCCGAGGCTTTGGAGATCCTGGTGCGAGGCGACGTCCACGTGGGCATCGCCACCGAGACCGACCGAGGCCTCCTCGTCCCTGTGGTCCGGCATGCCGATCGGCTCGGGATCCGCGACCTCGCCCGCGACATCGCGCGGCTCGTCCAGGCAGCGCGAGAGGGCCGTTCTTCGCCGGAGGACCTTACCGGCGGCACGGTCACGGTCACGAACGTCGGCTCCTTCGGGGCCGATTTCGGCACGCCGATCATCAACCATCCGGAGTCGGCCATCCTGGCCATCGGGTTGATCGAGCCCAGGGCGCTTGTGGTGAGGGGAAGGGTGGAGGCGAGGCCCGCCACCACTCTGTCTCTGTCCTTCGACCACCGGGTCCTGGACGGCGCTGAGGCGGGTCGGGCCATGAAGGCGCTGGGCGACCTCGTGGAGAGTCCGTTCCGACTGGGGGCGCTGCCTCGCTGATGGCGTCGTGAAGATCGTCTCGCTCCTTCCCTCCGCCACAGAGATCGTGTTCGCCCTGGGACTGGGGGAACAGCTGGAAGGCGTCACCTACGAGTGCGACTTTCCGGCGGAGGCGAGGGCAAAGCCGGTGGTCTCGGATACGGCGCTTCCCCAGGGCCGCTCCCTCACGGCGGGGGAGGTCGATCACCTGGTCGGTTCGTTCATGGCCCGGCAGGAGCCCATCTACGTGCTCGACAAGGACCTCATCCAGCAGATCCAGCCAGACCTCATCCTGGCCCAGGATCTGTGCCGCGTGTGCGCGGTGCCGTCGGGGCAGGTGGAGGACGCGCTCGCCGAGCTGGGGTGCACCTCGGAGGTCGTCTCGCTCGACCCCAAGTCGATCGAGGACATCGTGCAGTGCGTCGTGGCGGTGGGCCGTGCCACAGGGACGGCGCAGCGAGCAGGCCACATCGCGGCCGATCTCCACGAACGCATCGAGCGGGTGCGATCGGGAGCGAAGGGCTTGCCATCGATCCGCACGCTCTGCCTCGAGTGGAGCGAGCCCCCGTTCGCGGCGGGGCATTGGATCCCCGGCATGGTGGCGCTATGTGGAGGGACCAACGTCTTGAATGAGCGCGACCAGCCATCGCGGCGGGTGACCTGGCAGGAGGTGGCCGAGGCGGCCCCTGAGGTCGTGGTGTTCATGCCGTGCGGCTACTACCTGGACGAGGCGAAGGCAGAGGCGGTGCGGCTGTTCGACCTGGCCCAGTTCGCCGAAACCCCTGCCGCCCGGCTCGGAACCGTGTTCGCGGTGGACGCTTCGTCCTATTTCTCTCGGCCAGGTCCGAGGATCGTGGACGGCTTGGAGGTCCTGGCATGGAACCTCCACCCGGAGGCCTTCGCGGAGCCACCGGCCGGCCGGGCCGCCAGGATCACCAAACCTTAGGTCAGGCCTCGACGCTCTCTTCGGCTGCCCCCTCGCGGGGGCGTAGCCAGACGTCGCGCACGACCACCTTCGCGGCCGCGGCCAGTGGGAGAGCCAGCAGCGCGCCGGCGAACCCAGCGAGGCTCCCCCCGATCAACACGCTGACGATCACAGCGGCGGGCGACAGGTCGACCGCTTTCTTCATGACCCTCGGGACGATCACGTAGTTCTCGACCTGCTGGTAAACGATGAAGTAGATCACCGTGGCGATGCCGTCGGGTATGGAGGAGAAGAAGGCCACGATGACCGCCGCGAGAGCGCCGAGCGTGGCCCCCACCGTCGGGATGAGGTCGGCGATGGCTACCCACATGGCGAGGGCAGCGGCGAAGGGGATCCCGAAGATGCGGAGGAAGATGAACGCTCCCAACCCGGCGATGATCGATACGGCGATATTGCCCGAGACGTAGCCGCCCACCCGCTCGAGCGCCTCCTGGAACATGCGGACGTCGCGGCGGCGATGCTCTCCCCGGAACAGCCCCTGGACGCCCGCCTGGGTACGAGGCAGCGACAGCAGGAAGTAGACGGTAAGGATGGAGATCGTGAGGACGTTGAAGATGACGCTGGCCACGCTCTTGGTGATGCCGAGGATGCGTCCCAGCGACGCCGAGGCCAGGCTGGGCAGCCGATCGGTGAGCTCCCTCAGCCTGGTGGACAGGTGATACTTGCGCTCGAGGTCGCCGACCCATCCGTGTGAGGTCTTCAGGCGGGCGACATACCCGGGGATGTCGGAAGCGAGCTCGCGCACCTCCCGCACCAACGGCGGGATCACCAGCAGGCCGAACAGCACGAGGAACCCGATGGAGGCCAGGAAGATGAGCACGACGGCCCAGCCACGCGACACCCGCATGCGCTGGAGGCGCCGTACCGAAGGATCCAACCCGACCGCGAGAACGGCCGCCACCAGCACCAACAGCAGCGTGGCCCGGACGGCCCACGCCGCCGCCAGCACGGCCAGGACGGCCACGACGGTAAGCGTGGCGCGGGCGTAGTGCCCCATGGGAGGCAGGTTCCGGTCGGCCACGCCGCTACTGTCGGCCCTTCAACGGGCCGAATCCAGCACCCTCTTCCACGAGAGTTGAGTCGCGATGGATCAGCCCGGTACGGTGGTGCCGTGCCGGCCAGGCAGAACCTTGTGTCCCCGAGCGACATCGGCAGGCGGGTGTCGTTCCAGTACGAACTGCCCAACGGCTACGTGAGCGAGGCCGTGGGCGTGCTGGAGGCATGGGACGAGCCGGCCAACACCTACCTGGTGAGGAACAAGAAAGGGGAGCTGGTACGGGTGCCGGCGCTGGGCGTTCGCTACGGCAAGGTCATCCCGGGCTGATCATGGCCGGGCGGAGATCGAATCGACGATGCCAGAGCTGAGGTAGGCGGCCCATCCCACGACCGCCCCTGCCTTGACGTGGAGATGGGTCGGGCCTGGGTCCACCACGACATCTCGCTCGCCGAGAAGGGCGGAGGTATTTGGATCGAAGATCAGCTCGTGCCGGATGCCATCGCTCGTGTAGGCCACCCTTACGCCCTCTCGCCCCTCGGAATCCTCGGTCTCGCCCACGAGCTCGACACCGGGCAATCCGGCGGCGACCTCGTAGAGGGCTGCCCGGAGTGCCGGAGGGGCATAGGTCTCGCGAAGCAGGTCGCCGATGATCGTGAACGTCTCCGCATCGCCCGGGGGACCGCCCTCGATCTCTCGGCTCTCGATCTTCGCCCGCAGTTCAGTCGGGTCCGTTGGGAGTGCTGAGAGATCCAGGAAGAAGAGGCCGCCGTCAGCCTGAGCGGTTGGGGCAGAAGAGGGTGATGAGGGGCCATTCGGTTCGTACGTCTCGTCAGAGGTCTTCCCGGCTGTTAGATCCGGGCTGCCCGAAGCCTCCCACACGGCGCGATCTTGGTCCGAG
>JBIOUU010000132.1:0-9695 GCA_044867345.1 Actinomycetota bacterium
TGGCCACCCAGGCGTCCTCCTCGAGCCGGTAGTGGTGCCCGTAGGAGGTCGCCTCCCCGGCCGGGAGCCGCTTGACGAACGCCACCTGGCTCCGCCAGCGGAGCGCCGGCCGCAGCCCGAGCTCCTCGCCGACGCCGGGCGCCGGCAGGATCCCGTACAGGCCGATCCCCGGCCGCACCAGGTCCAGGTGCGACGCCGGATGCCGGATCGTGGCCCCGGTGTTCGCCGCGTGGACGAGGCGCGGGGCGTGCCCCGCGGAGCGCACGGCCTCGACGACCTCGAGGAACCACGCGAGCTGCTCCCCGGTCGTCCGCTCGTCCTCCTCGGATCGGGCGAAGTGCGTGAACAGCCCCTCGACCTCGAGTCCCGCCACCGCCACCCGGTCGACGAGGCCCGGGGCACGGTCCGGCGGCCACACCCCGACCCGGTGCATCCCGGTGTCGACCTTCACGTGCACGCCCACCGGGCGCCCGACGCTGCCGGCTGCCTCGAGCACGCGGGCCAGCCCGTCCTCGGTGTACACGCTGGGGACGAGGTTGGCGGCGAGCGCCTCCTTCTCCGCCCCCGGCGGGAACTCCGAGAGGACCAGCACCGGCGCATCGATCCCGTGCTCCCGGAGGCGTAGGCCCTCCTCGACCAGGGCCACCCCCACCCACGTGGCCCCCACGTCGAGCGCCGCCCTGGCCACGTGGGCGTCGCCGTGGCCGTAGCCGTCGCCCTTGACCACGGCCATGAGCTCGGCGCCGGGCGGCATGAGGAGTCGGACATTGTGGCGGATGGCGTCGAGGTCCACCTCGACGACCGTGGGGCGGTACCGGATCAACGGCCCAGGACCCCCGCGATGGCATCCGATACCTGTGCCAGGACGTCACCAGCCGTGGCGCCCTCGCCTTTCTCCCTTCCCGCAAGCGAGCCGGCCATCCCGTGGAGATAGGCTCCGGCCGTGGCTGCATCGATCGGGGCCAGCCCCCGTGCGAGCAGCCCGGCGATCATCCCGGTCAGTACGTCACCCGTCCCCCCGGTCGCGAGGAAGGGCCCGCCGGTCGGGTTGATGCGAACGCGGCCCTCCGGGGAGGCGATCACGGTTCGGCTCCCCTTCAACAGGACGGTGGCCTGGACGTCGGACGCGAGCTTCCGGGCGTGGCCCACGCGGTCGGCGCCAACCTCAGCGGAGGTGATATCGGCGAGCCTGGCGAACTCGCCGGCGTGCGGGGTGAGAACGGCGTCCGTGCGGCGGTCGGCGAGTTCCGCGGTCCTCCCGGCGAATGCGTTCAGCCCGTCGGCGTCGACGACGATCGGCACGGGACATGACCGGACGAACGACCGGATGAACGCGGCGGTCTCCTCGTTGGTGGTCATCCCCGGGCCGATGGCGACCGCGTCCGCCGACCCCACCACCTCGTCCAGACGATCGACCGGCCCGGAGACCGTGCCCGCATCCGTCGTCGGCAGCGGGATGAACGTCGTCTCCCGGAGCGCCGCCTGCACCACCGGCAGGATGCCCTCCGGCACGGCCACGCTCACCAGCCCGGCGCCGGCTCGGTACGCCGCCTCGCCCATCAGGCTCACGGCCCCGGTCATCAACCTCGACCCGCCGATCACCACGACGACGCCGGCGTCGCGCTTGTGCGTGTCCGGCGGCCGGACGGGCAGCATGGCCGCCACATCCTCGCCCTCCGTCAGCCACACGTCGGCTCGCAGCAGGTCGGCCGGGAACCCGATGTCGACCACCTCGACCAAGCCGGCGTGCAGCGCCCCGGGGAGGAGCACGATCCCGATCTTGGCCGCGCCGAAGGTGACGGTCACGTCGGCCGTCACCGCGACGCCCTCCACCGCCCCGGTCTCGCCGTTCACACCCGACGGGATGTCCACGGCCACGACGGGACCGCCCCAATCGTTCAGCCCTGCGATGGCCAGCTCCCATTCGCCCTCCGGAAACCGGCGGAAGCCGGTGCCGAAGATCGCGTCGACCGCGACGTCTCCTCGGGCCAGCTCCCGCGCGTGCGTGGCCGGCGAGAACGGCCGGACGCGCACGTCGATCTCGCCCAATCGCCGGAAGTTCGTGGTCGCCGGCTCACGGAGCGCCTCCGGCGGCTGCATCATCACGACCGTCGTGCGGATCCCCCATCGCGCCAGGTGACGCGCAGCGACCAGTCCGTCGCCGCCGTTGTTCCCCTTTCCGCACACGACGACGGCGCGGCGCCCCGAGAAGCCACCGGCGACTGCAGCGGCCGCTCGGGCCACCTGCCGGCCGGCCCGCTCCATCAGGCTCGCTGCATCGATGCCTCGGGCCTGGGTCTCGCGATCGAGGCTGGCGGCCTCCGAGGGCGTGAGGACCGGCTTCACCGGGCCACCGCCACGGCGAATGCCACGGCGAGCGCGCGCTCGTGAGTGAACGAGATGAGGACCTGCGAGATGCCGTTCGCGTCGGCTCGCACCTTGGCGTTGCCCGCAAGGACGACCGACGGCGCGCCGCTCGGATGCCGGCTCACACTGACGTCCTGCCACCGCTTCCCCCGGTAGCCACCGAGGGCTTTGATCACGGCCTCCCGGGCGGCGAACCGGGCGGCGTAGGACTCGGCCGGCCGGGCCTTCCCGTCACAGTACGCGCGCTCCTCGGGGGTGAACACCCGTTCTCGCATCGTCGGGTGGCGGGCCAAAGCCCGTTCCATCCGATCGATCTCGCACAGGTCCACGCCCAAGCCGACGATCTCCACGGCCATAGGGTAGCCCTCGGTTCGGCCGGCGGGCGCCTACTCGACCGTGACGGACTTGGCCAGGTTGCGGGGCTGATCCACGTCGCAGCCCCGAAGCTTCGCGATGTGGTACGCCAACAGCTGCAGCGGCACGGTCACCACCACCGGCGCCAGCAACTCGGGCGTGCGCGGCACGAACACCACATGCTGGGCGATCTCGCCGATGGCCTGGTCGCCCTCCGTGGCGACCGCGATGACGTCGGCGCCCCGTGCCCTGACCTCCTGGATGTTCGACAGCATCTTCGGGTACACGTGGCACTCGGTGGCGATGGCCACCACCGGAACACCCGGCTCGACGAGGGCGATGGGCCCGTGTTTCAGCTCGCCGGCCGGATGCGCCTCGGCATGCACGTAGGAGATCTCTTTCAGCTTCAGGGCCCCCTCCAGGGCGGCCGGGTAGCCGGTGTGGCGCCCGATGAACAGGACGTCGCGTGCGTTCTGGTACCGCGCCGCCAGGTCTCGGACCTGCCCGTCGAGCGACAGCGTGGCCTCCACCTGCGCCGGGAGCGCGCGCATGTGCTCCACGACCTCAGCGATCTCCTCCGGATACATCCCGATCCGAACCTGTGCCAGGTACAGCGCCGTGAGATGCAGCGCAACCATCTGCGTGGCGAAGGTCTTCGTGGCGGCCACACCGATCTCGGGGCCCGCGTGCGTGTACAGGACGCCGTGGGCCTCCCGGGCGAGTGAGGATCCCACGGTGTTCGTCACCGCGAGCACGTGCGATCCCTGCCGCGCCGCGTGGCGGGCCGCCTCCAGCGTGTCGATGGTCTCGCCTGACTGGGAGACGGCGATGGTCAGCGTGTCCGGGCCCAGGACCGGATCGCGGTAGCGGAATTCCGACGCGATCTCGATCTCGACGGGCATGCGGGTCCAGTGCTCGATGGCGTATTTCGCCACCAGGCCGGCGTGGAACGCCGTCCCGCACGCCACCACGAAGACCTTGTCCACCTCGCGGAACAGGTCGGCGTCTATGTGCAGCTCGTCCAGGGACAGGAGGCCCTTCGACGGCACCCGACCCACGAGGGTGTCCCGGATGGCCGAGGGCTGTTCGTGGATCTCCTTCAGCATGAAGTCGTCGAAGCCGCCCTTCTGCGCCCTGGCCACGTCCCAGTCGACCTCGAATGGCTGCGGGAACAGCTGGGCACCGTCGAAGTCGGAGAACGCCACTCCGTCCGCCGTGACCTCCACGACCTGGCCCTCCTCGACCGGGATCACCGATGTCGTCCGGGACAGGACCGCCGGGATGTCCGAGGCGAGCAGGGTCTCGCCGTCACCGACACCCACGATGAGCGGCGAAGACACCTTGGCCCCCACGATCCGGCCGGGGTCGTCGAGCGAGAGGACGACGATGGCGTACGCGCCCTCGAGTTCCTTCACGGTGGCGCGGACGGCATCGGCCAGGTCGCCGTCGGCGCGCTCTTCGATCAGATGGGCGATGCACTCGGTGTCGGTCTCGGAGGCGAGCGTGTGGCCTCGCTTCTCCAGCCCCGCCCGGAGGTCGGCGAAGTTCTCGATGATGCCGTTGTGGATGATGGCGATGCGCCCCGTGCAGTCCACATGAGGGTGGGCGTTGGCGTCGGTGGGCTCGCCGTGGGTGGCCCACCGCGTGTGACCCATCCCCACCGTGCCGGATGGCTGGTCGCCCGCCTCGAGCGCCCGGACCAGCTCGTCGAGCTTCCCGGCGCGCTTGACCACCGAGAGGCGGTCGTCGAGGACGGCCACCCCCGCCGAGTCGTAGCCGCGGTACTCCAAGCGCCGAAGTCCCTCGAGGATGATGGGAAGGGCCTCGTCGCGGCCGAGGTAGCCGACGATGCCGCACATGGGAACCTAGAGGGTAGCAGCGGTCCCGGCGGTTCTTCGGGAAGCGCGGCTATCCGAGCGCCGCGCCCACCGCCGCCGCGAGCGCGTCGGCGTGGGCGCCGGCGTCGGCCTCGGTCTCGGCCTCCACCATCACGCGGACGAGCGGCTCGGTGCCGGATGCCCGGACCAGCACCCGGCCCGAGCCGTTGAGCTCGCGCTCGACTCCTCGCACCGCCTCCCACACCTTCCCCGCGGACTCCAAGCGTTCCTTGTGCGCCACCGGCACATTGCGCACCACCTGCGGGAACTTGCGCATGGCGGAGGCCAGCTCCGCGACCGAGCATCCCCGCTTCGCCGCCAGCGACAGGAAGGTGACGGCCGTCAGCAGCCCGTCCCCGGTCGTCGCGTGGTGCCGGAAGATGACGTGGCCCGACTGCTCGCCGCCGAGCATCGCGCCGGTGCGCAGCATCTCCTCCAGCACGTACCGGTCGCCGACCCTGCTCTCGACCACCTCGATCCCGGCGTTCCGCATGGCCTGACGGAACCCCGTGTTGGCCATCACGGTCGTGACGACGGTGTTGCGCTCCAGACCGCCGTCCTCCTTCAACGCGATGGCGCATGCCGCGAGGACCTGGTCCCCGTCGATCACCCGCCCCTCCGCGTCGGCGAACATGGCCCGGTCGGCGTCCCCGTCGTGCGCGATGCCGGCGTCCGCGCCCGTCTCCTTCACGGCGGCCGCCACCACCTCGGGGTGAAGCGCGCCGCACCCCTCGTTGATGTTCCTCCCGTCCGGCCGGTCGAACATCGGCCGGACGTCCGCGCCCAGCCTGCGAAGGACATCCGGAGCGGCCCGATACGCCGCCCCGTTCGCGCAGTCCACGACGATCCGCATCCCCCCGAGGGGTGCCTGGACCGCCGAGGCCACGTGCGCGAGGTACCGCTCCAGGCCATCGGGAACCTCGCCGACCGTCCCCCGGTCGCCGTCGCCTCGTCCTTCCCGGCGAACCTCGGCCTCGATCTCGTGCTCGGTCTCGTCGGGCAGCTTGAAGCCGGACGCCCCGAAGAACTTGATGCCGTTGTCCTCGGCTGGGTTGTGCGAGGCGGAGATGACCGCACCGGCGCTCGCCCCGAGGTCGGTGGTGATGAAGGCGACCGCCGGGGTGGGCACGACGCCCGCCAGGACGGCGTCGGCTCCGGCCGCCAGGATCCCCTCCACCAGGGCCCGCTGCAGCGGCTCGCCCGACGCCCTGGTGTCTCGGCCCACGACGATCGAGAGCGGGCCCGTCGATCCACGATGCAGGACCACGGCGGCCGCCCGGCCCAGGCCGAACGCGAGCTCGGTCGTGAGGTCGCGTCCGTAGACGCCGCGAACCCCGTCCGTTCCGAAGAGCCGTCCCATGATCGGGAAAAGGCTACCGGGAACGGCGTCAGAGGCTAGGTCCCGGCCGGGACGAGCTCCTCGACAAGTTGTCGGACCCGGCGGTCGATCTCGTCGCGGATCGGGCGGACCTCCTCGACGGGCTTGCCCTGGGGGTCGGGAAGGTCCCAGTCCAGGTATCGCTTGCCCGGGTATACGGGACAGGCATCGCCGCAACCCATGAGGACGACGATGTCCGCATCCCGAGCCATCTCGTCGGTCAGCCGCTTCGGGATGGCCTTCGTGACGTCCAGGCCCACCTCGGCCATGACCGCCACAACCGAAGGGTTGATCTCCGCGGCCGGCGCGGTCCCGGCCGAGCGGACCCGGACCCGCCCCCCGGCCCGATGGTCGAGCAGGGCCGCGGCCATCTGGCTCCGTCCCGCGTTGTGGACGCAGACGAACAGGACCTCGGGCACATCGTCGGTCTGGCTCACCGCCCGAACCCTAGCAACGCGAGATGGCACGGGGCCGGCCCGTTCACGAGCCCTCGATGAACGGCTTCGTGGCGCGCACGATGGCCGAGAAGATCCCGTCGGCCACCTCGTGCGTGGGCGTGACCCGCACGTCCACGAAGCCGGCCCGGCGCAGGTCGGCCTCGTACTCACCGAACGACAGGGCGCCGGCGATGCAGCCGACCCAGCTCCCCCGCTCCGCGCGCTGGGCCGGCGTCAGGTCGTCGCCGGCCACGACGTCGCTGATCCCGAGTCGGCCGCCGGCCCGCAGGACCCGGGCCATCTCGTCGAACACCCGGGACTTGTCGGCGGACAGGTTGATCACGCAGTTAGAGATGATGACGTCCACGGACCCGTCGGGAAGCGGCACCTCCTCGATGTAGCCCTTCAGGAACTCGACGTTCGTGACGCCCGCGTCCGCGGCGTTCCGCCGGGCCAGGT
The DNA here is from genome assembly GCA_044867345.1 of Actinomycetota bacterium. GTDB lineage: Bacteria > Actinomycetota > UBA4738 > UBA4738 > HRBIN12 > AC-69. The sequence continues at coordinate 6,873 of JBIOUU010000132.1, forward strand.
CCAGCATCTCGTCGGTCATGTCCAGCCCGTAGGCCAGGCCGTCCGGACCGACGCGCCTGGCGGACAGGATCACGTCGATCCCGCCTCCCGACCCCAGGTCCAACACCATCTCCCCCCCACGGAGCTCGGCCACGGCCACGGGATTGCCGCACCCCAGACTGGCCAGTGCTGCCCCCTGGGGCACCTCGACCTCCAGGTCGCCGTACAGCAGGCCGGCGTCGCTCGAACCGACGTCGCAGCACCCGCCGGAGCCGCACCCGCAGCCCGCACCGCCTGCCTGTCGCGCGGCTTCCGCGTACTTCTCCCTCACGTGCTCCCGAACGTCGCTCATTGGTGCACCTCCTCCAGCCGGAACACCGTCGCCAGCCGGTCCAGGGCGGACCGGTCGATCGAGTAGTAGGCCCACACCCCTCGTTGCTCCCGCCGAAGCAGCCCCGCGGTCGCCAGCTTCTTCAGATGGAAGCTCACCGTGGGCTGGGACAGCCCGAGTTGAGGGGTCAGGTCGCACACGCACACCGGTCCCTCGGCGTTGGCCAGGAGGTTCACGATCCGGATCCTGTTCGGGTCGGCCAGCGCCTTGAAGACCTCCGCGGTCGTGGCCGCGTCCTCGCCGGACATCCCCGCCGTCGCGAGCGGGGCGCAGCACTCGGCCGGCCTCTGCGTCAGTGGCAGTTCCTTCACCGTCATCGGTCCTCCTCGTGCCTTCATCGACGTACATCTATGGAACCTTAGGGTAGGTATCGATGAATGTCAATGCCTTCCCGCCAAGGCTCCGGCCGGCGAGTGACAGAATGTGGCGACGTGAGCACGAACTCCGACGACCTGGTGCAGGTCTACGCCACGGGAAGTGTCACCGACGGTTACCTGGTGAAGGGCCGTCTGGAGGCCGAAGGCATCCCCGTGCTGATGAAGGGCGAAGGGGAGGGTCCGTACCGGGTCGGCCCGGCATACCTGTGGGTTCCGGGCAGCCTCGAGGTCCAGGCCAGGCTGATCCTGGAGTCGCTCGGACCCACCGCGGAGGGCTCGGACCGGTAAGGAGCTCGGAGAAGGCTAGCGCTTGGAGTACTGCGGAGCCTTACGGGCCTTCTTCAGGCCGTACTTCCTCCGCTCCTTCTCGCGCGGATCACGCGTGAGGAACCCCTCCTTCTTCAGCAGGGGCCGGAGCTCGGGGTCGAGGTCGATGAGGGCACGGGCGATCCCCAGGCGCAGCGCCCCTGCCTGCCCGGAGACGCCCCCCCCTTCGATCCGGGCCAGGACATCGAGATCCTTGTCCTTGCCGGCCAGGCGAAGCGGCGAGGAGACGATCATCCGGTGGGCCCGGGTGGGGAAGAACTCGTCGAGGCTCCGGCCGTTCACCTGGTAGCTGCCGGTTCCTTCCACCAGGCGAACCCTGGCCACGGCCTCCTTGCGACGTCCCGTCGCGATCTGCGCCACCTACTCCTCCTTCTTCTTCCGGCGGACCGGAGACTTCTTGGCCGGGGACTTCCTCGCAGCGGCCTTGGCCCTCGAGGAGGTAGTGCCGGTGGCACGCTTGGTCGTCGTCGCCTTGGCGGTCGTTCTCTTGGCCCCCGCTACCTTCGCGGTCGTGGCCTTCGCCGTCGTCTTTGCCCCGGTCCGCTTGGCCGCCGTGCGCTTGGCGGCCGGGGCAGCGGGCGCGGGCTTGGCCGCAGGTCGCTTGGCGGGCGCCTTCGGTCGAGGACCGATCGGAGCCGCCGGTTCGGGCTTCGGCAAGCCACTCCATTTCGGGACCTCGCCCAGCGAGAGCGGCTGGGGGCTCTGGGCCCGGTGCGGGTGCTCCGGCCCCGCATAGACCTTCAGCTTGCCTGCCATGGCCCGGCCCAGGCTGTTCTTGGGAAGCATTCCTCGAACCGCCTTCTCCACGGCGAACGCCGGCCTGGTGGCCAGGAGCCGCGTGTACGTGGTCTCGGTAAGCCCGCCCGGGTATCCCGAGTGGCGCCGCGCAAGCTTCTTCTCTTCCTTGCCGCCGGTCAGCCGGACGCCTGAGGCGTTCACCACGACGACGTGATCGCCCGTGTCCATGTGGGGAGCGAAGATGGGCTTGTGCTTACCGCGGAGGATGGCCGCCACCTCGGACGCCAGGCGGCCCAGCACGGCACCGCTGGCATCGATCAGGTACCAGCGGCGTTCGATGTCGCGCGGCCTCGGCGAGTAGGTCTTCATACGTGAGAAGGTCGGCCCGGACGAGCCGACGCCCCATGCTACCTGCGCCTTTGCGCCTCCGTCAAAGGTCTCCCCGCTTGTCGCCTGCCAGGCCTTCGGGCTGACCCTCGGCGCCGGCCGTACGTGACGCGTTCGAGAGTTAGGCCGTGGGCCGGCGCCATCTGGGCGGCCGCGGCGCGGTTGCGGGCGGCCAGGATGGTCCGCATCTTCTCCGGCTCGATCCGCCCCTCGCCCACCGCCACAAGAGTGCCCACCAGGCTCCGGACCATCTGATGCAGGAACGCGTTAGCCCTGGCCGTGACCTCGACGAAGTCGCCCGAACGGGAGACGGAGAGCCGCTGCAGGTTCCGGACGGTGCCCGATCCGTCCCCAGGCACCCGGCAGAAGGAGGCGAAGTCATGCTCGCCCAGGAGCTCGCGGGCCGCTGCCCGCATCCGCGCGAGCGACAGCTCGCCGGGCCGGTGCCACACGAAGCGCGCGGTGAACGGGTCTGGGAAGGGCCCGGTCTCGATCCGATAGCGATACTCTCGGGCCGTCGCGCTGTGGCGGGCGTGGAAACCTTCCGGCGCGAGGCGAGCGTTGGTGACGACGACCTCCGGAGCCAGGAGAGCGTTCAGTCCCGGTTGCAGGCGGCCGACGTCG
>JBIOUU010000133.1:0-9863 GCA_044867345.1 Actinomycetota bacterium
CTGATCCGCTCGCTCTCGCCGGATCCGAGGAAGCATCGTCAGGGTCGTCGGGAGAGGAGGAGCTAAGGGCGACGCCTGTCACATAAGTTCCCGGTACGCGGCGTCACGCATCTCCCCGGAACGCACATCGTGCGAGGGAGGCAAGGGTCTAGGTCCTTGCCTCTTCTCGAACCGATACCGTGTGGCGTGCGTGTCGTCGGCGCGTGATATCGGTCCGCCATGGGCGACGATGTCACCGGCCCGATGGACCTCATCGCGGCGATCCTTCGGTTCCATCATGTGCTCGAAGCCAGGTTGGATCGAGCCCTCAACGGCTGTGGCCTGTCGTTCGCCCAGTACGAGGTCATGGAGGCCCTGGCGGCCGAGCCGAAGTTCACGCCGGCGAACTCGGCAGGCGGCTCCAGATCTCCAGGCAATCCGCGCACGGCCTGCTCAGACAACTCGCGAGAGCGGGACTCATCGAGCTTCTGCCGAGGGACGGGGGGGGATCCGTTGCGCCTGGCTCACGGCGGCGGGGGAGAAGCGCCTTGGCTTCTGTCGGCGCGCCCTCGAGAGCATCGAGCGCGCGGCTGCGGCCCTCCCCGACCCTGCGGGGCACGACCTGCGCGCGGCCCTGTCGAACTTGGAGGCGTCCCTGGTTCCACGGCCGCGCCCCTGGTGGCTCGATTGAACAGGCTCGGTTACTTCGTGAGCTCGCCGCAGAACTCGGAGAAGCCGTCGATGTATCGCTGGACGTCGTTCTCGTCGTGCTGCACCGAGACCGTCCATTGTTCCTCGTCCCCGGGGGTCATGAAGATGCCGCGGTTGATCATCCAGGAGAACGAGGCGTAGAAGAGCTCAGGGATCGTCTCGAGGAAGTCCCGGTAGTTGGCGAGCGGCTCCTTCCGGTAGGACACGCAGCCCTTGGCCCCGAGGTCGACCGTGTGCGCCGGGATGCCCGTGTCGTCGATCGCGCCCTGGCATCCCTCCGCCAGCATGGTCCCCAGCTTGCCGAGGTCGTCGTAGGCGTCCTTCGTCAGAACCTCCGTGAGGGCGGCCAGTCCGGCGGCCACCGACAGCGGGTTGCCGTTGAACGTCCCCTGCTGCGCGGCCCCCTTGGCCACGGCCTCCATGATCCGGGCTTCGCCGCCGAACGCCCCGATCGTCGCACCGCCTCCGATGGCCTTGGCGAACGCCGCCAGGTGGGGCCGGACCCCGAACCGTTCGGTGGCCCCCCCGTAGGCGATCGTGCCGCCGCATTTCACCTCGTCGAAGATCAGCACGACCCCGTGGGCGTCGCACAGGTCACGGAGAGCCTGCAGGTACCCGGCTTGTGGCACGACGATGCCGATGTTCATCATCACCGGCTCCAGGATGAGCGCGGCGATCTCGTTCCCGTGCTCCCGGAAGAGCTCCTCGACCGCCTTCGCGTCGTTGAAGGGGACGATGATCGTGTCGTGCCACATGGAACGGGGCACGCCCTTCGACGTCGGCTGCGTCGTGTACGCCGAACCCGCCGTGTCGGCCGACTCACCCTTCACGTTGAACCGCATGTCGAGGACGTCGGACTCGGGGACGACCGAGAACAGCACCGCGTCGTGGTGGCCGTGGTAGGAACCCTCCATCTTCACGATGCGGTCCCGGCCGGTGGCGGCGCGGGCCACCCGCACGGCGTCCATGGTGGCCTCGGTGCCGGAGTTGACGAACCGGAGCTGCTCCAGCTGGAACCGTTCGCAGATCGCTTCGGCCAGGGCCACCGTCGGTTCCGTCGTCACGGCGAAGTGGATCCCCTGGTCGGCCACCTTGCGGATGGCCTCCACGATCCTTGGGTGGGCATGGCCCACCACGTTCACCCCGAAGCCCCCGTGGAAGTCGACGTACTCGGTCCCGTCCACGTCCCATACCTTCGAGCCCTTCCCCCGGGCCAGGTACAGGGGGTAGGGGTCGTTGGCCTGGAAGTTCGAGGCCACCCCCTTGGGCAAGCTCCGCACGGCGCGTTGGTGCAGCTTCGCGGACGACGGAGTGCGCTCCAAGAGCCGCTTCCCCTCGCGCTCGCCGATCTCCGCAGCCCGGGCCTTCAGCCGTTCGACATCCACGCGTCCACCTCCTGAGCGGGCCAGCCTACCGAAACGCCGCTATGGGCGGAAGTTCACGAACTGGAGCGGGATGTCGAAATCGTGGTCCCGCACCGCTCGCATGACCTCCTGGAGATCGTCCTTCTTCTTGCCGGAGATGCGGATCTGGTCGCCCTGGATCTGGCTCTGGACCTTCGCGCCCGCGCCCTTGACGAACCGAACGATCTCCTTCGCCTTCTCGTCCGTGATGCCCACGTTCACGTGAACGCTCTGCTTGTAGGTCCCCTTCGCCGCGGGTTGGACCGGCCCCGCCTTCAGGGCCTTGATCGGGACCTCGCGGCGAACGGCCTTCTCCTTCAGCACCTCGACAGCGGCCTTCAATCGATCCTCGGTCGAGGAGCGGACCTCGATCAGGGTGTCGTCCCGGTCGATCGTCGTACCGGTGTTCTTGAAGTCGAACCGCTGCTGGATCTCCCTTCGGGCCTGGTCCACGGCGTTGCCCACCTCGGGCATCGAGACCTGGGAGACGATGTCGAACGAGAAGTCCTTGGCCATGGCCATATCTTAGGGAGCCGAGGCCCGTCCGCGAACCGGGGCTCTGGGTGGACCCGCCCTTCGCCGGGGCCGGCGATAGGCTCCCGCGGTGGGCCGAGGCCACGATCTCCGGTGGGACGCGGCGCTGTACGCGGCGGGAGCCGCCGCGGCCGGCGCCGCTGCCCTGTTCGATCGGATCCCGCTTCAGCGTGACTGGGGGAGGATGGCGCTCGTCCCTTACGCGGCGGGCGCAGTCGCCGCGCTGGCGCTCGCGCGCGCGGGCACGCGCGCGCCGCCCCGGCCCCGGCTCGCGCTGGCGGCGGCCGTCCTGGTGGGCGCGGCGGTCTTCCCGATGGCCCTCGAGGTGTGGTGGCGGGCTCGCGACGGGCTCGCCGGTCACGTCCAGTCCGAGACCCTGGTGACGGAGGAGTCCGCTCGAGCCTTGCTCGCCGGCAACGACCCCTACGCAGCGTCGTTCGCGTCCGGCCCGCTCGGTTCCTGGCCCCCCGGGACCGCGGACCACGTCCCGTATCTCCCGGGCATGTTTGTCTTCGGCCTGCCCCGGGCGATGGCGGGAGATACCCCGCTCGCCGACGCACGCCTCGCCTTCGCGGTTGTGTCGCTGGCAGCGCTCGGGCTCGCCCTGTGGTTGGCGCGGCCGCCGACCGCACGGGGGCTCTGGGCCCTCCTGGTCGTGCTCGCGCTCCCCACGGGTGCCCGATACATGGCCGGCGGCGGTGACGACGTCACGGTGCTCTCGCTGATGCTGCTGTCCCTGGTCCTGCTCCATCGGAAGGAACCCTTTGGGGCGGGCCTCGTCGCGGGGCTGGCCGCCGCGATCAAGCAGACGGCGTGGCCGCTCCTTCCTTTCCTGATCATCGCGGCCCGCGACCGCGAAGGCACGCGTGCCGCGGGCCGAACGATGGCCGCGGCCACGGCCGTCATGGTCCCGCTCATCGCTCCCTTCGTCGTGTGGAACCCCTCGGCGTTCGTCGAGGACGTCGTGTCGTTCCCCCTCGGCCTAGCCCGCCAGCCCACGCTGGCGGCGAGCCCGACACTGGGGAGCCGCCTGGCCGACGCCCTCTCGCTTCCGAAGGGAGTCGTCGCTGGGGCCCTGCTGCTGATCGTGCTGCTCGTGGCGGGGTATCTCGCGCTCGTCAGACCCCCGCGCGACGCCCGAGGCGCGGCGGAGCGAACCGCTCTCGTCATGGTCCTCGCCATCATGCTGGCGACCGCTGGTCGGTTCGGCTACCTCCTGTATCCGATCGGCCTGTTCGCCTGGGCCCGGCTGGTCCTGGTACCGGAGCCCCCGCACCCGACCCCGCTGAGCGCCGATACCCGAACGGTAAGATGGAACTCCACCGGGGGAGGGTGCCCGAGCGGCCAAAGGGAGCGGTCTGTAAAACCGCCGGCTCAGCCTACGGAGGTTCGAATCCTCCCCCTCCCACCAACCAACCACCCACTAACCAACCACTAACCACGGGGTGTTCTCAGTACTGAGGCCCCCGACGTGGGCCCGCTTTCGCAGAGCAGCCGGACATGGTTCACCACCTTACGCTGCTCGACGAGATGGCTGCTCAGGAGGCCGCCCTCCCCCTCACCTGTTTGAGCGATATTGCACCCCGCCCTCAGCCGCACGGAGCCCTTACGTCAGGGTCAGGAAGTGAGGCAGCCACCACCCGTAGCCCCCCTCGTGGAACACGAAGACGGTGACCTTGTAGCGCCCCGGTCGGACGTGGGGCACCGTGAAGCGGGTGCTGAATGTGCACTGGTCCATGTCATCGACGGTCGCAAGGCGGAGGATCGGCCCCGGTGCGATCGGCTCGGCGTTCGAGACCTGGCTGGTCGGGATCTTGGTGTTGAACCAGACCTCGAGCCGGTCCGCGGAGAAGAACCTACCGTCCTCGCCTCGAAACGTTGGACCGGACAGCACGACATCTGACCCCGGGGTCGCCTCGGCGGGCAGCATGACCGTGTTGTACTCCGGACAAGCCGGATTGAGCATCCCGCAGCGCGGCCGCGGAGCCGCGACCGGCCCGGGGTCAAACTGCAAGCTATCAAGGACGGCGAGGGCCACCCGCCTCGTCCTGGCCGAAGCGTCCGAGGCCCAGGCCACGTAGACCTCGAAGTCGCGCCCCTGGTCTTCGAACGCCGTGATGCCGTGGAAGAGGACCTTGGGCTCCCCCAGGCACGCGGGCGACTCGTCGGTGGCCCGAAGGTCGGAGCGGAGGAAGAGACCGCGCCGCGGCCGGAACGGACCTCCCGCTTGTCGTTCGGCCAGCCAGACCAGCGCGTCGGTCGGCCTCAAGTTCTCGATGGCGTTGACCGGGTACTGAACGCAGTGCGGTGGTGCACCCGGGGGAAGGCGGTAGGACCCGACGGCAAGGATCTCGTGCGGGTCGGACAGCTGGGGCGTGAGGGTCGTGGTCGCGCGGTGCCACGTGGCGGGGTAGCTCACCGAGAAGCCCGCATCCTCGTCGCGGATGGTGACCCAGCCGCCCGCCCCTGGTGCGGTCGACGGCGAGCCGGGTGTGGGGATTTGTGTGGGCACGGGTGCCGGTCCACTCTGGCAGCTCGCCGCGACCACTACGACCAGCGCGAGCAGGGCTCTTCGCACACCCTTACCGACCGCTGGCCTCGGCGGCAGATTCCGGTCGCTGAGGCTGTGTCCCTCATTTGACGATTGCGTCCGCGCGGAGAACCCACCCACTGACTGGAACTTTGTGCTCGGCTTTGCCCGCCTCTCCAGCCTCCCTCCGTCCGGATCTCCCCGGAGTCGGGGTAACCCGGATGTCCATGGATGCGACTATCGGTGGCATGAAGGCGAGTGCTTCGACCGACCTCACCGACGCCGCACTCGTGGAATCCGCCCGGGGAGGCGACCGAACCGCGTTCGCGGAGCTCTTCGAGCGCCATCGGGCCATGCTCGTCGCGCTGTGCCGGCGGGCCCTCGGAGGTTCCCAGATGATTGAGGACGTGGTCCAAGACACCGCCCTCGCCGCGCTGCTCGGGATCGGCACCCTTCGGGACCCCGAGCGGTTCGGGCCGTGGCTTTCGGGTATCGGGTTGAACATCTGCCGACGATGGCAGCGTGAGCGGTGGGATCGGTGCTGGTCGTGGGAGGCCGTCGCGGGTGGGGTAGCCCACGACCGGCTGGTGGATCCTCGGCTCGATCCCGCTGAGATGGCCGCGGAGCGGGAGTTCACCCGTCAGATCCGGGGTGCCGTAGAGGAGTTGCCCCCCGGCCAGCGAGACGCCGTCGTGCTGTTCTACTTCTCGGGCCTGAGCCAAAGGGAGATGGCCGTGCTGCTGGGCACCGAAGTCGGCGCGGTGAAGTCTCGGCTGCACAAGGCCCGGGAGGGGCTCCGGCAAAGGCTGTTGTCCGCTTGGAAGGAGGAGGGGATGGAGACGGTCCAACAGGCTGGGATGGTCCGGATGATTCCGGGCGATGTGCTGCGGTTGCCGGCCGAAGGCGACAGGCCGCCCGAGTTCGTGATCATGTTGGAGGAGGTCGACGGGGACCGCCGGCTGCCGATCTGGGTCGGCCAGAGCGAGGCGACCTGGCTGGCGCTGGCGCTGGAGGAAGTGGAGCTTCCCCGCCCAGGACCCTACGCGCTGCTCGCCGGTTTGTTGTCGGGTCTTGACTGTCGCGTTCGCGAGGTACGGATCGAGCGTCTGGTGGAGCCGACCTATTACGCGGTCGTCTCCGCTGAGCGAGAGGGGTCGGTGGCAAGCATCGACGCACGGCCGAGCGATGCGCTCAACCTGGCCGTCCTCACTGGATCACCGGTGCTCGTGGCCACCGATGTGGTTGTGGATTCGGAGGCCGGACGCGAAGGTACTCCGATCTACGCCAGACTGAACCAGCACTTGAAAGACGGGACGGCGGCGAGCGCCGCTGCGGTCGCGTCCGAAGCAAGGGCGAACTGGGAGAAGTCGCTCGCGGAATTTTCAAAGCACGAGGAGCCCTCCTGAGGAGATCGCAGTCGGTCGCGAATCTCAGATGGACTCAGCCGCAGGGTTCCTTGGCAGGCGGAGTCGAGCCCGCGAGTGGCAGTACCAGAAGGCCATCGACGACCAGTGTCCCTGCCGTCACCGCCATCTCGAGCGTGTACGGGGCCGGGACGTTCAACATCTGAGAGTAGTCCAGCATGACGGGCCTCACCTGCCGGCTCCCCACGGCGCCGTTGTTCCCCGTGGTCCCGACGTGGACTCCATTCAGCGTCACGTCTGCCACCCCGTCGTATCCGCCTGGCACCACGAGGTACGGGTTGCCGGGGGTGTTGACGATGATCGTTGCCTTGTCCCCAACCGACGAGGTTGTGTGCAGCGTCGACTGATAGTCCGCCGAGCTCCCGCCAGTGGACCACGACCCGGAGTACGTGAACGCGCTCCCGGCGTCGTCGAGGGGGAAAGACACGAGGTGAAACTGGCCGTTCGCGACATTCCCATCGCGGTCCACTGCCTGCACGCACGCGTCGTAGCTCTGGCCATCCGCGCCCGTGAAGGTGGCGGACTGCGCACCTTCCGAAGTGCCGCTGGCCACCGTCGTCCAGGAGCTCGCCCCGCGGACTCGCTGCCTCAGCGTCCAGCCGTCCAGCCCGGAGCCACCCACATCCGCCACGGAAAAGTCCACCGGAACCGTCGTGCTGGCCCACGTCGAGCCCGCGGGGGGAGCGAGGCTCGGTTCGGTGACAACTGGAGCTCCGATGTCGTGAACCACCCAATTGCGGTTCGGCGCCGTGTCGAGGCAGCACTTCGAGCCCGTAGCGGACCTCGCGAACGCGAACCATCCATAGCTGGACGGGCTTCCGAGAAGTCGAGCGGGGAAGGTCGCGGAGGCCGTGCGCGGGGAAGGATGCTTGACGGCAAAGATTGCGCCGACCTTCTTGCCCGCACCGGTGACCATCCGGCCGCGGAGGCCGCCGTCGAGCGAGAAGATGTACAGGAGCCGTTCGGGGTCCGAGTAATCCCCGTCTGTATCGAAGGCCACGCCGATGTAGTACCCGGCCGTCAGGCCGTATGCGGGGTTGAGCTTTCGGAACAACGTGATGGTATGAGTCAGCTTGTTGCCGACATGAGCCATCGTCGCGTAGTGGATGTCGAGCGCGTTCGGATACGCCGCGGAAATCACATCTTCCGTATCTGCAACCCGGACCGCGTCGGCCTGAGCCGCGCCCGCTGGAACAACCAGCACGCCGGCCAAGATCAGAAGGGGAACCAACCGAACGAAGGTGACTCGTCGCATCTTCCTGGATCTCCTCCCGGTCTGGGAACGGGGATCAAGTGTCCGGAGGGACCCGGCCCGGAGCAATCGGACATTGGACGTAGGCCGACTTCCAGTTGATATCGGCCAGCGGGATGACAGAGCTGGTAAGTCCGCTCAGCTTCTTGAGCCGACACGCCAGACCCTTGTCTTACCTTAGGAACCACATTCGCCTATGGAAGACGGACGGATGTCGAGTCCTAACGAAAACGCCACTCGAACGGCGCCGGACGACCGCCCGGTCGCCTGGACCTCCTCAGGGAACCCGGGCATTCCGGGAGCGGTTGGTTCTCCAGGGAGTCCCCGCCCGCCGACTGGTCGAGCACCCGACGTTCGTGCCGGTCTACAGGCCCAGCGAGATCAGATGGCGAGTATCACCATGCGGTGGGGACCCGCTCGTTCGTCGACCGGCCTACCCAGGTGTAGGAATACCCATCGGGCCGAGTGCGGTGCCCAAGAACTCATCGACGCGGGTGGGCGTAATCGTCTCCGCCCTTCGCTCCACCTCATCCATCATCCGTCCCTCGTTGACAGCGAGCTGCATCTCGACAAGGAGCGACGCAAACTCCTCGGACATGCCGGCGCCCTGAAGAGCCGCCCGTACTCCGTCCGGAGGGAACTCGACGTAGGGCAGGTTCGGGATCCCCAGGGCGGCACCGAGCGCAAGGGTCAACTCGTTCATGGTCACGTCCTTTGGGCCAAGGATCGTCTCGACGGTGTGGCCGAAGAACTCGCGGCGCGCCAGGTGCCCGGCGGCCCGCTGCGCGATGTCGATCGTGGCAATCATCGGGAACCGGAGATCGCCTTTGATGACCCCCCCGTTCACCTTCTGCTCCTTGATCATCGGGATGCTGCCGAGCAGGTTCTGCTCCATGTGCATGGCCGCCCGGAGCGAGAGCACGTTGGCCTCCTCCAGCCCGAACAGCAGTTCCTCGAGCTCGTGGAGACCGGCGACGGGACCAACCCCTCGATCGCGATCGGCACCGATGCTGCTCGCGAACACGATGTGCCCCACGCGCTGATCGCGCAGCGCCTGAGTGATGGCGCGGCTCATCTCGGAGCGGTTCGCCACGTAATGCGGGTCGGCCACGTTGTCGGGAAGGACTACCAGCGCCGAGACCGCATCCTTGAACAGCATCTGGAGGTCATCGAGCCTCATGGCGTCGCCGACCGCGACCTCCGCCCCCCGCCGGCCGAGCGGATCGAGCCTCTCCGCCGATCGCCCGAACACGCGGACGTCCTGTCCCTCGTGTAGCAGCACGTCGGCTACCTTGCCGCCGACGTTTCCCGACGCACCCATGACGGCGATCATCCCGATTCCCTCCCTGTGCCCATGGGGTGATTCATCGTCCCACGTGGCCGCAAGCCCCCGCAAGCGAGGGTCTGATGCGGCCCGCGCGTCCGCGCACGGCACGACCAACAGGAAGATTAGGGCACTAAGAGTCTGCACCGATCGCATACCGAAGGGGCCGTCCGCACGACCGGAAAGAAGACCGGGTGACTGGGACGTGTCTCACCGGTCGTTTGCAGTTGAGGCCCCGGTCGGTCTTCCGCGCGATCCCGGGTCGATCGGTACGCAGCCGGCCGGCGATCAGGCCTCGCATCAGGGCTTCCAACGTTCTTGGCTATAGCCGTAGACTTCGGACGTGGTGACCTGCGCGAACTGTGGCGCGGAGAACCCGGAAGGCTTCGAGTTCTGCCCCTCCTGCGGGTCGTCGCTCAAGCCGGCCGAGCGGACCGCGGAGGAGCGCAAGGTCGTCACCGTCCTGTTCGCCGACGTCACCGGGTCCACCGAGCTCGGTGAACAGCTGGATCCCGAGCGTCTCCGATCCCTTCTCGCCACGTACTTCTCCGCGATGTCCGCGGTCATCGCGTCGTGGGCTGGAACCGTCGAGAAGTTCATCGGCGACGCCATCATGGCGGTGTTCGGGGTCCCGGTCGTCCGGGAGGACGACGCGGGGCGGGCGCTTCGGGCCGCCCTCGAGATGCTCGCTCGGCTCGATGCGCTG
>JBIOUU010000134.1:0-7156 GCA_044867345.1 Actinomycetota bacterium
CGGGTCAGCTCACGGTCACGGTGATCCCGTCGAGGCCGCTGGCCCCCGTGGGGAACGGCGGCGCCTCCACCCTGGTCTGCACGGCGCCGGTCCCGTCATAGGCCCGGACGAAGATCGAGTATTGCCCGGGCCCCGGCGGGGTCCATCGGTACAGCCACAGCCGCCACGTGTACGGCGACAGGGCGGTCTTCAGCAAGGCCGGGCTCCAGGTGCGCCGGCCATCGGTGGAGACCTCCACCCGGGAGATGCCCTCGTCGCCGGCGAAGGCCACGCCCGCGATGGGCACGACGTCGCCGCTCAGCATGGCTCCGTCCCCGGGCGTGTCGATCCGCGAGGTCGTCTTCACCAGGGCCGGTTTGGACCACCCCCGCTGCTCCCAGAACCCCTGATACGGCCGGTCCACAACTTCGATGTTCGTCAGCCATTTCGGGTTCTTCATCCCGTACGTCCCCACCCCGAGCACTCGCGCGGGGAACCCGTGCGCCCGCGGGAGGAGGAAGCCGTTCATCCCGAACGCGATCAGCGTGGTCTGGTCCATCGCCTTGGCCACGGTCATGCTGTCGGAGTAGCCGCCGGCCGAGCCGAACGCGACCTCGACCGCATCCGAGCGAACGCCCGCCCGATCGAGGATCACCGCCACGGGCACGCCGGCCCACAGGGCGTTCGACATGAGGTGCGCCCCGATCTGGTTGCTGATGCACTCGAGCGTCTGGTACCGCTCGACCATCGGAAAGGACTTCAGCTCCTCGTAGGTCAAGGTGAGCGGGCGATCAACCAGGCCCCCCACTGACAAGCGCCACTCTGCCGGATCGATGTCGGGCTGGATGAGGTCCTCGTTCACCACGTAGAACTCGTCGTTCGCGGTGATCTCGCGCGTGAGCGCGGCCACCCGCGAGAACTGCGCGTCCTGCGGAGCCACCTCGACCGGCGAGGGCGTCGCCGACACGCCGAGCAGCCGTTGGCGACCGGGGTCGGGCCGCCGGAAGATCAGGGCGCCGAGGGGGGAGGCGCCGAGCAGCATGCCCGCGGCACCGAGCCAGGCCGCTCGCAGGAAATATCGGCGCGTGAGGCCTGGCTCAGCGGCCTGATCGGCCCCCTGCGCGGTGAGTCGGTCGAGGGCCCAGCCCGCGACGGCGCCGCCCGCCAAGTACATCGGCAGCGTGATGAACGCGAAGGCCAGCCGGCCCACCCACTGTGGGTTGGCCGGATACAGGATCACCGAGGCCACCCAAAGGGGAACGAAGGCGAGTGGGGCGGCGGCGGCTCTTGCCGCCGAGCCGAGGGGCGCGAGCCGCCGCCTGACCCACGGGATGGCGATGCCGAGCGCCGTCGCCACCAGAAGGAACGCGATGCACGTCCCGACGATGGCGAGCTGCTTGGCACCGTGGCCCAGGCGATCGATGAAGAAGCTGTCGAAGCGCCCGGGCGTCGTCCGTACCAGCACCTGCGCGATGGCGATCGGTGGGAACGGCACGGCTGAGACGAGCGTGTGCAGCACCGCCCCGGTGACGGTGACCGCCGCGCCACCGGCAAGCCCGCCGGCGGCGCTCGGCCACCACGTCCGAATGCGATCCCTCATCCTGCCGATTGTGCCCTAGGCCGGCGATTCCGGTGGTGTCCCGAACCCTCTCTCACGGCGAGTGTCAACACGTTGACACCTGTGACCTGGGGTTTCGTTGTCAAGGGTGTTGACAAGTCCCGTGGGACGCACACCGTGGGACGGACCAACGGTCGCATCGGTCGGACCACTGCGACTCTCGACGCGGTCGTAGATTCGACGGCATGCGGTGGTCGCTCGTCTGGCCCGGGATCGCGCTCGTGGTGGTGGGCGCGGTGTGGATCTTCCAGGGGATCGGCGTGCTGAAGGGGAGCTTTATGACCGGCGAGGCTTTTTGGGGGTGGTCCGGCGCAGCTTGCGTGATGGTCGGGCTGGCGATGCTGGGCCGGGGCCTTCGCCGACCCGGCCGGTAGCCGCCTTCCTCTTGCCACGTCCCGACCCCCGAGGACTCTGGTGGGGCAGGCCGAGGAACTGGTCCAGCATGGCCAGGTTGCTCTCCCGATGGGCTTGCCGCTGCTCGAGGCTCATGGACGTGATCTTCTCGATGGCCGACGCCAGGTCGTGGGGGGTGAACGGCTTGACCAGGTATTCGGTGGCGCCCGCCGCCCATCCTCGCTGTTGCTCGTCCGCCATGGCCTTCGCCGTGAGCAGGATGACCGGGACGTCCTTCGTCTCGGGCACCAGGGTCAGCTCGCGGAGGATCGACAGGCCGTCCCGGTAGGGCATCATCACGTCGAGGACGATGAGGTCGGGGCGCTCCTGGGCGGCGACCTGGATGGCATGCTCCCCGTCCGAGGTCTCCAGGACGGTGTGCCCCAGATAGTCCAGGTTGATCTTGATCAGGCGCAGGATGTCGGGGTCGTCGTCGGCGATCAGGATGCGCATGGCTTCCTGCCGTGTATCGGCATGCGGGGCAGGGGCCTTCAGCCGGGGAGGTCAGGAATCCAGGATGGCCACGACCTCGCCGAGGGCCCGGATGGAGCCCTCGATGATGGGGCTGACCACCAGGATGGCCTCGTTCGCTCCCGCCTGCGCCAGATCCCTGAGGCCCGCAGCGATGCGCTCGGGGGACCCCTCGAGCGGAGGGATCCCCTCCGGCAGCGGACGGTCGCCGGCCGCCCGGTCCAGCACCACCAGGACGCACGCGCTTCGTTCGACATCCTCCGGCCGCCGTCCGACCTGTATCGCCGCATCGCTCACGTTCGCGTTCAGCGTGGCGAACCCCTCCGGCGTGTTGCGGTAGTTGTCGTACCAGGTGTTCCAGGCATCGACGTGGGGGAGCGCGATCGACAGGACGCGCCGGCCCGCGCTCCCCACCATGATCGGCGGGCGCCGCGCCGGCTTCGGCAACAACACCGCGTCGTCGGCCCGCCAGAACCGACCCGGAAGCGTGACCCGCTCCCCGGCGAGCAGCCGGCGGACGATCTCGAAGGACTCCTCGAACCTCGAGACCCGATGATCGAAGGGGATCCCGAACGCCCGGAACTCCGGCTCGTTCCACCCCGCGCCGACCCCGAGGATCAGGCGGCCTCCGCTCACCTCGTCAACGGTCGCGGCCAACTTGGCGATCAACCCCGGGGGGTGGAACGCCAAGCACGCCACCAGGGGGCCGAGGTCGATCCGCTCGGTAACCGCGCCGAGTGCCGAGAGCATGGTCCAGGCCTCCCACGGCCCACGCTCCGGACGGCCGTCGCCCCGGTACAGCAGATGGTCGCCGAGCCAGATGGAGTCGAAGCCGGCGGCCTCGGCCGCTCGGGCCATGGCCACGTACTCGGGCCACCGGACGTCGCGTTCCACCTCGGGGAGCTGGATCCCGATCCGAAGCGGCCGCGCCACGGCCGCGAGTCTACGGAACGCCCTGGCGTGCTTCTAACCGCGGGGTCTTCTCACCGTCCGGCGAGGCCTCATCGCCCATGATGGAGCGCCCGATGAACACCGCCCCTTCGGCGATCGCGAGGGACGCCGAGGTGATGTCGCCCTCCACCCGGGCGCGAGGGCCCAGCTTGGCCGTTCCCTTCACCACGATGCTGCCCATGACGATCCCACCCACGTCCGCGTTGTGGCCGCGGATGTTTCCATCCAATCGGCTGTCGGCCGGCAACGACACGTTCCCCTTCGCGGTCAGATTGCCCTTGACTCGCCCAGCGAGCGTGATGCTGCCGGCCTGGATGTTGGCTTCCACTCGACCCTGAGGGGAGAGCGACACCTCGCCCTCCGCGGTGATCTTTCCCTTGACCTCCCCCTCCACCCTCAGGGAGCCGGCCGCCACGACCGTGCCTTCGATCTTCGTCCCTGGACCAACCACCGATACCTGCGAGCGATCATCCGAACGATCCATGCGCACCTCCGGGGAAGCGAGACGTGCCCGTCACTCGGTCTTGCCGGACGACCCGGATGAGCCTAGCTTGCTCCGGATCTGCTCGCCGACCTCCGAGAACGTCGTCGAGAGCGCGTCGCCGAACGCCTTCGTGGCCTCCTTCAGGTTCTGCTTGGCCTCGGGGTCCCGAAGCGTCTCGCCGAGCGAGGTGAACGCCTGATCGAGCTGTCGGGTCACGGTCTGGATCGCGTCGTCGAGCTTCTTGCGGTCCTCCTCGGCGGTCGTCCCGAGCTCCTCGCCACGCTTGCGGTACTTCTCGCCGAGCAGCCGGCTCCACTCGCCGAACTTGTCCCCGACCTGGTTCCACGCTTCCTTCGAGCTCTCGGCCATGTCATCACCTCTCCGCTCGTGGGCCATCGAGTCTACGCATGCGCGAGGGAGGACGCCTCACGGATCGCGGAGGATCAGCGAGTAGCGGATGGCGGCCTCGAGCTCGCGGAGCTTGAGCGGCCCGAGCACGCCGATGGGATCGGGGTCCACGGCGCGTTTCTCCACGGTCACGATCTCGTCGAGGCTCGCGGCCGAATCGGGCGGCAGGCCCTCCGCCGGGCCGAGGGGGACCGCCGATCGGATCTCACGGGCCGATCGGATGACGGGCGCGACGGTGACCCGCGTGCGTGCCGGGATGATGGCGTCCCCGGTGAGGATCACGATCGGGCGGCGTCCGTGGCCCTCGGGGAGGTAGGCCCAGTGGACCGCTCCGCGCTTCACTGGCGACCGGCGGGGGAGCCCCTCAGCCCGCCCACGGCTCGAAGGTCTCGGATTCGGGGACCCGCTCGTAAGCCTCCACGGTGACGCGGTCCTGCTCTTCCCGATCGAGGTCGCGGAGGTGGGCGTCCACGGCCCTCCTGATCAGCTCGCTCCGGCTCACCTGGGACCGGGCGGCCCAGCGGTCGAGCTCGGCCACGAGCCCGTCGTCGAGCTGAACCAGCACCTGCTTCCTGGGCACGCCGGCGAGCCTACCATATGAAAGACCATATGCTTCTCAGCCGGCGACGATGAAGTCGGCCCTGGCCTCGGCTCGGTAGCCGTCGTCGCGAAGCAGGTACACGCTGTACTTCCCGGCATCGAGCGGCCACGGCCCGTGGACGTCCTCATCGATCGGGGTCGAGCCGGCGATCGTCGAGCCCGTGTACGTCCACAGGAGGTAGTAGGCGACGAGAGGGTCCCGTCCCCGCTTGTAGACGCCGATCCAGTCCCACCGCTCTCCCCGGGCGTCCTTCCAGGAGACGTCGATCGGCTCGCCCACCGCGTAGGTGTCCTTTCCGGTGGAGATGGAAGGCTTCGCCCCCGGCTGCTTCACCCAGAACGGGATGCGCGACAGCTCCTGGCCGATCCCGGGGAGGAGGACGGCCTCGTAGGCCCCTGCCGTCCACCCCTCGGTGGGGAACGACAGCGTCCCGTCGGTCGGAGCGCTCGCGCCGGTCGACTGGTTGGCGATGGCGTCGGACGCCGGGTGGCCGGCGGGGACGATGCCAACGCGCTCACCGCCCGCCCCCGGCGCATGGAACGTCACGTGCACGTCGTCGCCGATGGCCACCAGTCGCTCGTCCGCCGCCACCATCACCGGCGATGTACCGGGGGTCAC
The DNA here is from genome assembly GCA_044867345.1 of Actinomycetota bacterium. Classification (GTDB taxonomy): domain Bacteria; phylum Actinomycetota; class UBA4738; order UBA4738; family HRBIN12; genus AC-69. The sequence goes on from JBIOUU010000134.1 coordinate 5,524, forward strand.
GGTGAACGTCGAGGCGGTGGCCCGGTGGTCGGAGGGCCACGGGGTGACGCTCAGGTCCACCCCCGAAGCGCCCGCCTCGCCGATGACCTCGGCGGCGGTGGCCTTGGCCTCGCCGAGCGCGTAGATGATGTCGATGCGGTCTTGCGGCGCGAACTTCCCGGGGTTCCAGAAGGGAAGGTGCGGCCGGGCCGCCCACCACGTCAGGCCGGGATGGCGCTTGGGGCTCGGGTAAACCTTGCGGTACGAGTCGACGAACCCGGCCGCCTCCACCGCGACGCTGACCGGCCACTTGATCGCATAGCGGATCTGGAACCGCTCGCCCACCATCGCCTTCGTCCAGTCCCGCCACGATGGCGCGTTGAAGTCCCCGGTCAGGAACACCGGGATGCCCTGGGCCCCAAGGCTCTCCGCGGCCCGGAGCGACGGCTGGATCGCCGGGAGCCGGAGTCTTCGCTCCAGCTCGAGCACGGATCGCTTGGTCTCGCCCTGCTTGGCCTCGAACGGTCCGTACGGGTTCGACGGAAGGTGCACGTTCTCGATGGCCACCACCTGGCCCGGCGCGAGCTGGACGAACAGGTACACGCCGTCGGCGCCCGGCGGATCGATCAGAGGGTACTTCGAGAGGATCTGGAGCCGCGGGCTCGCGTACGGCCACCCGAGCGCGCGCTGGAGGGCGAGGGTGTGGCCCTGCGCCTCCTCGATCGCGACCACGTCGGCCCGGCTCCTGTGGATGGCCTCCACGACCTTGTCGAAGCTGACATGCACGCCGCCGTACTCGATGTTGAACTCCATGAGCTTGAGCTCGACCCGATCCGTGGAGGCCGAGCGGGCGGAGGGCGCCGACAAGAGACTCGCGAGGACCAGGATCGGCGCGTAGGCGAGCACCGAGCTTCGCCGGAACACCCAGCTCCGGTGGGCGAATGGACCGAGCATCCAGCGATAGTGCCACGCGGGAGGATCCCCCCGCGAATCTGGGAAGGGCGCTCCTCAGGCTCCCGAGCCGGTCGAGAACATCCGCTCATCCTCTGCGATGGCGGTAGCGAACAGGCGGCGGGCCGCTTCCTCGAAGGCCGAGTCTTCCCCCGACTCCCACGCGTTCAGGGCACGCCGGCCCTCGTCCGACGCCAGGAGCTCATCCCTCGACACGAGGTTGCGGTCATCGCAGAGCACCGGACTCTCTCGCAGGGTGAAGGTTTCGTCCTCGGCCATCTCCGCGACCACTTCGGCCACGACGTAGGGAGGGATACCGGGTTCATGTGAGTCCTCGAGCACGTACCAGCGCATCCGCGGCCTCCGTGTCTCAACACCGATGTCGCCGACGCAGCGGAGACCGGCTCCGGGGGGCCTTCGCAGCGCACTCCACCAAATATTCAAACGTCGTGCATCGCGAAAGGTACCCAGGATCGTCGATCCAATTCACAGAACGGCCCAGGAGACCGGTTTTCAGGACCGCTTCCGGGCCCGGGCCCGCATCCAGGACAGGACGGGCAGGCCGACGAACACCAAGCCGGCCGCCCTCGGGAAGGGTGCTGAGGCTGAGGAGGCACCTGAGCTGGGGGTCTCGGTTGGACTGGGGGTCTCTGAGGCGATGGGGGTCTCGGTTGCACTGGGGGTCTCGGTTGGACTGGGGGTC
>JBIOUU010000135.1:0-17355 GCA_044867345.1 Actinomycetota bacterium
TTCGGCTTCGGCGCGCGGCGCCGGCCCGACAGGAACGAGCGGAGCGGGGCGAAGGTGTCGTTCGTGACCTCGCCCGCCCACACCAGGTCCCACAGCGCTCGCAGGACCACGCGTTCGTCGGCGGTCCCGGCCGCCGCCACCAGGTCCGGCCAGAACGAGGCACCCCGTTCGGCCAGATGCCGGCGAAGTTCCTCGTGGATCGGCCCATCCGGCACATCCTCCGGCGGGCTCGGTGCGAGGAGCCGCAGCCGGTCCCTGAAGTACACCGCCACCCGGCCATCGTTCGCGCCGAGCCCGCCGGCGCCGACCCACACGATCTCCCCGGCGGCGCAGAGCGCGTCCAGGTCTGCCGGACGATACCCGGCCACGCGAGCGGGCAGCGCCTCGGACTCCAGGACCGAAGCCGGGACGGCCGCGCCCTGGAGCTGCTCGATGGCCTCGGCCAGGGCGCCCGGCCCCTGCCGGGGTCGCGTGATGCCGTGCCACTCGGGAAGGAACCGAGCGAGGGCCGCTCCCTCGACCGGCTCGACCTCCCTGCGGAGCGCGGCGAGCGAGCGGCGCCGCAGCGAACGAAGCACCTCGACGTCGCACCATTCGCGTTCCACGCCGCCCGGCCGGAACTCGCCTCGGACGACCTTGCCCTCTGCTTCCAGCGACGCCAGCGCGGAGCTCACCCGGTCGTCCGGGACGCCGAGGCGGCGGGCCACGTCCTCGGCGTGGAACGGCCCGTGCGTCCGGGCATATCGGGCCACGAGGTCGCGGAGCGGTGCGGCCACACTCTCGGCGAACGCCGCCGGCACGCCGCGCGGGATCGAGGCGCCGAGCGCGTCGCGCAGCCGCCCGGCGTCCTCGACGGCGGCGATCCGGTCCTCGCCGGCGATGCGGATCCGGATGGCCCGGCGCTCGGCGAGAAGCGATGCCGTCCATCCGGCCGGGTCGCCCGATGCGCGCGAGGCCATCTCGTCCTCGGTCAGGTCGCCCACTCGCCGGAGAAGGTCGTGCAGGTCGTCGGCGTGGCGGGCCCTGCGTCCTTCGGCCATGGACTGGAGCTCGAGCTCCAGGTCGGCGAGCGCGCTCGGGTCGATCAGCTCACGGAGCTCCTCGGCCCCGAGGAGCTCGCGGAGCAGGTCCCGGTCGAGCGCCAGCGCGGCGGCACGCCGCTCCGCGAGCGGCGCGTCGCCCTCGTACATGTACACGGCGATCCACGAGAACAGGAGCGACTGAGCGAACGGCGACGCCCCGACCGTGTCGACCGGCACCATGCGGATGCGCCGGGCCCGCACGTCGGACAGCACGTCCTTCAGGGCCGCGAGGTCGAACACGTCGCGAAGGCACTCGCGGGTGGCCTCGAGCAAGATGGGGAACGTCGGGTATTTGGACGCGGCCTGCAACAGGTCCGCCGAGCGCTGGCGCTGCTGCCACAACGGCGTCCGCTTCCCCGGAGCACGCCGAGGCAGCAGGAGGGCCCGGGCCGCCGACTCCCGGAAGGCCGAGGCGAACAGCGCCGTCGCGGGGAGCTGCCGCATCACCAGCTCCTCGATCTCCTCCGGCTCGAACACGAGGTCCTCGACCGGGATCCGGTCCTCTGATTCGGGGAGCCGGATCACGATGCCGTCGTCGCTCCACAGGACCTGGACGTCCGCCCCCATGCGCTCGGCCAGCCGGGCCTCGATGGCCATGGCCCACGGCGCGTGCACCCGGGCGCCGAACGGAGACAGCAGGCACACCCGCCAGTCGCCGATCGAGTCGGGGAACCGCTCGACCACGATGGTCCGGTCGTCGGGGACGGCCCCGGCGGCCTCCCGCTCGTCCTCCACGTAGGCCACCAGGTTGCGAGCGGCCAGCTCGTCGAGCTTGAACTCCTCGCGCAGGCGGGCGGTCGCGCGATCGGGCGCCTCGCGCCCGATCGCGCGCGTGAACTCGCCGAGCGCCCGCCCGAGCTCGAGCGGCCGCCCCGGCTTGTCTCCCTTCCAGAACGGCATCTTGCCCGGCTCGCCCGGGGCGGGGGACACGATCACCCTGTCGAGCGTGATGTCCTCGATCCGCCATGCCGACGCTCCCAGCAGGAACACCTCGCCCCGCCGGCTCTCGTACACCATCTCCTCGTCGAGCTCGCCGACCCGGGTCCCGTCGGGGAGGAACACGCCGAACAGGCCGCGGTCGGGGATGGTCCCACCGTTCGTCACGGCGACCCGCCCAGCTCCTTCCCTCCCCCGGAGGACGTTCCGGTGCCGGTCCCACACGATCCGAGGGCGGAGCTCGGAGAAGTCGTCCGACGGATACTTCCCCGACAGCAGGTCGAGGACCGCGACGAGCAGCTCATCGGAGAGGTCGGCGAAGTTCGCGGCCCGGCGCACCAGCCGGGCGAGATCCTCCACCGACCACTCGTCGATGGCGCACATGGCCACGACCTGCTGGGCCAGGACGTCGAGGGGATTCCGCGGATACCGGGTCTCCTCGATGAGGCCGTCCAGCATCCGATGGACCACCACGGCGGCCTCCAGGAGGTCGCCGCGGTACTTGGGGAACAGCTTGCCCCGGCTGGGCTCGCCGACGCTGTGGCCGGCCCGCCCGATCCGTTGGAGCCCTCGGGCCACCGAGCCCGGCGACTCCACCTGCACCACGAGGTCGATGGCCCCCATGTCGATCCCGAGCTCGAGCGAGCTCGTGGCCACCAACCCCCGAAGCGTTCCCCGCTTCAGGCGGTCCTCGATCTCCAGGCGCTGTTCCCGGGCGATCGAGCCGTGATGGGCGCGCACGAGGTCCTCGCCTGCCAGCTCGTTCAGCTTCGCGGCCAACCGCTCGGCCAGCCGGCGGGCGTTCACGAAGATCAGCGTCGATCGGTGCTCGCGGATCAGCTCGAGCAGGCGGGGGTGGACCGAGGGCCAGATGCTCAGGCGATCCTGGTCCACGGGAGCCGGACCCGGCGTCTCGCGCTCGAGGACCTGGCCCAGCCCGGCCATGTCCTCCACCGGGACGACCACCTCGACCTCCATGGCCTTTCGGTGGCCTGCGTCGACGATGGTCACCGGCCGGGGGCCGTCGTCGGTCCGCCCGCCCAGGAACCGGGCGATCTCCTCCAGCGGGCGCTGCGTCGCCGACAGCCCGATACGCTGCGGACTGACCCGCGTCACCGCCTCCAACCGTTCGAGCGAGAGCGCAAGGTGCGCGCCCCGCTTGGTCGCCGCGACGGAATGGACCTCGTCGACGATCACCCACCGAACGCTCCGCAGGACCTCCCGGGCCTGCGAGGTGAGCATGAGGTACAGCGATTCGGGCGTGGTGATGAGGATGTCCGGGGGACGGCGCTGGATGGCGCGTCGGTCGTTGGCGGACGTGTCGCCGGTTCGCATGGCGACCGTGGGCTCGTGGAGCTCGGTCCCAAGGCGCTCGGCGGCCAACCGGATGCCGGCGAGGGGAGCGCGGAGGTTCTTCTCCACGTCCACAGCGAGGGCCCGGAGCGGCGAGACGTACAGGACCCGGCATCGCTCGGCCGGCGGAGGCGTCGGTTCGCCGCCCAGACGATCGAGGGCCCATAGGAAGGCGGCGAGCGTCTTGCCCGATCCAGTGGGCGCAAGGATCAGCGTGTGGCCGCCCGATGCGATTGCCGGCCATCCCTGTACCTGCGCGGGCGTGGGGGACTCGAACGACGCGCCGAACCACTCGCGGACGGCTGGCGAGAACAGGTCGAGGGTCACCGCACAAGCCTACGGCGAACCGGCGACACGCTCGCAGGGGCGCTTCGGTCTCGTGCGACCAACGGGGTCGAGCCCGCCGATAGGATGCTCGACGTGGCCCCGGCTCGCGTCCCGTTCGCGCTGGTCGCGTTGGTCCTCGCATTCGCCCCGGCGATCGTGGGGGCCGCCGCCCAATCCCGAGAGGCCGAGGACCAGATCGTCCTGTCGGGGACGGTCGAGGTGGCCCGGGGGCGGGAGGTGGACGAGGTCGTCGTCCTGCACGGGAGTGCCCTGATCGACGGGGTGGCCTTCGGCGACGTCATCGTGCTGGATGGGGGGATCACCATCGCCGGCCAGGTCAGCGGCAGCGTGATCGCGATGGACGGCTCGGTGAGGCTCGGCTCGAGCGCCCACGTGGGCGGCGACGTCACCGCCCGGGGTAGGGTCGTGGTCGCCGAGGGGGCCGTGGTCGACGGCCGGATCCGCCAGCACGTCGCGTTCACCTGGCGGGCGCCGCTTTCGCTGTTCGGGCGGTTCGCCACGTGGCTCGCGGTCACGGTGTCCACCCTGCTCCTCGGCCTGGCCATCGTGTTCCTGAGCCCTCGGGGAGTCGAGGCTGCCTTCGACGCCGCGCGAAACACCCCATGGTTCGCGGCGGCCTGGGGCGCCGGGCTCGTCGTGGGGATCCCCGTCCTCGCGGTCGTGGCCTTTGCATCGCTCGTGGTCCTCCCGCTGGGGCTGGCCGCCGCCCTCGCGCTGGCTCTGGCGGCGTTCGTCGGTTACGGGCTGGCCGGATACGCCCTGGGCCGGTTGGTATGGACGAACCCCGACCGCCAGGTCGTGGCGTTCCTGGTGGGGTGGGTCGCCCTTCGGGTGGTCGGCCTCATCCCGTACGTGAGCGGCGTGACGTTCGTCCTGGCCGCCGCGTTCGGCTTGGGGGCGGCGGCCGTCGCGACCTGGAGGGCGCGGTCCGAGCGAGGGAAGCATCGGGGACGGCGAGCAGCCCTGTCTCCCGAGCCGGTCCGCGAGCAAGCCGGCCTGTGACGCCCGCCACGAAAGGGGCTGAGCCCGGCCGGGCCTCAGCGCCTCCGAGCCCGAAAGAGGAGCGCGAACACGACGCCGACGGCCGCGCCGAACGCCGCGGCCTGCGGCACGGTCATGAGCACCTTGGCGCCGTCCTGCACCTCGATCCGAGGCGAGAGGACCATCCCCACGAAGGACTGGCGGCCGAGCGTCGCGCCTCCGGCGGCGATCACGCTCTGGCACCCGCCCTGCTCGACGGACACGTCTCCCTTCGCGATGATCGGACCGGAGCCTCCCTGATGGATCGAGACGTCGCCGCCGGACATCAGCGGTCCGCACCCGCCCTGGTTGATGGACACCTGGCCCGACGCGATGACCGGGCCCGCTCCCGCCATCGTGAGGTGCACGTCGCGCCCGCTCACCAGCCCAACCAGGGCGCGCTCGAGCGTCACGTCGCCCGCCGCCTCGATGGCCCGCACGACCCGTACCGTGCCGTGTCCGTTTGCCTCCACCACGCACCTCCCAAGTTGGCCTGCGTTGCCCCCATCCTATGTAGGCTGCGGCCGTGGCGGATGGGCGCACGTTCCTGCTGATGGGCTCGGGTGAGTTCGAGCCCTGGTCCGAGAAGGTGGAACGGGCCGCGCTGCAGGGTGCGCTGGGAGACGGGTCGGTGGCAATCGTCCCCACCGCGAGCTTCCCCGACGGCCAGGCCATCTTCGAACGATGGGGGGCCATGGGCGTGGCGCATTACGAGACCATGGGCGTGGCCGCCAGGGTCGTGCCGCTGAAGGACCGATCCGACGCGATGCGCGAGGAACTCGCGTCCGAGGTGGCCGACGCGAGCATGGTCTTCCTCTCCGGGGGAAAGCCCCGGTACCTCGCCGAGGCCATCGGTGGGACGCCGTTCTGGGACGGCCTGCTCGCGGCCCTCGACCGCGGTGCCGTCTTCGGCGGATGCAGCGCGGGGGCCATGGTTGCCAGCCACGCATCCGACGGGAAGGAGCGATGGGGCGGCGCGTGGCTGCTCGGCCTGGGCCTCGTTGCGAACACGAGCTTCGGCGTGCACTGGGACAAGGTTCGGTACATCCCGGGGATGCGCCCCTTCCTGATGCGGAGGGTGCGCCGCGATGGGTGGTTCGTGGGGATCGACGAACGGACCGCGATCCTCGGCGACGGGATCCGGTGGACCGTGTTCGGGAACCGGACGGCGATGGTTCGCGGCAGGGGACGAACGCGCTCCTTCCGCGCGGGTGAGTCGTTCGCGACCGCGGAGTGAAAGCCCCGGTCGGGTCATCGCCCGCTGGCTATCCTTGGGAACCGTGAGCTCGACCGACCCGAGGTACGTTCCGGACGAATCGTCCCGGCCCAGGTGCTTCCTGTGCGGCCGCCCCACGTTCGATCCCGACAAGCGGCAGCGGCAGTGGGTCCGGGCCGCGGTTGGGGGGGAGCAGGTCCTGGTCTGCCCCACCTGCCAGGAAGACCGGCCGGACTGGGCCGTGCAGCTGGACCGGTGCGACGCCTGCGGGGCGAGCAGGCTCTCGGTGATGCTCGGCCAGGTGGTGTGCCGAGCCTGCGGCCACGTTCGAGGCGAGTCGGTCGAGCCCGCCTGGCTGTCGGGCGCTTAGCTCAGCGGTAGAGCGCTGCCCTTACAAGGCAGAGGTCGAAGGTTCGAATCCTTCAGCGCCCACCAAGCAGACCTGCACGTCAGGGGGCCAGATTCGACGAACAGCGGTTCGTCCTCGCTGTCGGCGAGATGATGGTCGACGTCCCGGACGATTCGGCCGTTATCGTCCCAAACCCACTCTGTGGTCGCGTCAGCTAAGCGCGACGCCGTAGGCTCGCGCCATCAACAAGTCGATGAGCGGTCTGAACGTCCACGAAGAGGGTGCCACCCAATCAGCGGATGATCAAGATTACGCCGAGCACGATGAGAACCACGATCCAGCCCAATGCCACCCCGAGAAGGACCCGCACCCATACGGTGGATACTTGCGCACCGCTTTTCGCGAGACCTAACCACTCGAAGTGTGGCACACACCAAATCATACCCTTGGCTGCGTCCTGTGACCCCCTTGCGGCGCCTCGGAACCCTGTCCCAATGGAGTCAGCCCCGCTACCGACCCGCAGGTTGAAGGCCTGAGCCATTCATCAGTTTCTCTTTGCGTCCCTCCTTCTTGTAGGAGCTAGTCTTGAGCCGATGTCGAGCGCCAGGTACGGGGGGCAGCCTTTTCCGCGGGAGCTTCAGTAGGCGAGCGCATGGAGCGCGGCGGGATGGACAGCCCCCAAGGAACGGAGTGGACCTAAACCGCCTGCGCGCCGGCCGGCTGGCTCGCCTCCAGGCCGCGATGCGCAGGCACGGGGTCGACGCGTCCCTGCTGTTCAACGAGCCGAACATCAGGTACGCGACCGGAGCATCGGCCATGCCCGTGTGGAGCAATACGACCTTCGTCCGGTGCGCACTGGTCCCAGCCGAGGGCCTCCCGATCTTGTTCGAGCACCCGAACTCGATGCACCTGTTCGGCGAGCTCGAGGTCGACGTCCGCCCGATGCATGCGTGGGAGTTCACCGACGACGTCGGCGCGAACGCGACCATCTTCGCTCGAGAGACGGTGGTGGCCATGGGCGAGCTCGGAGGGGCCGATGGTCGGCTGGCGATCGATCGACTCGGAACGCCGGGCTTCCTCGCCTTGCAAGCTGCTGGTATGTCGATCCTCGATTCCGCGGCCGTCACGATGGAGGCGCGGGAGATCAAGACGCCCGAGGAGATCGAGCTGCTGGCGATGGGCGGGCGGGTCGTGATGGACATGCTCGGCGCGTTCGAAGCCGCGATCCGTCCCGGGGTCACCGAACGCGAGCTGCTCGCGGTCCTCGCCGGCACGTTGCTGGCGGGCGGCGGAGAACACCTGGCCACCAACACGGTGTGCTCCGGCCCGCACACCAACCCCTGGCGGGCCGAGGCGACCGCCCGACCCGTCGAACGTGGCGACCTCGTCTACGTCGACACCGACTCCGTGTGCCTGGGCGGCTACTTCTTCTGCGTCTCGCGGACCTTCGTGTGCGGCGACGCCTCCCCCACACGAGAGCAACGTGACGCGTATCGAGCGTCACACGACTGGCTGGAGGCGATGCAGGGCCTCGTGCGGCCGGGGATCACGTGCCTTGAGCTAGCCGAACGGGCGCCTCGACTTCCCCACAAGTACCTGCCCCAACGGTACGAATGCATGATGCACGGGATCGGGCTGGAGGAGGAGAGTCCGAGCGTCGCCTACCCCGGCGACGAACAACCGAACCCCAACCGGGTACTGGAGGAGGGCATGGCTCTCGTGATCGAGGTCTACGCCGGTGAGGTCGGTGGGCGCCACGGGGTGAAGCTCGGGGACGAGATCGTTCTCACCGCGGACGGCCCGAGGAACCTCGTTCCCTACCCGTACTGCGCTGCGCTTCTGCGATGAGACTCCGCGGACTTGCTGCGGATCATCCCTCGTCGGAGCGGGCGGCCTCGAGGTCGGGAACCACGACCGGGCCGGGGATGACGGGACGTTCGACCAGCTCGATGGTGACGCCGTCGGGATCGCGCGCGTACAGGCATCGAACGCCCTGCCAGTCACCCTCCTCCTGGATCTCCACGGGCTTCGAACGCATCGGCACACCCGCCTGATCGAGCCTCCGGTACATGGCGTCGACGTCCGAGACCCGAAGCCCGATGTGAGTGCCGCCCGGCCGGGCGGGATCGGGCGTCATCGGCTCACCGTCCGGCGATAGGTACTGGAGGAGCTCCAGGATCTGGCCTCCTCCGAGGTCGACCTCCGCCCACAGCAATCGCACCCCGGGCACGCCCAGGATGGCCCCGAGCTCGGGCTCGCCACTCTCTCCGCGCCCGATCACCGGCAAGCCGAGGAGGTCGCAGTAGAACGCGATCGACCGGTCGAGATCGGCCGACGTGACCGACACGTGGTCCAGTTGGATCTTCCTCACGCGTCTCCCTCGAGCCGTTGCGGCACGACGTCTCGCCGGAACACGTCCTCCACGGTCTCCGCCCGCTTGACGACCTCCGCCGTATCGTCCCACACCAGCACGGTGGCCGGGCGGGGCAAGGCGTTGAAGTTGCTGGAGCTCGCGTCCTGATAGGCCCCGGTGTCGAGGAACGCGACCACGTCCCCCGGCTTCACCTCGGGAAGGGGGACGTCCCTGTCCAGCATGTCGAAGCCGCAGCTCATGCCCACCACGTCGACCGGCTCTGCCGTCGATAGATCCGCCCGCGTGGCGAGCACCGTGATCCATCGGTTGTGTTCGATCAGCAGGTCGGGCAGGAACATCTCCGTCGTATCGGTCTCGACCCACGTGGGCGGGACCCGGTCGGCCTCCCGCTTCACGTTCCGCACGGTAGCCAGGTGGATCCCCGCGTCCGCGTACAGGGAACGCCCCGGCTCGACCTCGAGGGTCTTCCCAACGGGGTCGAGGCCATGGCGGACCAGCTCCTCCCGCATGGTCGAGGTGATCGCCTCCGCGTACTCCTCCACCGATGGGGCTCGCTCCGGTCGCTCCGCGCCCCGGTGAAGGGCGCGCCCGGTGGGATCGCGGGGGCTGGCGAACCCTCCTCCGACGTCGATCTCTCCGGGCTCCCAGCCATCCCACGCGCTCGACAGGTCGGCGATGAGCGCGACGAACGAACGGACCATTCCCCGCCACACCTCGGTTCGGTGGTGGTGCCGGCCGAGATGGGCCATGACGCCGGAGACCTCCAGCTCCTCGGCCGAGAGCGCCTGGGGGCCCACCTGGAGCAGCTCCTCGGTGGGGATGCCGGGCTTGTACGTCTGGGCGAACGTTCGGATGGGGACGGGATCCTCCACGAACTCGGAGGGATCCACGAGCTCGACGTAGTCCGGACGGAGCCGGAACCGCACCGTGGCCGTCCTGCCGAGTCGAAGCGCGGCCTCGCGAACCAGCTCGATCTCCCGGGCGCTGTCCAGGGTGATCCGCGCTCCCGCCGATACGGCGCGCTCGATGAGCGGTGCGTCCTTCACCGAGCCGTTCACCGAGACGAGCTCCGGCCGCACGCCCGAGCGAAGAGCCGCATCCAGCTCGCCGGGGCCGAACGTGTCACAGCCCATCCCTTCCTGCGTGAGGATCCGCCGCAGTGCGAGCACGAAGTTCGCCTTGATCGAGGGGAGCACGTTGACCGGCCCCTCGGACCATCGCGAGGCGAAGGCTTCCCGGATCCGGCGGGCGTTGCGCCGGAGCTGGTTCTCGGAGATGACGTAGATGGGGGTGCCGAACCGCATCGCCAGCTCTGCGGCGTCGCACCCCTCGACGAAGAGGCGCCCGTCTCGGACCGACAGGCACTCGTCGAGGGCGACGACCCCGTGGCCGGGTTGGCTCACGTCACGACTGGTAGATCGGCAGGAACAGCTTGTCCCACTGCTCCTGTTCCTGCGGGTCCAGGACCCGGTAGCCGTTCAGCCGCTGGTACATCTCGGCGGTGGGGAAGACAAGCGGGTCGTTCGCCACGTCCGCCATCCCCTCCTGACGGAGCAGCTTCTGTCCGTCGGGGACCGGCGAGACGTTCTGGATCCATCCGGTCAGCATGGCCGCAACGTCCGGCCGGTAGAAGAAGTCCATGAGCGTGATGGCGTCGACGGGGTGCGCCGCGCCGATGGGGATGCACAGGCTGTCGGTCCACAACAGCCCGCCTTCCTCTGGGACGATGAACCGAAGGTTGTCGTACCCGGAGTTGATCGACTGGAGGACGTCGGCCGACCACGCGAGCGTCAAGGTCACGTCACCGCTCTGGAGCGCGCCGATGTATCCCTGGCCGAAGTACTGTCGGACCAGGCCATCGTCGCGCTGCTTCGTCAGCAGATCGGCGGCCCGTTGCCAATCGTTCGGGGTGGCCGCCGGCGGATCCACGCCGAGGGCCAGGAGCGCCATGTTGGGGGTGTCCTCCGTATCGCGGAACATGCCGACCTTTCCCGCAAACTCCGGGTTGAACAACTCCTGGAGGCTGGTGATCTCCCGTCCGGTCTGCTTGATGTCGTACCCGATCCCGGTGATGCCCGATTGATAGGGGATGGAGTACGTGTTCCCCGGGTCGTACGGAGCCTCCTTGTACTTGGGGGCCGCGTATTTCTCGAAGTTCGTCAGGTAGGTGTGGTCCAGGGGGATCAGGTACTTCAATCGGATCATGGCGGGCAACCACTTCGGATAGCCCATGACGATGAGGTCGTAGCCCGTGGCCTGCCCCGCGTCGAGCTGCGGTTGGATCTTTCCGAAGAAGGACGCGTAGTCATCGATCTGCTCGAGGTAGGTGACGTCGATCTTCGTTTCCTTCTGGAAGAGCTCGAGCGACGGGTGGACGACCTCGCCGCCCACCTTCTCCTTGTCGAGGTACAGCGGCCAGTTGGCGAACGTCAGCTGGCCCGTCTTGTGCTGCGTGCTCCAGTCGAACCCCGAGCCCTCGGCCTTCACCTTCTGGTTCCCGCCCCCGCACGCGGCGAGGATGGGACCGAGGGCGAGCGCGCCCGCTCCGGCCCCCGCGTATCCGAGCAGGGCGCGGCGCGATAGTCGGGGCGCCAGCCGGCCTCCCGCCGGCCCGTGGTCCTGGAGGAACGCGTCGGTCACGAACGAACCTTACCCCGTCGAGACGGTGACGCCGCGAACCCCCCACGTGCTCCAGGTCGGGTAGTCGCCGGAGGCCGTGAAGCCGATGGAGTTCGGCGCGTCGTCCAGCAGGAGCTCATCGGCGATGGAGATCGTCCGGGTGCGCGTCCACTTGCCTGCCGGTCCCTTGCCGATGGCCTTCACCGGCTGCCAGTTGATCCATAGCGCGACCTCGCCGGATCCGAGGTCGAACCCCTGATACGACAGGTTGAACGCTCCCGGCCCGCCGGGCGCCAGGTAGAAGACCTCCTTCGGATGCGTCCGGTCGCCGTGCGGGATGTTGCCCACCGCGTCCGGCGAGCCGACAGGCATCGGCAGGGCGGGCGACTCCCGGGGATTGGCCGGGATGGTCCTGAGCAGGTCCCAGGCCGAAGGATCGTGCGTGGTCATGAAGTCGTACAGGCTCCCGCCCATCAGCCCGTACTCCCGGACGGCGTGCACGAACCCCTCGATCTCCGCCGCGTCGTACTTGTCCGCGACCCCGCCGATCTCGTGGATTGGGACCGTGGGATCCCCGACCCCCGCCCGAACCAGGCCGGCGCAGCTCGCGGCGTAGTCGTGGACGGCCTGCCCTCCCGCCGCGACGGCGCCCGAGTAGCACATCGGCAGGAACACGTCGTAGTACTGCGTCAGCGACGCGTACGGGAAGTCGGGCCAGAACGTGGTCGGCTTGGCCAGGCTCACCGCGTTCGGGGTGATCGCCCCGAGCGGGTAGCCCGGGCCCGCGGCGTCGCGGATCCGCTGCGACAGGTCCATGAGCCTGGCCGTTCGGATGATCGGGTCGCTCACCACCCTGGACTCGATATCGAGAGCGAACGAGTCGACCCCGCTGCCTGCGGCGGAGCGGAAAGTGATCGCGGCCATCGACTTTCGGAGGTCGACATTGACGTGGGCGAGCGAGGGAAGGTACCAGGCCACCACCCGCATCCCGGCCTGGTGCGCCGCGTCGATGAACTCACCCATCTGAAGGGGGAACACGATGTCGGCGTGGGAGAAGTTCGAGCTCTGGAGGTAGATCGTCCGGATCCCGTCGGCCTGCATGATCTGGACGGCCGCCAGGGGGTCGTTCCACAGCGCCGCGTCGTAGATGTCCACCCAAGTCCCCAGGCCCCGATAGGCCAGGACGCTCGGCGTGGTGCCCGAGTCCTTCGCGGCCGCCTGGATCCCGCCCACCGCGGCCAGGGCCAGCCCCGCCGCCAGGACGGCGCGGGCCGCGCGCATCTTGGAGTTGGAAGCGTTCGGCATGGATCGCTCGAGGATGAGACGGGCGCAGAGAGTCTAACGTTGCTAGGCTTCGAAGGTGAGCGAGGCCACCCAGCAGCGAAGCATCGTGCTGATCCTGGCGCGGGACCTCGCATCCATGCTGGCGACGCCGATGCTCATCGTCGATGCGCAGGGCGCGCTCATCTTCTACAACGAGGCTGCCGGGGTGATCCTGGGGCGTCCGTTCAACGAGGCCGAGCCGGCGACCTTCGGGGACTGGGCCAAGGCGTTCGATCCACGGGACCAGGAGGGCACCCCGATGGCCCTGGCGGACTCACCGCTCGGTATCGTGCTGGCGGACCGGATGCCCGCCCATCGAACCCTCCGCTTCCGGAGTGCCGACGGCGTCGAGCGCGTGGTCGAGTCCACCGCGTTCCCGCTGTACGCGAGGGCCGACGAGTTCGTGGGAGGCGTCGCCGTCTTCTGGGGGAAGCACGAGGAGGGCTGAGTGCGGGTCAGGATCTGGGGGTCTCGAGGTTCCCTGGCGACGCCCGGTCCCGATACCGTTCGCTACGGCGGCAACACCGCGTGCATCCAGGTCTCGCTGTCCGACGGCAGCCTGGTGATCCTGGACGCCGGAACCGGCATCCGCGGGCTGGGAGTGTCGCTCGACGGGCGCCGTCCGGCGCGGATCGACATCCTCCTCACGCACCTTCACCTCGATCACCTGGAGGGCCTGGGATTCTTCACCCCCCTGTGGGACCCGGGGACCGACCTGCACATCTGGGGCCCGACCTCGCCCGTCCAATCGCTCAGCGAACGGATCGCGACCGTCCTGTCGCCGCCGCTCTTCCCCGTGCACCTGACGGACGTGCCCTCCAGCGTCACGTTCCACGATGCTCCGCAGGGGCAATGGGCGATCGGGCCGGCGACCATCATGTCGCAGCCGATCATCCACGCTGGCCCGACCGTCGGGTATCGGATCGAGGAGCAGGGTCGGACGCTCGCCTACCTCACCGATCACGAGCCGGCCCTCGGCTCGGACCTTCGGTCCGTCTCGCCCGAATGGATCTCCGGATTCGCGGTGGCCAGGCGGGCGGACGTGCTGGTCCACGACTGCCAATACACCGAGCAGGAATACCCGGCTCGGATGGGGTGGGGGCACTCCAGCACCGAGCACGTCGCGACCTTCGCCGGGCTGGCCGGGGTAGAGCGCGTGGTGCTGTTCCACCACGACCCGATGCACGGCGACGACCAGCTCGAGGCCATGCTGCGGCGGGTCCGCGAGCTCGGGCCCGAAGTCGGTGACGTCGCCCTGGCCCGGGAGGGGATGGAGCTCGACCTCTCGCCGAGCGTGGGGGCCGGGTAGCGGCTTCCAGTCCTGGAATTACGCACTTGTATTTCGGCCTAGGGTTGCTCTATCCTCGGGGGTCCCGATGCGATGGGACAACCTCAGGCTCGACGTTCGGCCGGCGGATGACCGACTGACGACTCCGCTGTTCGAGCAGGGCGCGGTGGTCCGGACGTTCGATACGCCGGAGTTCCGCGGCATCACGTTCTACGAGGTCCATGCGCGGTCGATCATCAACCACGTCCCCGAGGCGTCGCGGATGCCCTTCCGCTTCACGATCAACCCGTATCGGGGATGCAGCCATGGTTGCACCTACTGCTTTGCTCGGAAGACCCATACCTACCTCGACCTCGACTACGGCCGCGACTTCGACACCAGGATCGTGGTCAAGGTGAACGCGCCCGAGCTCCTCCGCAAGGAGCTGGCCCACCCGAAGTGGACGGGCGAGCACATCGCCATGGGCACCAACGTCGACACCTACCAGCGGGGGGAGGGGCGGTACCGGCTGATGCGCGGGATCATCGAGGGCCTCAGGGACTTCGCCAACCCGTTCTCCATCCTGACGAAGGGGACGCTGATCCTTCGCGATCTGGACCTGCTGGTCCAATCGGCCGCCGTCACCGACATCGCCACCAACTTCTCGGTCGGCTCGGTCGACAAGGAGCTGTGGCGGCTGCTCGAGCCGGGGACGCCCAGTCCCCTGCGACGGCTCGAGGCAGTCCGGGCGCTCAACGACGCTGGGGTCCCGTGCGGCGTGCTGATGGCGCCCATCGTGCCGTTCCTGTCCGACACCGACGAGGCCATCCACGACACGGTGCGCGCCATCGCCGACGCCGGCGCCACCCACATCGTGCCAATCGTGCTGCACCTGCGAAAGGGTGGGTCCCGGGAGTGGTTCATGGCGTGGCTGGGGGACCGGCACCCCGAGCTCCTCCCTCGATATCGGGAGCTGTACGGCGCCGGGGCCTACGCGCCCTCGGCATACCAGGAAGAGGCGGCGGAGCGGGTGCAGGCCTTGGCCCGACGTTTCGGTGTTGGTCGGGCGACCCCGCATGAAGCTCGCCGGGTGGCCCCCGCCTCCCCTCAGCCCGAGCAGCTCACGCTGACCTGAGGCCGTCCCGACCGGGCCACGGCGGGTTCGTTCACATGCTCGTCGGCTACGCTTCGTGCCATGCGTGGGTTGGATCGGTTGCTCGAACTCCAGGAGCTCGACAGCGCGATCGACCGGCTTGAGACTCGGAAGCGCCAGCTGGAGCAGGGCAAGGAGATCGCGGATGCCCGGGCGGCCATGGAGGACGCAGAGGGCCGCCTGGGGGAGCTCAGGCTCGGCGTGGATGCGGTGGTCCGTGAGCAGCAACGCCTGGAGCGGGAGATCGACTCGATGACCCGCAAGGCCGAGGTCGACGAGAAGCGGCTGTACGACGGGAGCATCGCCAACATCAAGGAGATGGAGGCACTCCAGCACGAGATCGCCTCGCTGAAGGAACGCCGCGCCCGGTCCGAGGACGACCTCCTCGAGCAGATGGTCCGCAAGGACGACCTGGAATCTCGGGCGGGGGAGGCCGGCACGGTCGTTCAGCAGGCCAGGGCCAGCCTCGAGGCGGTGGGGGGCGAGGCCGTCGAGGAGCTCGGGCGGATCGAGTCAGAGCTGGCCGAGAAGCGAGCCGCCAGGGAGAAGCTGGTGCCCGAGTTCGACGACGAGCAGCTCGAGCTGTACGAGGAGCTTCGGCGGCAGAAGCGAGGCGTGGCCGTCGCGGCGTTGGTGGACGGTGTGTGCCAGGCATGCCACGAGAAGCTCGCGGCGATGGAGCTCGACCGCCTGAAGCGCACTGAGGGCGTGAAGAGGTGTGAGTACTGCCGGCGGATCGTCGTCTTCGCCTGATCGTCTCCTGCGACGGGGCCGCGCGCGGCAACCCCGGTCCGGCCGGCATCGGGGTGGTGATCACCACACCGCGGGGACGCGTGGTGGACCGCATCGCTCGAGGGATCGGCATCGCCACCAACAACGTCGCCGAATACACGGCGGTCCTCGAGGGCCTGAAGCGGGCCCGCGAGCTGGGCGCCACCGACGTGGTGCTCCGCTCGGATAGCAAGTTGCTGGTCGAGCAGCTGAGCGGACGGTTCCGGGTCAAGAACCCGACCCTTCAGCGCCTTCACTCGGAGGTCCGCGCGGTGGCGAAGGGCTTCGCCGCGATCGGCTACGAGCATGTCCCGCGAGAGGAGAACAGGGGAGCGGACCGCATGGCCAACCGAGGCGTCGACGAGTGGCTGGCGGGGGAGGGCGCTAGCTGGTCGGCCCCGGGGAAGGCTCCGAGCCTGTGGGAGGAACCTGAGTGACGACGTCTCCGAGCGGGAAGTCGAACGTCACGTGCCGGCCTCCCGCCAGGCGGTAGGCCAGGGAAAGGGTTCGCCCCTTCGCCTCGTCCTGTTGGGGAAAACCCACCAACCCCTCGGCGTCGAACCCGCTGGGCAGGGCGTCCAGGGCCTGTGTGTACACCCCTTGCATGTGCTCGGCGGGGGCGCCCGGTCGCCGAACGAAGAGGCCCAGGCGGTCCGGCTCGAAGCGGATGAGGCCGCCGGTCCGGTTCAGCACAGTGAGGTTGAACTGCCATGCCGGCGTGAACATGAACAGCGAGTGCAACGAGACACTCACCCCGTGGCTGGCCATCGTCAGGCCCCGAAAGAGCTGGATCCCGTCGTCCATGGACTGCCCGTCGCGGGTGGCATCCACGACTCGCCACTCGGCCGTGCCGGTCTGCAAGAGGGTCACCGGCCCGTCCATGATCCTGGTCCGGTCGAACGCCTGGCCCTCCGCCGGGTCGTACGTGAACGTCACCGAGGCCCCCAGATTCACCTGCCCACCGACGGCGTTCTGCACCAGGAACGAATCGACGAACGCGACCGAGCGCACCTCGGCGATGCCCGAGATCGTGCCGTCGAACTGCTGGTTCTGGACGGTCATCCAGTGGACCCAGGCGGTGAGCTTCGGTCCGACCACCAAGGCGGACAGGCGGGCTCCGTCGTCCTCCGTGGTGTGCGCGTAGGCATTCACGAAGTCGAGGGCGGTTCGGCGGGCGGAGGCGACATCCAGGCCCAGCCCCGCTCCGACCTGCTCCTGGGCAAGGGGCTGGGAGGCGCCCTTCAGCGAGGGCGAACAGCTCGTCGCGGCGAGGAGTATCAAGCCGAAGAACGCCAAGCGTCGCATGGGACGGCCGCATGGTAGCCCGTCCTATACTTCTTGTGGGGAGTCGGCCGGGCGGCCGCGGGCGAGAGCTCGAGGAAAGTCCGGACTCCGAAGGGCAGGGTGCTGGGTAACTCCCAGGCGGGGCGACCCGCGGAAAGCGCAACAGAGAGCAGACCGCCCCCGCGAGGGGGTAAGGGTGAAACGGTGAGGTAAGAGCTCACCAGCGGGCCGGGTGACCGGCCCGGCTCGGCAAGCCCCAC
>JBIOUU010000136.1:0-9114 GCA_044867345.1 Actinomycetota bacterium
CCCGTAGGCCGCTGCGCGCGCGACGGCGATGGCCGCCTGCTCCGGGAACGAGAACGAGGGGATCCTCGTCCCGTCGGACCGAAGCTCCGCTCCGACCTCCGTGCCGGCCATCAACGTGGTGGCAACGGGAATGCGGCCTCCCACGTCTCGGACGGCTCGGGCGATCGCCCGGACGATCGCGGCGGCCTTCTCCACCTGTGGCGGGATGTAGATGACGATCATGGCGTCCACGTCCGGGTCGCCGGCCACGGTTCGGATGGCGCGCCCGTAGTCCTCGTCGCTCGCCGACGCGATCATGTCCACCGGGTTCTCCACGGATGCCTCGGGGGGTAGGAACTCGCGGAGCTTGCCCTTGGTCGTCTCGGACAGCGGCGGCACCGTCAGCCCGTTCGCATCGCAGGTGTCGGCGCACAGGATCCCCAGGCCGCCGGCGTTCGTGACGATGGCCACGCGGTTACCCTTCGGCGCCGGCTGGTTCGCCAGGAGCTCCGCCACGTCGAACATCTGCTCCAGCGTGTCGGTGCGGATCACGCCGGCCTGTCGGAACAGGGCGTCGACGGTCACGTCGGAGGCGGCCAAGAGGGCGCCGGTGTGCGACGCCGCGGCGCGGGCCCCAGCGGCGCTTCGCCCCGACTTCACGGCGACGATGGGCTTTCGCCGGCCGACCTCACGTGCGAGGCGGGCGAACCGCCGGGGGTTCCCGAAGGACTCCAGGTACAGCAGGATCACGTCGGTCCGCTCGTCCTCGCCCCAGTAGGCGACGAGGTCGTTGCCGGAGATGTCGGCCTTGTTGCCGACCGAGACGAACGACGACAGGCCCAGTCCGAGCTCGACGGCGTGCTGCATCACGGCCAGGCCGAGTGCGCCGCTCTGCGACAGGAACCCCACCCGCCCGGGGGGCGGGAAGATCGAGGCGAACGTGCCGTTCAGCCGAACCTGGAGGTCGGTGTTCACGATGCCCATGCAGTTCGGGCCGATGATCCGCATCCCGTACGCCCGGCAGACCTCCACCAGCTCCCGCTGCCTGGCCGGGCCGTCGCCGCCGATCTCGGCGAAGCCCGACGAGATCACGACGAGCCCCCGAACGCCCTTCTCGCCGCACTCCCTGGCTACCTGCACGACGAACGCCGCGGGGACGACGATGAACGCCACATCGACCGGGCCGGGGACCTTCTCGATCGACGGATATGCCGGGACGCCGTGCACCACCTCAGCTTTGGGGTTCACCGGGTACACGGGCCCGTGGAACTCCTCGGTCAGGAGGTTGTGGAACAGCTGACCTCCGATGCTGGACCGATCTCGGGATGCCCCGACCACCGCGACCGACCTCGGCGAGAGGAAGATCCGCATGGCGTTCACCGAGGCAGCGGTCTCTCGCCGCTCGAACTGCCCCACCGCCTCCTCGGTCAGCGAGACGGGAAGCTCGATCTCGATCGTCCCCGGGAGGGCCCGGATGGACAGGGGGAACCCGCTCTCCCTGAAGACCCCGATCATCCCGTGGTTCTCGGGGAGGACCTGGGCCACGAGGATGGTGACGCCGCGGTCGGCGGCCGCCTGGGCCAGCTGGCCGAGCAGGATGGAACCGATGCCCCTGCCCTGCCACTCGTCGGCCACGGACATGCCGATCTCGGCCCGACCGCCATCGATCCGCGAGAATTGGGCGCCTCCGATCATCGTCCCGTCGTCGCCGCCCCGAAGGACCAGCAGCGTGAGGTGATCCCGGTCGTCGACGTCGACGATCTTCGTCGCGAGCTCCCCGACGTTCACCGAGGCCGTCCAGAAGCGCAGTCGTCGGGTCTCCGGCGACAGGCCGAGGAGATAGTTCTGGACCCTGGCCAGGTCGTCGGGCCTGGCCGGACGGATGCGGACGGTGGAACCGTCTCGCAGCACCACGTCGGACTGGAGGGTCGACGGATGGGCGCCTCCGCTCATCGCGCCATCCTAGCCCTCGGGCCCGGACGGACATACAGACGAGGAGTTGCGGATGTGCGCCTGGAATGGCCGAAGGATCGGTTGAGCGGGGAGTGCTTTCTTCCGATACCACTGCCAGCAGTGGGGAACGATTTCGGCCCGCGCGACGAGCGACAGCTCCTGTGGTCGCTGGTGGAGCAGATGCCCGCCATCGCCTGGACCACCGACCGGGAGCTTCGGTTCACCTCGTCCGTAGGAGGCGGACTGGCCGGACTGAACCTTTCGCCGGGGGAGGTGGTCGGCCGCACGTTGCAGGACTTCCTGCAGACGGACCATCCCGAGGTGGCCGCCGTCGCCGCCCACCAGGCTGCCCTGGAAGGCCGGTCCACCCGGTACGAGCAGAATTGGCGGGGCCGGCGGTACGCGACCCACGTGGTCCCCCTCAGGCACGAGAGCGGAAGGGTCGTGGGCGCGGCCGGGGTGGCCCTCGACGTCACCGAGCGGATGTGGGAGCCCGGCGCGTTGTTCGAGGCGGAGGCCAAGTACCGGGGCCTCGTCGAGACCATCCCGGCGGTCACCTACATCGACCCGCTGGACGAGTGGAGCGACAGCCTTTACGTGAGCCCGCAGGTCACCGAGCTCCTGGGGTTCTCGCAGGAGGACTGGCTGACCGACTCGGGGTTCTGGCGAGATCACGTCCACCCCGGCGACGCCGACCGGGTGTGGGAGGAATGGGTCCGAGCCCGCGACTCCGCCTCGCCGTACCAGAGCGAGTACCGGATGCTCCATCGTGACGGCCACGAGGTGTGGGTGAGCGAGCGCGCCGTCATGCTGAAGGACGCTGCCGGCCGGCCGTGGGCGGTGCAGGGCGTGTTGGTGGACATCACCGAGCGCAAGCGCGTCGAGGAGGAGCTCGAGCGGGCCTGGCGCCGGGAACGAGAGGCTGCCGCGCACCTTCGGGACCTCGACGACATGAAGAACCTGCTCCTGCACGCCGTGGCCCACGATCTCCGCGGCCCCATCGCCACGGTGCTCGGTTCGGCCATGGTCCTGGAGAACTCGGTGATCGACATGGACGAGGACAAGCGTGACCTGATCCGGGGCGTCGCCGCGGGGGCCCACAAGCTCAATCGGCTGGTGAACGACCTCCTCGACCTGGAGCGCCTCGAGCGGGGGCTGATCGAGCCGGACCGCCGCCCCACGGATGTTGGTGACCTGGCGCGTCGCGTGGTGGCCGAGCTGAACGTGAAGTTCCACGAGGTCCATGTCGAGACGGAGAGCACGGTCTCGCCGGTCGACCCGGTCCACGTGGAGCGCATCATCGAGAACCTGGTGGTCAATTCGGCCCGCCACACTCCGAAGGGCACGCCCATCTGGGTTCGCGTCCACCGTCGGGACGAGGGCACGGAGATCCTGGTGGAGGACGCGGGCCCCGGCGTGCCCCAGGAACTCCGGGAGGTCATCTTCGAGCCCTTCCGCCACGGCGGAGAGGGCTTGGGGATCGGGCTCTCCCTCGTCGCCCGGTTCGCCACGCTGCACGGAGGGTGGGCCCGGGTCGGCGATCGGGAGGGCGGGGGAGCCTCGTTCGAAGTGTTCCTGCCGGACGGCGCAGTCGTGGCCGAGGTCGTTCCGGGCGGCGTCCCGCTGCCTGACGCGGGTCAGCGAACGGACGGGATCAGGTCAGGTCGGCCGTGAGGATGGGCTGTGTCGTCGGCGCGGGCGGGCAGCTCGGTGACTCGACCGTGACCGCCATCTGCTGTGAGGTCTCGAGGTCCGCATCGAGGTACGTGAGCGAGGTCCCACCGGGCGCCGGCTGGAAGCATGCGCCGCGGACCGGCGTCCCGTTCTGGAACATCCACACCTCGTAGACGCGGTCGGACGGCGGTTCCTGCAGATTCGAACCGAACACGTACGCGCCGGTCCGACCGGGCCGGTAGGCCACCGCGAGGTTCCCCGTCGCTCCGTGGAACGGCACCACCCTGGCCTTCGCGAGGTCGAAGGATGGACCGCCCCCCTCGATGAGGTCCCGAGCCGCCCATCCCCCGAAGAACAGGGCGACGGCCGCGGCTGCAGCCACCAGCGGACTGGAGATCCCGAACGGGCGCATCCGTCCACGTCCGCCGACCACGCGCCCCCCACGGACCCTGCGCAGAGGCACGGCCTCGCCCCGCATCCGGGCCAACTGCACGGTCTCGTCCTCGAGCTCCGGACGTATCGGAACGGGCTTCAGGGCGAACGCCAGGCGGCCCGCGACCTCGCCGTATTCGTCCCGGAGCTCCCGGCACTCCGCGCAGTCCGGACCGTGCTCGCCCATCTCCCGGTACAGCGCCGCTCGGTCACGGCCGTCCAGGCCGCCAAGGACCTCGGCGCTGAGGAGCTCCTCGATGGCCGAGTGGTCGCGCATCGTCATCGTTCCATCCCCGCTAGGGCCGACCGGAGCTTGCGCATCCCGAGCAGCGTCCGGGATTTCACCGTACCGAGCGGGAGCGACAGCTGCTCGGCGATCGTCGCTTGCGAGAGGCCGGAGAAGTACATGAGCTCGATGATCGCTCGCTGTTCGGGCGGAAGGTCCTCGAGGGCGGCGCGAACCGCCTTTCGTTCCTCAGGCAGTCCCATCTCGTCCACGACGCTCTCTGCGGGATCGTCCAGGACCACGAGGCCCTCATGTCGCCCGGCGTTCTCGGCCCCCCGGCGTTGGGTCTCCTCCCGGCGAACGAGGTCGACGGCCCGGTTGTGGACCGTAGCCATGAGCCAGGCCTTGACCGAGCCCCGCATCTCCTCGTAGGCGAACGGGTTGCGCCACAGGGCCAGGAACCCTTCTTGGACGGCCTCCTCGGCCAGGTAGGTCTGGCCCACCACCCGCCGGGCCACGGCCATGGCGCTCGGCGCATAGCGTCGGAACAGGCCGCGGAAGGCTTCCTCGTTCCCTCGGCCGATGGCCCGGACCAGCTCGCGTTCCTGCGCCTCCGTCACGTCAACGCCGGCCACGGCGTCTCCCCGGTCCGGCTCGGCGGGCCGTTCCTCGAACAACAGCGCGCTCCCCATGGCCTTCGATGGATTCGTCCTGGCGGCGTGAGCGGATCAACACCCCGGATGCGCCGTCGAAACGCCATGGTCCGGGCCCTTCCATCGTGGGCATAAGCCTATTGGCGTCAGGTCCGGGGTGGCCTAGCCGACGCCTGTCCGATGGCGTCCAAGGCCGAAGGATTCTCAAGGCTCGACAGGTCGCCGGGGTCCTCGCCGGCAACGGCCGCCCGGATGGCCCTGCGGACGATCTTGGCCGAACGGGTCTTCGGAAGCTCCGGGACGAACACGATCCGTGAGGGCTTGAACGCCTTGCCCAGGTGCTCGGCGACCAGCGCGGAGAGCTCGCCGGCCAGCCCGTCCCCGCCTCCGGCGCCGGGCTTCGTCACCACGAAGCACCAGATGGACTCGCCCTTGACCTCGTCGGGGATGCCCACGGCTGCCGACTCGGCCACCGACGGGTGAAGCGTCAGGATGCTCTCCACCTCGGCGGGTCCCAGGCGCTTGCCGGCGACATTGATCGTGTCATCGGACCGTCCGTGGAGGAACCAGAACCCGTCCTCATCGACGCTCGCCCAATCGCCGTGCCACCAGACGCCGGGCCACCGACGCCAGTAGGTGTCGAGGTAGCGTTCGGGATCGCCCCACACACCCCGGGTCATCGCCGGCCAGGGCTGCTTGCACACGAGCTCGCCCACCTCACCGCGGGGCACCGGTTCCCCCTCTAGGCCGAACACGTCGACGTCCATCCCCAGGGCCGGGCCCCGGAGCGTGCACGGTTTGAGGTCGCAGACGGGGAGTGGCGAAAGGAAGCACGCCCCGACCTCGGTCCCGCCCGACAGGTTGATGATCGGAAGCCGGCCGGCCCCCACGACCTCGTGGAACCATCGGTACGGCTCCGGATTCCACGGCTCGCCGGTCGAGGCGAGGATCCGGAGCGAGGAAAGGTCGTGCTTGCGGATCTCGTCGTCCCCGGCCGGGATCAGCGCCCGGATCAGCGTCGGCGAGACGCCGAGCGTCGTGATGCCGTGCCGCTCCACCATGTCCCAGATGCGGTCGGGGGCGGGATGGTTCGGCGCGCCGTCGTACAGGAAGACCGTGGCGCCGAGAGCGGTGGCCCCGACGATCTCCCACGGCCCCATGATCCACCCCAGGTCGCTGACCCAGAACAGGACCTCGCCCTGATGCAGGTCGACCTGATAGGCCACCTCCTCGGCGATCTTGACCAGGAACCCGCCGTGGACGTGGACCGCGCCCTTCGGTCGCCCCGTGGTGCCGCTGGTGTAGGCGATGAACAGGGGGTGCTCGGGGTCCAGGGCACGCGTGTCGAAGATGGCCGGCTGCGCGGCGAGGAGCTCGTTCCACCGGACGTCGCGACCGTCGGTCCACGGCACGTCAGCTCGTCCCAGCCGCGACCAGACGATCAGCCGTTGCACCGACGGGGCGTCCGCGACCGCCCGGTCGGCCACCTCCTTCATGGGGACGGCCTTCCCACGCCGCGGGAATCCGTCCGCGGTGATCAGCAGCGTGGCCCCCGCGTCGTGCAGGCGTTGGGCCACCGCATCGGCCCCGAAGCCGGAAAAGATGGGCAGCCAGATCGCACCGAGCTTCGCGCACGCCATCACGGCCACGACGGCCTCGGGCGACATCGGGAGGAAGATGCCGACCGCGTCGCCCTGCTCGATCCCCAGCGAGGCCAGGCCGTTCGCCAGCCGATCGCAGAGTTCGCGGAGCTCACGGTAGGTGACCCGGCGGGCCTCGCCCTCCTCTCCCTCCCAGACGACGGCCACGGCGTCGGGGGTCCGCTCGGCCCACCGGTCCACGCAGTCGTGCGCCAGGTTCACCGAGCCGCCCCCGAACCAGGTGGCCCATTCCACGCCTCGTGAGGTGTCGACGACCCGGTCGTACGGCTCGAAGAACTCGATGCCAAGGTCCTTCACCACCGCGTCCCAGAACCATGCGATGTCCGCCACCGACCTCGCGACCAGGTCCTCGTACGTGGAGATCCCATGGGTTCGCATGAACCGGGTGACGTTGGCCCGTTCCAGATACTCCTGGCTGGGCCTCCACACGATCGTCATGAACGCCGCCTCTGCCGAAACGGACACCTGGGTACTCTTTCCCAAGGTTATGTCCGAAGACGACGCCCTGCAGCGCAAGCCTGCCGGTCACCCCCACCTGCGCCGGACCCTCCTGGCGGGCGCCGCGGCCCTGTCCCTCCTGGTCACGGTCCTCGCCGGTGGCGCGATGGGCTTCTACTACTGGACCCAGAACCAGATCCGGTACATCCCGGACGCGCCGGCCTCGGGCTCCTCGCCCGGCGCGAACCCGGACATCGGCGGCCCCTGCCTCCGCCACGCCTGCAACTACTTGTTGCTCGGGAGCGACAGCCGGGCGGGGTTGACCAAGGAGGAACAGCAGGTCTTCGGCACCGACCAGCACATCGGCGGGGTCTTTCGTTCCGACACGATCATCGTTGTGCACGTCGAGCCGGGCGAGAAGAAGGCCGTGTTCCTGTCCTTTCCTCGGGACCTGTGGGTGGACATCCCGGGCCACGGGTTCAACCGGATCAACGCGGCGTTCGAGGGTGGGATCGAGGGCGGCGGGGCGCAGCTCGTGGCCCATACGATCACGTCGATCACGGGGCTGCGGATCAACCACTCGCTGTTCGTCGACCTGGCCGGCTTCCAGTCCGTGGTCGACGCGCTCGGCGGCGTGGACATGTGCGTCCCGTACCCGATGCAAGACCCGCTCACGCAGCTCGACATCCAGGCCGGCTGTCAGCACTTCGACGGCCGGACCGCACTGGCGTACGTGCGGACCCGGCACCAGCCGTGCGACCTCATCCCCGACTTCGCCCGGATCAGCCGGCAACAGCAGTTCCTGCGGGCCGTGATGGCCAAGATGCTGTCGCCGAGCGAACTCATCCACCTTCCGTCGCTCGTCCCGGCAGTGTTGAGGAGCGTCCGGGTGGACCGGGGACTGAACCCCGCGGAGCTCGCATACCTCGCCGGCCAACTGAACGGGGTGAACGCGGGAAACGTGGACTTCCGCGTGGTGCCGAGCACCCCCGGCGGCGTCACGATGAACGGTCAGTACCTGTCGATCGTCCGGATGGTCGAGCCCCAGGCGGACGAGCTCTTCAACCGTCTCCGCGACGGCCGCCCCCTCGGCGACGTGGGCCTGACCCAGGAGCAGACCCCGCCGTCGCCGGCCGTGATCAAGGTCGGGGTGTACGACCGGAGCTCCGCGGGGATGGCTCCCCACGTGTACACGACGCTCACCAAGGGCGGGTTCGATACCTCGACTCCGGTCCAGGACATCGCGACGCTCGCCCCCTCGCCCGTGAAGGGCTCGGCGATCCTGTACAAGGGGAACAGCACCGACGGAAGGGCCATGGCCGACGTCGTGCACGGATACCTGTCGAACCTCCCCGAGGTGCCGGTGAAGAAGGGCGTCCTGCGCGACGTGAGCATCGCGGTGGTCATCGGCTCGCACTACCGGCTGCCGCCGCCCAGCACCTCCGGCCCCGTGAACTGCTCGTGAGCGACGCATGCTCCGGGTGACGATCGACGCCCGGCCGGCGGTCGCCCGAGAGCGGACCGGGGTGGGGAACTACACCTGGAACCTGATCCGCCGGCTGCCCGAGGTGGACCCGAATGCGAGCTACGTGGCGTGGTACGTGCATTCCAAGGCGGCGATCCGCCGGTGGCGACACTTCGACGATGTCGGCGCGCCGAACCTCCGCGAGCGCGGCATCCTGTACCCCAGCCGTCTGCTCGAGCGGACGGCGCGACACGGCTTCCCTCGCGTCGAGTGGTTCGGAGGCTTCGACGTCCTGTTCGCCACGAACTTCGTCCCGCCCCCCACCCGGGCCGGCCGAGTGGTGGCCACCGTGCACGACCTCGCTTTCCGTCGGTTCCCCGAGACCGCTCCGCAGGCCGTGACGTGGTGGCGCGAGGCGGTCCTGCACACGGTTCGTCGGGCGGCACGGCTCATCGCGCCGTCGGAGTGGACGAAGCGCGATCTCCTGGAGCTCTACGGCGCGCCGGAGGCGAAGGTGGCCGTGATCCCCCTCGCGGTGGACTGCGAGATGTTCCGTCCGCCGTCCGAGGAACGGATCCTCGACGTGCGGCGTGCGTTCGGGATCGACGGTCCCTACCTGGTTGCCCTGGGACG
>JBIOUU010000137.1:0-10386 GCA_044867345.1 Actinomycetota bacterium
TGGCGCCGGGCCAGAGCGTCGTCGTGTACCGGGGGGATGAGCTCCTCGGCGGCGCCAGGATCATCGAGTCCATCCGCTAAGACAGCGTTGCGCTCCGTGTAAGCGCGACGATAGGGTCGGACCATCCGAACCCTCACGGGAAGGGAGTAAGCGATGGCGGACCATCCCAACGTCGAGCTGTTGCGGAAGGGGTACGCGGCGTTCGGCGCCGGCGACATGCAGACGGTCGATGCACTGCTCTCCGATGACATCGTCTGGCACTCCCCGGGCAACAATGCACTCGCCGGCGACTACAAGGGGAAGGACCAGGTCTTCGGCCTCTTCGCGAAGCTCGTCGAACTGACCGAGGGGACCTTCCGGCAGGAGATCCACGACTTGCTGGCCAACGACGAGCACGCGGTCGCGCTCATGGACGAGGCGTGGGACAAGCCCAGACCGTTTCGGGGGCGCTCGGTCCACACGTGGCACGTGCGCGAGGGCAAGCCCGCGGAGTTCTGGCTGTTCAACGAGGACCAAGCCGCCGCGGACGCCTCGTTCACGGCCTGAACCCGCCTACGGGGTGAGGAGCCCCGCCGCCGCATTCCCGGCGGCGGGGCTTCGTTATCATCGGCCTTCGGGTCCGGAACGGGCCCACGGAGGCCACCGCGTGCGGTTGTTCAGGAGGAAGCCACGCACGTTCGACATCCAGGTCCAGGACGTCGTGATCCACATCACCGCCGGGACCGACCTGGACGACGAGTCGCGGGCGGCGGCGCTCTCATTCTGGGAGCAACTCGAGGCGTACACGCTCCGCAACCCCGACATCCGCACCAGCAAGCGACCGATCGACGTTCCGCCGGACGCACCGGCCATCGTCCAGGAGATGGCCCAGGTTGGACGAAGCGCGGGCGTCGGCCCCATGTACTCCTTCCTCGGGGCCTTGGCCGACCACGTGGGGCGGTTCCTGGCGCGGTCGGGCGGCGAGCTCACGGTGTCCTGCGGCGGCGACTACTTCATCGTGGCCAAGAAGCGGCAGAAGCTCACCGTCCTCCGCCGCCCGAACGGCGCGTCGATCGCCGTCGTCGTCCCGCCCCGCCAGGAGGGCGTGGGCATCTCGACGAACATGGGGGGACGGGCCCACATGGACGGCATCGCCGTGCTGGCCAGCTCGTGCATGCTGGCCGATGCCGCGGCCGCCGGCGTGCAGGCCATCCTGCCCAAGCCCGACGGGTTCCGCACTGCGCTCGATTACCTGAAGAGGGTCCCGGGTGTGTACGGGGCGGTCGTGATCCTCGGTGAACGGATCGGCATGATGGGCGGCGTGGAGATCGCCGCCTAGACGCGGGCTCGGAGCGGACATGGGCAACGCCGAACGGGAGCTCGCGACGGCGAAGCTTCGAGTGGAGGAGCTTCGCGAGCTGCTGAACTACCACGCCTACCGGTACTACGTGCTGGACGATCCGGAGGTCTCCGACGCCGAGTACGACGAGCTCATGCGGGACCTCCGGGAGCTGGAGGAACGGTTCCCCGAGCTCGTGGCCCCCGACAGCCCGACGCAACGGGTCGGGGTCGCTCCCGCCGACCTGTTCGCGCCGGTCGAGCACCGGTCCGTGATGCTCTCCCTCGACAACGTGTTCTCGGAGGATGAGCTGAAGGCGTGGGCCACCCGGGTGGAGCGGGCGATCGGCTCCGAGGTCCGGTACTTCTGCGAGCTGAAGATCGACGGCGTTGCCGTGGCGCTGACCTACGAGCATGGCCTTCTGGTCAAGGGGGCCACGCGGGGAGACGGCCGGGTCGGTGAGGACATCACCGCCAACGTCCGAACGGTGCGATCGGTGCCCCAGCGGCTCCGGGTCAAGGACCCGTCCCCGGTCCTCGAGGTCAGGGGCGAGATCTACCTGCCCGTGAAGGCGTTCGAGAAGCTGAACCAACAACTGCTCGAAGCGGGCCAGCGCCCCTTCGCCAATCCCCGCAACGGCGCGGCGGGGAGCCTTCGGCAGAAGGACCCCAAGATCACCGCGAGCCGGCCCCTCGCCCTGTGGGTCCACAGCTTCGGGTACGCCCAGGGGATCCGGTTCGAATCGCATTCGGGCTTCCTCCAGTGGTGCCGCGACGCCGGGCTGCCGGTGCCACCGCAGGGAGAGGTGCGAGAGGACCTGGACGGCGTGATCGCCTACATCCAGAAGTGGCAGGAAGACCGGCACAGCGTCGACTGGGAGATCGACGGCGTGGTGGTGAAGGTCGATCAGATCGCTCTCCAGGACGAGCTCGGCGCCACCAGCCACGCCCCCCGCTGGGCGGTGGCGTACAAGTTCCCGCCGGAGGAGCGCACCACCCTCCTCAAGAAGATCGACGTGCACACGGGGCGCACCGGGATCGTCACGCCGTTCGCCGTGCTTGAGCCCGTGTTCATCTCGGGCGTGACGGTGACCACGGCAACCCTTCACAACGAGGACGAGGTGAAACGCAAGGACATCCGCGAGGGCGACACCGTGATCGTCCGTCGGGCGGGCGACGTGATCCCCGAGGTGGTCGGCCCGGTCCTGTCGAAGCGAGCGCCGAACGCGAAGCCCTGGCGGTTCCCGAAGAAGTGCCCCTCGTGCGGCACGGCGCTCGTCCGCAAGGAGGGCGAGGCTTACTGGCGATGCCCGAACAAGCGTGGTTGTCCCTCGCAGAACGTCGAGTGGCTGTTCGCGTTCGCCTCGCGCGGCGCCATGGACATCGAGGGCCTGGGCTACAAGACGGGCCTGCTGCTGCTGGACATGGGATGGGTGAAGGATCCGGGCGACGTGTATTCGCTGACGCGGGAGCAGGTGGCGCAGCTCCCGGGGTTCGCCGACAAGCGGATCGACAACCTGCGCTCGGCCATCGAGCGCTCGAAGGATCGCCCCATCTGGCGCCTGCTGGTCGGGCTGAACATCCCGCACGTCGGGACGCACGTGGCGCAGGTCCTGGCTCGGCAGTTCGGCTCCATCGACGCCATCGCCGAGGCGAGTGTGGAGGAGATCGACGCGGTCCCCGAGATCGGGCCGGAGATCGCCCGGAGCGTGTACGAGTGGTTCCACGACCGGCAGAACCGCAAGCTCATCGAGAAGCTTCGCAAGGCCGGCGTCGCGACGGAGGACGAGAAGCCCGAGGGGCCAGCCGAGGGACCGCTCGCCGGCAAGACCATCGTGATCACCGGGAGCCTGTCCTCGATGTCCAGGGACGAAGCCACCCGGGCGGCCCAGGAGGCAGGCGCCAGGGTCGCCTCGAGCGTCTCCAAGAAGACCGACTTCGTCGTCGTGGGGGAGAATCCGGGGTCGAAGGCGGCCCAGGCCGAACAGCTCGGGGTCGAGATGATCGACGAGCAGGGGTTCCTCCGGCGCCTGGGGCGGCGCTGACCGCGACCACCGAGGAGGGATGACGTGGCGCACGTGATCGACGGGAACGCGATCGCGGAGCATCTGCGGCACACGATCGAGGAGGAGCTCAAGGTCTTGCGGCTGTCCGAGGTTCGGCCGGGCTTGGCCACGGTGCTGGTGGGCGAGGACTTCGCCGCCCAGGCGTACGAGCGCCACGTGCGGCGGCTGTGCGAGGCCCTCGAATACCGGTACGTGAACGAGGGCCTGCCCGCCGACGTCGAGCTGGCGGACGTCGTGGCGACGATCGGCAAGCTGAACGCCGATCCACGGATCACCGGGATCCTGGTCCTGCACCCACTCCCCTCGCACATCCCCGAGGCGGAGATCAACAGCGCGATCGATCCGCTGAAGGACATCGAGGCGGTGCACCCCCAGAACACGGGGCTGCTGGCCCAGGGCCGGCCCCGGTTCCTCCCGTCGACCCCGGCCTCCTGCTACTACTTGTTGGACTCCTACGTCCGGTCGACGGACCGGGATCCTGCCACGTTCTACTCGGGCAAGACCATCGTGGTCGTCGGCCGCTCGAACAGCGTGGGCAAGCCGGCGCAGTGGCTCGGACTTCAGCGCGACGCCACGGTCGTCGCCTGTCACAGCCGCACGCACGCGGCGGGCAAACTCGCCGAGTTCACGTGCCTCGCCGACATCCTGATCGTCGCGGCCGGGGTGCGAGCCCTCGTGACCGGCGACATGGTCGGGGACGGCGTGATCGCCGTGGACGTGGGCATCCACCCGGTGGAGGATCCCGCGACGGGCAAGACCCGGATGGTCGGCGATCTGGATTTCGAGAGCGTCGCGGCCAAGGCCGAGGCCATCACGCCCGTCCCCGGCGGGGTCGGCCCGATCACCGACGTCTGGCTGGTGGGGAACGCGCTCATGGCCGCCGCCATGGCCCAACGCGTCGAGCCGCGCTTCGGCATCTTCCGGTGAGCCGGAGGCTCATGACGCGGGCGGCCCGACCGTCCGCCCGTCGGGGGTAGCCGCGGCCCGGTCTCCCACCATGCGGACCCTCGGCTTAGGCCGCGGGTGCCGACTGTCGATAACCCCGCGGGAGGGCTAGCCATCAGATCGGGGTGGTCGTGAGCGGGGGGGAGGATCGAGCCAGGGAGGTCGCGGGGCTGCTGCGGCAGCTCTGGCTTGGCCTTGCCGCCTATCGGCTGTTCCCCGGGAGCTCGGACCGCCCCGGCTTCGTGGCGGCAGTGGAGCGGATCGGCGATTCGGTCAGCTCGACGCTCTCATCCGGGCCGATCGAGGTGGAGGTCCGAAGCGATGGCTTCGTGCTGTCCGGAACACCCCTGCCCTCCAACGAATCGACCGAGCGCCTGGCTCGGGCATGCTTCGAACGTCGGGTGGAGCGGGTGGCCATCGGTGCCGTGCCGGAGGTTCGCGACCTGGAACGGGCCTTCGCCGTGCTGTCGATGCCGCCCGAGGAGCTCAGGGAACAGGGCGGCGCGGAGGGGATGCTCGCCTCCGCGGGGGTGCGGTCGATCCTGCTCTCGGCCCTGGGACCCTCCGCGGTGGAGGGGGCCGACCACGTGGCCGAGGACGTGGTGGCCAACCCCGCTCGCGTGCCGGATGCCCACCTGCTGGCCTCACAGCTTCGGATCGACGACCTCCCCGGCGCCCCGGAGACCCGGGCCGAGGCCCTGCTCGAGCGGCTCCGGGGCCTGGTCTCGGACCTGTCGATCGAGGCCGGACGTGAGATCGACCTCCACGCGACGGTGCACGACGTCGTCACGGAGCTCCCGCCCGAGCTCCGCCGCTCGCTCGTCGAGCTGTTGGTGGACCGGGTCCGCGACGACCCTCTGGCCGAACGATTGATCGGCACCATGAGCAACGCCGAGCTCACCCGGGCGCTCGTCGACCTGGGTAGGGACGGCCGGCGGGATCCCGTCCAGCTGGCGAGCCATCTCGCCGCCGCCGGCGTCCGGCACCTGGACCTGGTCGACCTGACCGAAGCGCTCGAAGCCGGACGGGAGGAGGCCGGCACGATCCTCGCGGGCCTGGAGGAGGTGGGGGTGGACCTCACGCCGTCCCGGACGGACGGCCCCGAGGGCTCGGTGACCGACGCGCTCGCCGGCTACTTGGCCGCCACCGAGCGCGACGACGTGCGGACGATGCAGGCCACCCTTCCCCGAACGGACGAGCAGCGGAAGGCCTCGGCGCTGCTCGCGCTCCGCGACTACCTGATCTTCGAGGGCGACGACGAGCGGCTCGGCGAGGTGCTGTCCCTGTGGGCGGAAGGGCTCCGGGAAGCCATGGGCATGCGGGATCCCGTTCGCGTCCGCGAGCTGCTGGATTCGGTCCGCGAGGCTCTCGGCGAAGCCGGCGAGGAGCGGGGATCCCTCTACGGCTCGTACGCCCGCCAGGCCCTGGCGCCGGAGGCGGTGCTGGCATTGGTGGCCACGGTGCGCCTCGATGACGGCGGCGCCACGGCACCCGAGGTTCTGGAACCCTTCGGCGATCTTGGGGTGGAAGTGCTCCTCGACCTGCTCGCCGAGGAGGCCGATCGCGAACGGCGCGCGCATCTGCTGGCTGCGCTTCGCCAGGTCGCCCGAGGGCACCTGAGGCCGG
Source organism: Actinomycetota bacterium (assembly GCA_044867345.1). Classification (GTDB taxonomy): domain Bacteria; phylum Actinomycetota; class UBA4738; order UBA4738; family HRBIN12; genus AC-69. Next base: position 5,955 of record JBIOUU010000137.1, read on the forward strand.
TGGTGGCGCGGCTGCAAGACCCCCGGTGGTACGTGGTGAGGAACGCCGCGAACCTGCTGGGCAACGCCGGAGGCGAGGAGGTCCTGGACCAGCTGGCCGGGGCGGCCCGCCATCCGTCCGCCCAGGTCCGAAAGGAAGCGGTGAAAGCCCTCGTGGTGGCGGGCGGGGTCAGGGCCGTGCCGCACCTCCGCGCGCTGGCCGGGGAGGGGCCGCAGGACGTTCGGCCCACCGCCGTCTCCGTGCTGGGGGCGATCTTTGCCCCTGAGGCCGCGGCGGCCCTGGGAGACATCGCCCGGTCGAACGCCGACCGCGGCCTTCGCCGACAGGCCCTCGATGAGCTGGCCGAGGGGAACGAGGGGCGGGAGGTACTCCGTTTTCTCTCCGCCGCCGACAGGCGGCCCAAGCTGCCGTGGAAACTCCGTCGGCATGCCCGCCGACTCCTACGCGACGCGAATGGAGCCGCGGCGTGAGCGGGCCCACACCGGAGATCGAGATCGTCAAGGCCAGGGAGTTCCTGCGGACGCTCTCGGCGGCGCGACAGGTCTACGCCCTGTACCCGAGCGAGCATCCCAAGCGGATGGAGACCGCCGCGGACCTCACCCGACAGATCGGCGAGCTGTGCGATACGCGGGGCCGGCCCGTGATCCTTTTCGTGTCGGACGGCAACTTCTACATGGGCGCGACCCTGCTCGCCTGGGAGTCGCTGACGCTGAGTCGCCTGGCCCAGTCGATGACCGACGCCGTCGTTCGTTCACTCGAGTTCCGCCCCGGCGTGACCCGGGCGGACGCCGACGCCCTGCTCCGGTTGCTGATGGGGGAGAAGGCCGCCGAGAGCGAGCTGGCGTGGATCGGGGTGAACCGGGCCACCCCGGTGGTCCCCGATGCGGACGTATCCGGGATGTCCGAGCTCCTCCAGAGCTACGCTGCCGGGCTCGAGCTCTTGCGCCAGACGGCGGCCCGGCTGCTGGCGGGGCGTCCCGCGGACCTGGACGCGACGGTGCGCCTCACCGAGCACTTGGCGGAGCTGATCTCAGAGGACCCCGCCCAGGCGCTGCTGCTCACCACGGTGAAGTCCTACGACGAGTACACGTACCACCACATGGTGAACGTCTGCATCCTCTCGCTGGCCCTGGCCCGGGCCATCGGCCTGTCGCACGAGCAATCGATCGCGCTGGGGATCGGTGGCCTGCTGCACGACGTGGGCAAGGTGAAGGTCCCCCGGGAGGTGCTCCAGCACGACGGGCTGCTGGACGAGGAGCAGTGGCGGCTGATCCAGCGCCATCCGGTGGACGGGGCCGGGCTCGTCGCCGTCACCACCCGCGATCCGCTCCATCCGGCCCTCTCGATCGTCCTGGAGCACCACGCGGCCTTCGACGGATCGGGCTATCCCTCGCTGTCCGGTCACCGCGTGCCCTCCCTCCCGTCGCGGATCGTGTCCGTGGCCGACTGCTTCGATGCGATCACCAGCAAGCGCTCGTATCGAAAGCCCGAGGAGCGGCGCCAAGCCCTGTCGATCCTGCAGACGGGAGCGGGCCGAGCGTTCGACCCACGTGTCGTCCGAACCTTCGTCCGGCTCGTGGGGCTGTTCCCGGTGGGGTCGCTGGTCCAGCTCTCGACCGGCGAGGTGGGCGTGGTCGTGCGAAACCACGAGCGCGCGCTGGGGCGGCCCACGATCCGGCTGGTCCTCGACGCGGGGGGCAACGCCACTGAGACGGCGGAGATCGACCTGTCGGAGAAGCTGCGCGAGGGCGCGTTCCGATGGTCGGTGGTCCGGACGATCGATCCGGTGGAGATGGGGATCGACATGCTCTCCTTGCTGGCGTCGGGCCGGCTCGACGTGCCAATACCGGCGGACGAAGGTCCGGGCCTGGTCCACGAGCCGGCTCCCGGCGAGACCCCACCGCCCGGCTACGTGGACACGCACAGCGCCCACTAGACTGGCGGGCCATGCCGGTCGAGATCGACATCGACCACGTGGCCAAGCTGGCCCGGCTCGACCTCACCGCGGATGAGAAGGAGCGGCTGAGGGCGCAGCTCGGGCTGATCCTCGAACACGCGGCGAAGGTGGGCGAGGTGGCCGCGCCCGACGTTCCGCCGACCGCGTATGCCATCCCCCGGGCGAACGTGCTGCGACCCGACGAGCCGGTGCCCTCGCTCTCGCGCGAGGAGGCGCTGGCCAACGCGCCCGAGCGGGAGGCGGACCGGTTCAAGGTCCCGCCGATCGCGGAGGTCGGCTAGCGGTGGCCGAGCTCTGCGACCTCACCGCGGCCGATCTGGCCGCGAAGCTCCGGACCGGCGAGACCTCGAGCGCGGAGGTCACGGAGTCGTGCCTGGCCCGGATGGAGGCCATCGACGGGCGGGTCCGCGCGTTCCTCGCGCGGACCCCGGAGCTCGCGCGGGAGCGGGCGGTGGCTGGGGACGCGCGCATCGCCGCCGGCGATGCGCCGTTCGCCGCCGGCATACCCATCGCCCTGAAGGACGTCCTGTCGACGAAGGACATCACCACCACGTGTGGTTCGAAGATCCTGGAGAACTACGTGCCCCCCTTCGACTGCACGCCGTGGGTTCGGCTGGCCGCCGCCGGTTCGGTGCTCCTGGGCAAGACCAACTGCGACGAGTTCGCCATGGGCTCGTCGAACGAGAACTCGGCGTTCGGCCCGGTGCACAACCCGTGGGGCCTGGACACCGTGCCCGGGGGATCCTCGGGGGGATCCGCGGCGGCCGTTGCCGCCGGTGAGGCCGTGTGGGCCCTGGGGACCGACACCGGAGGCTCCGTCCGCCAACCCGCGTCGCTGTGCGGGGTGGTCGGGCTCAAGCCGACGTACGGGCTCATCTCCCGGTACGGCCTCATCGCGTTCGCTTCGTCGCTCGACACGGTTGGGACGTTCACCCGAAGCGTGCGGGACGCCGCGATCCTGCTGTCGGCCATCGCGGGGCGCGACCCCATGGACGCGACCAGCCTGGACCGAACGGTCGACGACTACGCCGATGGCCTGGACGAGGGCGTGAGCGGGCTCCGGGTCGGCGTGGTGAAGGAGGCGTTCGGCGAGGGCGTGCAGCCGGGCGTGCGGTCGAGCATCCAGTCCGCCCTGGACCGGCTGTCGAACGTCGGGGCATCGATCGAGGAGGCCTCGCTCCCGCACGCCGACTATGCGCTCTCGGCGTACTACCTCATCGCCCCGTCCGAGGCGTCGTCGAACCTGGCCCGGTACGACGGGGTCCGGTACGGCCTGCGGGTTCCCGGCGAGGACTCGATCGAGATGATGGCCAGGACCCGGGGCGCAGGCTTCGGCCCCGAGGTCAAGCGCCGCATCATGCTCGGCACGTACGCGCTTTCCGCCGGCTACTACGAGGCCTATTACGGTCAGGCCCAGAAAGTCCGGACCTTGATCATCCTGGACTACGAGAAGGCCTTCGAGTCGTTCGACGTGCTGGTGTCGCCGACGTCGCCGACCACCGCATTCCGGATCGGGGAGCGGGCGGACGACCCGCTCGCGATGTACCTCTCCGACGTGTTCACGATCCCGGCCAATCTCGCCGGGGTGCCGGCCGTCTCGATCCCGTCCGGCCTGGACGAGGCCGGGCTACCCGTCGGGCTCCAGGTCACGGGGCCGGTCCTGGGGGAGGCGCTCGTGCTCCGGGTGGCCCACGCCCTCGAGCGCGAGCTCGCCTTCGACGCCGTTCCTCCCCTCCTCGGCGATCTCGCCGCCTGACGCCGCCTCCGGGGCGGCCGTGGCCTCTCCCGACGCGATGATCAGCGCAACCGATCCCAGGACGATGGCGCCGGCCAGGATCGTCCGCAGGCCGATCGGCTCGGACAGGAACGCCCAGCCCAGGAACACGGCCACGACCGGGTTCACGTAGGCGTAGGTCGAGACGAGCGACGTCCTCGCGTTTCGCAGCAGCCACAGGTAGGAGCCGAGGCCGGCGAACGAGCCGAACACGATCAGGTACCCCAGCGCGAGCAGCGACGCCGTCGAGAACCGCTCGGGGTGGATGTCCCCGAGCTCGCCGGCCAGGATGGCCACGAACCCCAGGGCGGCGCCTCCGCACAGCATCTCCATCCCCACGCCGACGAACGGGCGCCTGGGAAGCGGGGCGTGCCGCGAGTACAGCGATCCCGACGCCCAGCTGAGCGAGGCCCCCAGGGCGAACAGCATCCCGGTGAGGTCGACCCCGCCGCCGCCGGCAGAGCTCCCGACCAGCAGCGCGGCCCCCGCGAACCCCGAGGTCAGCCCGACGACCGTGGGCACCCGGAGTCGGTGCTTCAGCAGGACCCGGTCGATGAGCGCCATCCACAGCGGGACGAGGGCGATGATCAGCGCCACGATGCCGGAGGGAACCGTTCGCTCGGCCCACACCACGCCGCCGTTCCCGCCGAGGAGGAGCGCGCAGCCGACGATCGCGGCGGCCCGCCACTGGCGAGGACCGG
>JBIOUU010000138.1:0-20432 GCA_044867345.1 Actinomycetota bacterium
CGCGTTCGGGGAACACATGGAGGTCGACTCGGTGAACGACGGCCCGGTCACCATCTGGATCGACGGAGCGGCGCTGTAGGGGCCGTCGGGCGGCCATCCGATACGATGGCCGCCCGATGTATCTCGACTCGTTCTCCGACAACTCCTTCGAGACGAACTGCTGGCTGATCGGAGCCGACGGAACGGATGACGCCCTTGTGGTCGATCCGGGCTTTTCCCCGCAGCGGGTCCTGGCCCTGCTGGTCGCGGCGGGGAAGCGACCCCGAGCGGTCCTCGCCACGCACGGGCACTTCGATCACATCGGGTCGGCCGCCGAGTTCTGTGGAGACGAGCTCCCGTTCTACATCCACGAGGCCGATGCCCCGGCCCTTTCCGACCCGCAGGGCTGGGGAGCCGGGCACGAGGTTCCTCCGGTGGCGGTGAAGGACGTGCGGACGGTGATCGACGGAGAGGTGCTGACCTTCGCTGGCTTTCGGATCGAGGTGATACACACCCCCGGCCACACCCCGGGGAGCGCGTGCTTCCTCACCGACGGCTGGATCCTGTCGGGAGATCTCGTATTCGCCGGCACGATCGGCCGGAGCGACTTCCCCAACAGCTCGCCCCGGGACATGCAGCGGAGCCTCCGGCGATTCCTGGAGCTGGCGGACCCGCTCGAGGTGTTCCCCGGCCACGGGCCACGGACCACGGTGGGACGGGAGCGGTCGAGGAATCCGTTCCTCGCGGAGCTGTAGGCGGATGGAGCTTGCCCCGCCACGGGGGACCACGGACCTGCTCCCCCCGGAGTCCGAGCGGATGCGGCGCCTCTACGACCTGGCGCACGGCTTGGCCTCGCTCTACGGGTATCGGTACGTGGAGACGCCCGCGTTCGAATCGACGGAGCTGTTCGTCAGGACGTCGGGAGCCTCGAGCGACGTCGTCCAGAAGGAGATGTACACCTTCGAGGACAAGGGTGGCCGCCAGCTCACGCTTCGGCCCGAGGGGACGGCGCCGGTGGTCCGTGCCGTGCTCGGTACGAGCGCGGAGGTGAGCCTGCCGTTCAAGGGGTACTACGTGGAACCGATGTGGCGGTACGGACGCCCGCAGAAGGGACGGCTCCGCGAGTTCCGCCAGTTCGGCGTGGAGCTGGTGGGCTCCGGGCTCCCCGCCGCCGACGCCGAGACCATCCTGCTCGGCCACGAGTACCTGCAGCTGGCCGGGATCCGCGACCTGCGGCTCGAGGTGAACTCCCTGGGGGACTGGGTCTGCCGTCCCGCGTATCGCGAGCGGCTCCTCGCCTACCTCGAGGCCAACCGGGAACGGTTGCGGGACGAGCACCGGGACCGTTTCCGCGAGAGCCCCCTTCGGGTGCTCGACTGCAACGACGAGTCCTGCCGGGCGGTGGCCCGCGACGCGCCGAAGATCGTCGACAACCTGTGCGCGCCGTGCCGGGATCACTACGACGGGGTCCTGCGCGCGCTGGACGACGAGGGCCTCGCGTTCCAGCGGGTGGACACGCTCGTTCGCGGGCTCGACTACTACGTCCGCACCGCGTTCGAGTACGTGAGCCCGGCACTCCCCGAGGGCCAGGCCAGCGTGGGCGGGGGGGGACGGTACGACGGCCTGGCCGAGGTCCTCGGGCTGACCCCGACGCCCGGCGTGGGGTTCGCCCTCGGATTGGAGCGCCTCCTGATCGCGCTCGAAGCCGGAGGAGCCCGCGAACTCGGGGCGAGGTTCGGGGTCTTCGTCGTGACCGTGGGTCCCCATGCGTTTCCCGCCGGCCGGGAGCTCGTCCGCGCGTTCCGCCGGGCGGGGGTGCCCGCGCAGGTGCCGTTCGAGGACCGGCCGCTGAATGCCCAGTTCCGGATGGCGGATCGCTCGGGCGCCGCGTACGCGGCGGTCCTCGGCGAGCGAGAGCTCGCCGAGGGGACCGTGACCATCCGCAGGCTGGCCGACGGGGTGGAGGAGACCGTGCCTCGGGACGAGGCGGTGCAACGGTTGGCGAGCGGCGATGTCTGAGCTCGCGACCTCCATGCGGACCCACGCGTGCGGGGAGCTCCGGGGGAGCGACATCGGATCCGAGGTCGCCGTGTGCGGATGGGTGGCGCGCCAGCGGGACCACGGAGGCCTGACGTTCGTGGACCTCCGCGATCGCGAGGGCCTGGTGCAGTTGGTGTTCCACCCGGAGGAGGCGCCGGAGGCCCAGCAGGTGGCCCAGCAGTTCAAGACCGAATCGGTCATCCGCGTCACGGGGGAGGTCAGGCGAAGGCCCGAGGGAACCGTGAATCCGGGACTGCCCACCGGCGAGGTGGAGGTGGCCGTTCGCACCGTCGAGGTCCTCGCCGTGGCCGACACGCCGCCGTTCCCCGTAGAGGACCGCATCGAGGCCGACGAACTCCTCCGGCTCACCTACCGCTACCTGGACCTTCGCCGCCCCGAGATGACCCGGGTGCTGCATCTCCGCCACGCCATCAGCCGGATCATCCGCGACCACATGGAGGGCTTGGCCTTCGTGGAGGTGGAGACGCCGTTCCTGACCCGGAGCACACCCGAGGGGGCCCGCGACTTCCTGGTGCCGGCCCGGCTGTGGCCCGGCAGCTTCTACGCGCTCCCGCAGTCCCCCCAGCAGCTCAAGCAGCTGCTCATGGTGGCCGGTCAGGACCGCTATTACCAGATCGTCCGGTGCCTGCGCGACGAGGCTCCCCGGGCCGATCGGAGCTTCGAGTTCACCCAGCTCGACATGGAGATGTCGTTCGTGAACGAGGACGACGTCCTCCGCGTGATCGAGCCGCTGTACGCGAGGATTGTGGCTCACATCAAGGGCGTCGCGGTCCCGGTGCCCTTCCGGCGCCTCACGTACACCGAGATGATGGCGCGCTACGGGACGGACCGTCCCGACCTTCGCTACGGCATGGAGCTGGCCGATCTGGGGGAGGCCTTCGCCGGGACCGGGTTCCGGGCCTTCGCCTCAGCACTCTCTCAGGGGGGCGTCATCAAGGGGTTCGCCGCGCCGGGGGGTTCGCAGCTCTCCCGCAGAGAGCTGGACGAGCTGGTGCAGCTGACGAAGGAGCGGGGCGCCGCCGGGCTGGTGTGGATGGTGATGGAGGACAAGGACGCGATCCGCTCACCGGTCGAGAAGCACCTCACCCCGGAGGAAGCCCGTGCCGTCGCGGCGACCACGGGCGCGGGGCCGGGAGACCTCCTGTTGATCGTGGCGGATCGGGCGGACCGGGCGAACGTGGCCCTCGATGGGCTCCGCCGGCACCTGGCGGCCCGCCTGGGCCTCGTCCCCGAGGGGGAGTGGCGGTTCTGCTGGATGGTCGAGCCGCCCCTGTTCGAGTGGAGTGAGGACGAAGGCAAGTGGGTCTCGGTCCATCATCCGTTCACCTCGCCGGCCTCCGACGACCTGTCGCCCGAGACGGCCACGGCCCGAGCCTACGACCTGGTCCTGAACGGCTTCGAGCTCGGCGGGGGGAGCATCCGGATCCACGATCCGCGGACCCAGCGTCGGGTGTTCGAGGTGCTCGGCCTCACGCCGGAGGAGACCGAGGAGAAGTTCGGCCACCTGCTTCGGGCGTTCCGGTACGGCGTGCCACCACACGGTGGGATCGCTATGGGCCTGGACCGGCTGGCCATGCTCATGGCGGGGAAGGAGACCCTCCGCGACGTGACGGCGTTCCCCAAGGCGCAGTCGGGAGCGGACCCCTTGACCGGGGCTCCCGCTCCCGTCCCCGAGGAGCAGCTCCGAGAGCTCGGCATCACGGTGATCGCTCGGAAGGAGACGCCGAAGGACGGGGGGGCGTGACCGCCCCGCTGACCGACTGGGACCTCGAGCTCCTGACGGGAGGGAGCTATGCCGTGCTGGTCACGTTGTACGAGGACGGGGCACCGCACGCCACGGTGACGTGGGTGGATGCGGCGGGTGGCCACGTGCTGGTCAACACGGCGGAAGGCCGGCGGAAGGACCGGAACCTGCGGCGGGACCCCCGTGCCGCGGTGACCGTCATCGGCGAGGACTTCTACCGGTGGGCCTCGATCCAGGGAACCGTGGTGGATCGGGTGACCGGGGCGGAGGCGGAGGCGCACATCGACACGCTGTCGCGCCGGTACGACGGTGAGCCGTGGACGCCGGTCGCGAGGCAGGTCCGCGTGCTGTACCGGATCGAGCCCCATCGGATCGTCCGGTACCGGCACCGGCGGTAGCCGATGGCCGAGGTCCCGCTGGCGACAAGGATGCGGCCCCGCTCGTTCCAGGAGTTCGTGGGCCAGACCCACTTGCTCGGGCCCGGCAAGGCACTCAGCGAGCTGATCCAGGGGGGCCACCTACCCTCGGTCCTGTTGTGGGGTCCGGCAGGGAGCGGGAAGACCACGCTCGCCCACCTCCTTGCGGACGCCGTGGGCGCGGAGGTCGTACAGCTCTCGGCGGTGTCGTCGGGAGTGGCCGACGCCCGCAAGGTCATGGACCGGGCCAAGGGCGGGATGCTGCGGACGGTCCTGTTCGTGGACGAGGTTCACCGGTGGAGCAAGGCCCAGCAGGACGTGCTGCTGCCTGCGGTGGAGGAGGGGACGATCACCCTGATCGGCGCGACTACCGAGAATCCGTACTTCTCGCTCGTCACGCCGCTCCTTTCGCGCTGCCTGCTGCTCCGCCTGGAGCCGCTGTCGCCTCCTGAGGTTCGGGCCCTTCTCATCCGCGCGCTGGAGGACGAGGGCCGGGGCCTCGGCGGCATCCCGGTGAAGGTCGAGGAGGACGCGCTCGACCACCTCGTGGAGGTGGCCGGCGGCGACGCCCGGATCGCGTTGACCGGGCTGGAGGCGGCCGTGCTCTCGGCGAGTGAGGCCGGGGAGGACGTGGTGACCCGGGAGCGGGCCGCCGACGCCATCCAGAAGAAGGCCATCGTGTACGACCGCCAGGGCGATGTGCACTACGACGTCATCTCGGCGTTCATCAAGAGCATCCGGGGCTCGGACCCCGATGCCACGCTGTTCTGGCTGGCCCGGATGCTGGAGGCGGGGGAGGACGCCCGCTACATCGCCAGGCGGATGGTGGTGCACGCCTCCGAGGACATCGGCCTGGCCGACCCCCGCGCCCTTCAGGTCGCGGTGGCCGCCGCCCAGGCCGTCGAGTACGTGGGCTTGCCCGAGGCCCGGCTGAACCTGGCGGAGGCGGCCATCTACCTGGCTCGGGCGCCGAAGTCGAACAGCGTGATCGCCGCCCTGTCGAAGGCCATGGAGGATGCGGCATCGGCCGATCCCGTGCCGCTCCATCTCAGGGAAGCGGGCACGCCCACCGCCCGCAAGCTCGGCTACGGCAAGGGCTACAAGTACCCTCACGACTTCCCCGGCCACTCGGTCGAACAGGAATACCGGCCGGCCAGGTTCGAGGGCACCCGCTACTACGAGCCATCCGGCGAAGGCGAGGAAACCGCCGGGGAACCCGGTCCCGACGCCCCGGTATGATGCGCGGACCTGTTCCCGAAGGAGAGTGCGATGGCCGTCCTCGCGAGCGCCGGAGACGTGGCGCTGATCGTCCTGGCCGCGTTCTGGGGCCTGCTCGTCCTCGGCCTCTGCCTGGTTCTGGTCAATACGTTCAACGTCCTGACCAGCACGAAGATGCTGATCGACGGGATTCGTGAGGAGACCGTCCCGCTCCTGTCGGAGGTCCGCAACTCGGTGGTCAAGACCAACCGCGAGCTCGACCGGGTCGACGGGATGCTGGAGTCGGCCGGCAACATCGTGGCCCGCGTGGAGAAGATCTCCAAGCTCGTCGAGCAGGCCGCGAGTGGCCCACTCGTCCGGATCATCTCCCTCGGCGCCGGGCTGTCGAAGGCCGCCTCCCGGTTCCGGAGCGGGAAGGCCGACGGCAAGAAGTGAAGCGGCTCTTCTGGCTCGCGCTCGGCCTGGGGGCCGGGGCGGCCGGAGCGATCATGACCGCGCGCTTCGCCCGCCGGCAGATGGACAAGGTGGCTCCCTCGACCCTCGCGCGCGAGGCACGCGGTGGGCTGCTCGACCTGTCGCGGCGGGTGTCCGAGTCCATCGATGAAGGCCGGCGGGCGATGCAGGAGAAGGAGGAGCAGCTGCGTCGCGAGTCCGACGAGGACCGAAAGCTAGACTAGCCGGCCATGGAGGGCCGGCAGATTCGCGAGAGCTTCCTTCGCTTCTTCGAGGAGCGCGGACACCGCCGTGTGCCGTCCTCGTCCCTGATCCCGCCGCCGGAGTCCGGACTGCTGCTCACGAACGCCGGGATGAACCAGTTCATACCGTATTTCCTGGGCCACACGCCGCCGCCGTTCCCCCGAGCCGCGTCGGTCCAGAAGTGCTTCCGGGCCGTGGACATCGACAACGTGGGGCACACGGCCCGCCATCTCACGATGTTCGAGATGCTCGGGAACTTCTCGTTCGGAGACTACTTCAAGCGCGAGTCCTGCGGATGGGGCTTCGAGCTGGTCACCGAGGTGTACGGGATCGATCCCGACCGGATCTGGGTCACGGTCTACGAGACCGACGACGAGGCAACGGGGATCTGGCGGGACATCGGGATCCCGGCCGAACGCATCGTCCGGCGAGGGAAGGAGGACAACTATTGGTGGACGCACGCGGCCGGTCCGGCCGGTCCGTGCTCGGAGATCTATATCGACCGGGGCCCGAAGTACGGCGCCGACGGCGGGCCCGCCGTCGACGAAGAACGGTTCATCGAGATCTGGAACCACGTCTTCATGCAGGAGGAGGTGGACGATCGGTGCCGGCTCGTGGGTGAGCTTCCGGAGAAGAACATCGACACCGGCTCGAGCGTCGAACGGGTGGCGACCGTCCTGCAGGACGTCGACAATATCTTCGAGACCGACCTCATGCGTCCCCTCCTGGAGGTTGCGGAGTCGCTCTCGGGCAAGCGACACGGGGAGGATCCGCGGACCGACGTGTCGCTCAAGATCATCGCGGAGCACGGCAGGGCCACGACGTTCCTGATCGCCGATGGTGTCCTGCCCTCGAACCAGGGCCGGGGGTACGTGCTCCGCCGGATGCTCCGCCGGGTGGTGAGCCACGCCCGGCGGCTGTCCATCGAGGGACCGGTCGTGGAGCACCTGGCCGATCGGACCGTGGAGCTGTTCGGGAAAGCCTATCCGGAGCTGGTGGAGAACCGGTCGCAGGTGAAGCAGGTGGCGGCCTCTGAGGAGGAGCGGTTCGCCGGCACGCTTCGCCAGGGCATGGCCCTCCTCGAGGCCGAGATCGACACGGCGAAGCGTGCCGGCGTCCTGTCCGGCGACGTCGCGTTCAAGCTGCACGACACGTTCGGTTTCCCCCGAGAGCTGACCCGGGAGCTGCTCGAGGACGCGGGCCTGTCCATCGATGAGGAGCGGTTCGAGTCCCTGATGGCCGAGCAGCGGGACCGGGCCCGGCGGGCCGCGAAGAAGGAGCAGGTGGAAGAGGAGCTGAGCGAAGTGGCCTCCTCGGCCGGACCCACGCAGTTCCTCGGGTACCAGACCCTCGAGGCCGACGGCCACCTGGTCGCCCTGGTCCTCGACGGCCAGCGGCCGGGGGTGGCCGAGGAGGGCCAGGACGTCCGCCTGATCTTGGATCGCACTCCTTTCTATGCGGAGTCCGGAGGCCAGGTCGCGGACCACGGCTACGTGCGGACCGGCGGTGGGCTGATCCGGGTGGTGGACGCCCAGTGGGGGCCGGGCGACGTGATCGTGCACGTCGGCGTGGTCCAGTCGGGGGAGGTGCGGGAGGGCGAGGACGTGCACGCGCAGGTCGACCGGGTCCGTCGGGAGGCCACGGCGCGTTCGCACACCGCCACCCACGTCGTGCACTGGACCCTGCGGCATGTCCTCGGCGAGCACGCCAGGCAGGCCGGGTCGCTCGTCGCCCCCGGGCGCCTGCGCTTCGACTTCCCCCACCACTCGGCGGTCCCTCGCGACCTGCTGGCTCAGGCCGAAGAGGTGGCCAACCACCGGCTGGTCGAGGACGCGCTGGTCCGGATCTACGAGACCACGTTCGAGGAGGCCAAGAACCAGGGAGCCCTGGCGCTGTTCGGCGAGCGGTACGGGGAGTTCGTCAGGGTCGTGGAGGTGGGGGACTACTCGATCGAGCTGTGCGGAGGGACCCACGTCCCAAGGACCGGGAACGTCGCCATGGTCCGCCTCCTGAGCGAGGCCAGCATCGGCGCCGGGATGCGCCGGATCGAAGCGCTCGTCGGACCCGACGCCCTGAAGGAGTGGAACACGGAGCACGTCATCCTCGAGGAGGTCGCGGAGCTGCTGCGGACCGAGCCGCCGGCCATCCCCGATCGGGTGCGCGGGCTCATGGAACGGCTGAAGCGGTACGAGAGCGAGCTCGGCAAGATCGGCGCAGCGCAGCGGGCCGACCTGGTCGAGCAGATCGCCGCTGGGGCGTCGGAGGTTGCCGGAGTGAAGGTGGTGGCCACCCTGCACGACGGCGATGCGGGCGAGCTTCGGGAGCTGGCGCAAGGTGCGGTGAGCCGCCTGGAGAACCCGAATGGGGCTGCGGTCGTGCTCGGCTCGGCACGCGGTGGAGGCGCGCTGATCGTGGCGGCCTGCAGCAAGATCCTGGTGGGTCGGGGGGTCACGGCCCCCCTCCTGCTCGAGCCGGCGGCCCGAGCCATCGGCGGCCGCGCGGGCGGCAAGCCCATCCTCGGAACCGCCGGTGGGCCGAACGGCGCTGCCGTCAAGGAAGCCGTCGAACGGCTCATGCCAGCACGCCTGGAGGAGCTGCTGCGCGCCGGTGCGTGAGACGGGCCGCGTCCTGGGCCTGGATCTCGGCGACGTGCGCATCGGGGTGGCCATCTCCGATCCCGAGCGGCGGGTGGCGGTGCCTTTCGGAACGGTGCACACGGGGGCGCCGAGCGACCTGAAGGCCATCGCCAAGCTGGTTCGGGACCACGAGGTCACGCTGGTCGTGGTGGGACACCCGCTGAAGATGTCCGGCGGCCCGGGGACCCGGGCTCGCCACGCGGAGGAGTTCGTCGCCGCCCTTCGACAGGCGCTCTCGGTCCCCGTGGTGTTGCAGGACGAGCGGCTCTCCACGGTGGAGGCGGACAGGGCGCTGCGGGAGGCGGGGGCGGGGGGCCGGGTTCGCCGGCAGACCGTGGACCGGTCGGCGGCCGCCGTCATCCTGCAGTCCTACCTGGACCGGGACGCCTCGACGTAGGCAGATCGCCCCACGGGACGGGCCGGTATGCTCGGACCCCGCCATGCTCGAGACCAGCCCGCCCCACTCGACGACGGACCCCGGACCTCGCCCCCGAAGGCCGAGCCTCGGCTTTCGGATCGGCCTCACGCTGGTGGTGGTGGCGGGGTTCCTGGTGGCCCTTGGTGTGCGCTATTACACCTGGTGCGAGGGGGCGTCGGGGCCCAGGAGGCCGGTCGCCTTCACCATCGAGGAAGGGGCGTCGGGCGAGGAGGTCGTGAACTCGCTCCACGACCGGGGGGTCCTTCGATGCGCCACCGTCTCCCGGTGGATGCTGGCCCGAAGCGGCCTGGCAGACGAGGTCCGCGCGGGGGCCTACGACCTCACCACCAACATGACGCCGAGCGAGGCGTTCGCTCTGATCACGAAGGCGCCCGCACCCGCACCGACGGTCCGCCTCACGATCCCGGAGGGCTACCGGCTGACCCAGATCGCCGACCGCGTCCACGAGGTGATCGGGATCCCCGTCGACCGATTCCTGGATGCTGCCGACCACGGTCACCGATCGCTCCCGCCGTACCTGCCCGAGGGAAAGCCGTTGGAGGGGTTCCTGTTCCCGCAGACCTACGAGTTCCTGGCCGACGGCACCACGCCGGGGGAGGTGATCGATCGCCTGCTCCAGGAGTTCGCGACGGAGGCGAGCTCGCTTCCCTGGCAGAACGCCGAGGGGTTGGGGGTGTCGCCCTACCAGGTGGTGACCATCGCGTCGATGATCGAGCGCGAGGCCAAGGTCCCCGAGGACCGGCCGCTGATCGCCGCCGTCATCTACAACCGCCTGGATCGGGGCATGTCACTGGGCATCGACGCGACCGTCCAGTACATCGACCCCGATCCGGCCAACGGGTTGACCACATCGGACTTCCTGATCCGGAGCCCGTACAACACGCGTCTGCATCCGGGGCTACCGCCGACCCCCATCGCCAGCCCGGGACTGGCCTCGCTCCAGGCCGCGCTCGGCCCGGCGAAGGTGGGCTATCTCTACTTCGTGCTCTGCGGGGCCGACGGGCATCACGTCTTCAGCACCTCCAACGACCAGTTCCAGAAGGACAAGGCACGGTGCCTAGGGTGACCCGAGGACATGGCTGACGCCAGGGTTCCGCCGACCGCGCGTGGTTCCACGCGAACGGTCGGCATCATCGGCTGGCCGGTGCAGGAGAGCCTGTCGCCGCTCATCCACAACGCGGCGTTCGCCGCCCTCGGGATGGAATGGGCCTACGTCCCGCTGCCGGTGGCGCCGGGCGACCTGGAAGCCGCGCTGGCGGGCTTGCCGGCCATGGGGTTCGCGGGGGCGAACGTCACGATGCCGCACAAGACGGACGCGGCCCGGCTGGTCCGCGACCTCTCCGAGGACGCCGAACGCCTCCGCGCCGTCAACACGCTTGTCGTGGGGCCGGCCGGCCTGGCCGGGCACAACACCGACGCGCCGGGATTCGACCGGTTCCTGCGGCGCGATGCGGGGTTCGAGCCGGAGGGAACGTCGGTCCTCATCCTCGGAGCCGGGGGAGCGGCCCGGGCCTGCGCCCTCACACTGGCCCGCGGCGGCGCGGGGGCCCTCACCGTCGCGGCTCGCGATCCGGGCCGAGCCGGGACGCTCCGGTCGATGCTCGAGGGATTCGCGTCCGAGGTTCGGGTGGTCCGCTTCGAGGAAGCGCGCGAGACGGACGCCGATCTCGTGGTGAACGCGACGCCCCTCGGCGCCACCGGCGAGATGCTGCCGCACCCACGGCTTGGGCCGGGGGTGCTCGTGATCGACCTGCTGTATCGCCCCACCCTGACGCCGCTCCAGGCCGCGGCGAGGGCGGCGGGCGCATCCGCCTTCGGCGGCTTGGGGATGCTGCTGCACCAGGCCGCCCTGTCGTTCGAGCTGTGGACCGGGCTCGAGCCGCCGCTGTCGGTCATGTCGGCCGCGGCGCTGGCCGAGATGGCGGAGACCAAACCGGCCGGGTGACCCCGGGCCGGGCGGCGGCCCGGACCTGTCTTCGACGTGGGGGCGGATTGGGCCGCACCCTGCCGTTCTCAAGTGCCTCCACACCTCCCCCGATAGCAACAGAGCAGTCTCCATGGAAGAGTTCTCCGCCCTCGCGGCACGGGTTGCGGCCAGCGTCGTCGAGCTGCGGGGCTGTCTGATCCTGTCCAGGGACGGCTTGGTCCTTGGGGCCTTTCCGGAGGGTGAAGAGGGCCTCGTCAAGCCGGCCTGGCTGCGGTTCGCCGTCGTGGGCGAGCCGGAGAAGGGATTCATCGAGTTCGGCGACGAGATCTGGGTGTACGTCCGGCGCGGGCCGTACGCGGCGTTCGCGGTGAGCGGGCTCGGGGTGCGCCCGGGCCTGCTCATCGACCAGCTCGACCAGATGCTGTACTCGGCCGAGGAGGTCCGAGCCAGGCGGGAGGCGCTCAGGGTTCCGGAGGTCCCCCCCGCGCCGAGCGGAAAGCCACGGACGTCCCTGCACCCGGAGGGCCGGCCATCGGTGCCTACGCCGGCCCCGGTGGCCTCGCCACCTCGCGCCGCCCCCGAGGCGGCGCCTCGACCGGTCGAGCGGGTCCCCGAGCCACGGGTCCCCGCTACGCGTGCCCCGAGCCCCGTCCCTCCATCGGCCCCCGCGGCGGCCCCGGCCAAGGCACCGCCACCGGCACCGGCCGAACCACCACGGCCCGCGGCCGGACCGCCACCCGTCGAACGGCCCTCACCCGAGCCTGCGGAGGAGGAGGAAGAGGAGACGGAGGTGGACCGCGTAGCCCTTGCCCAAGAGTTGTCCAAGCTCCTTCAGGAGTCTGGAGGCCGTGACGAGAACCAATGAAGCGAACTAGGCCAAACGGATCACGGCGATGACCAAGCGTAAGCCGAAGCAGCTCGGGCAGATCCTGCTCGAGCAGGGCCACATCACCGACGAGCAATTGGAGAACGCCCTTGCCGAGCACAAGAGCACGGCCCGTTCGCTCGGCCGAACCCTCATCGACCTCGGCTACATCAAGGAGCGAGACCTGGTCGCCGCCCTGGCCGAACAGGTGGGCCTGGAGTTCGTGGACCTCAGCGAGCACCCGATCGACCCCCTCGCCGCCAGCCTCCTCCCCGAGCAGCTCGCCAAGCGGTACCGTGCGCTCCCGATCGGTGAGCGCGACGGCAAGCTCTTGGTCGCCATGTCCGATCCGGCGAACGTGTTCGCCCTCGACGACATCCGCTCCATCACGAACCGAGACGTCCAGCCCATCGTGGCCACGGCCAGCGACGTGGAGCAGGCGATCGCCAAGTTCGGGGGGATGGGCGACCAGGTGGAGGCCCTGGCCAGCGAGGCCTCGAGCAAGCTGGAAGCCGAGGACGGCCCGGGCGACGTCGAGGCCGCCATCGAGGACGCCCCCATCGTCAAGCTGGTGCAGGCCATCATGACGCAGGCCGTGTCGGACCGGGCATCGGACGTGCACATCGAGCCACACGAGCGGGACGTCCGCGTCCGGTTCCGTGTGGACGGCGTCCTCCACGAGGTCATGCACTCGCCGAAGAACATCCAGAACGGGCTGATCAGCCGGCTGAAGGTGATGGCCGACCTGAACATCGCCGAGCGGCGGGTGCCGCAGGACGGCCGCATGAGCATCAAGGTCGGGAAGAAGGTCCTCGACATCCGGCTGGCCACCCTGCCGACCGTCTTCGGGGAGAAGGTCGTCCTCCGCATCCTGGACAAGACCCAGGCCCTGCTTCAGCTGTCCGATCTCGGGTTCCAGGAGGAGGCGTTCAAGCGGTACCAGCAGTCGTTCCGCAAGCCCTACGGGGCCATCCTGGTGACCGGGCCGACCGGATCGGGGAAGTCCACCACGCTGTATGCGACGCTCAACATCCTGAACGAGATGGATCGCAACCTCATCACGGTCGAAGACCCGGTCGAGTATCGGCTGCCCGGCGTGAACCAGATCCAGGTCAACATCAAGGCCGGGCTGACCTTCGCCTCCGCGCTGCGATCGATCCTGCGGGCCGACCCCGACATCGTGCTGATCGGTGAGATCCGCGACCGGGAGACCGCCATGATTGCCGTGGAGGCCGCCCTCACCGGCCACCTGGTCCTGTCCACACTCCACACGAACGATGCGCCGGCCGCCATCACCCGGCTGACCGAGATGGAAGTCGAGACGTTCCTGGTGGCCTCGGCCCTCGACTGTGTGGTCGCTCAGCGCCTGGCCCGGGTGCTGTGCGAGCGGTGCAAGGAGGGCTTCGTGCCCGAGGCCAGGCAGCTGCTCGAGGCCGGGCTGCCCGAGTGGCGGATCCCCGAGGTCAAGGAGCTGTTCCGGCCGGTGGGCTGTTCGGCCTGTGCGAACACCGGCTACCGGGGCCGGATGGGGCTGTACGAGGTGATGCCCGTGACCGAGGAGATCGAGCGACTCACGGTGGAGCGCGCATCGTCCGATCAGATCAGGGCGGTGGCCATCGAGCAGGGGATGTCCACCCTGCGGGACGACGGCCTGGACAAGGCTATCCGAGGAAGCACGTCACTCGAGGAGATCGCGAGGGTGGTGAAGTAGATGAGTTCCGTGATGATGGCGCCGGACGACGAGGACATCCAGGTCCCGGTCCCGGAGTTGCTCGAGATCGTCCTGGACCGGGGGGCTTCCGACCTTCATCTCACGGCGGGCGCCCCCCCCACGATCCGCCTGCACGGTGACCTGATCAGGCTGGTGGACTACCCGGTCCTCTCGCCGCGCGCACTGCAGGGGATGATCTACGCGATCCTCCCGCAGAAGATGCGGGAGCGGTTGGAGGGTGAGCTCGAGCTCGACATGTCCTACGCGCTCCCCGGCAAGGCCCGGTTCCGGGTCAACGTGTATTACCAGCGCGACTCGATCGGGGCTGCGTTCAGGCTGATCCCGTACGAGATCAAGAGCGTGGAGAGCCTGGGACTCCCGAGCGTCGTGGCCGACCTGGCTCGCTATCCGCGCGGGTTCGTCGTGGTGACCGGGCCGACGGGTTCGGGGAAGTCCACCAGCCTGGCCGGCATGGTGGACATCGTGAACCGGGAGCGCTCCGCTCACATCATGACCGTGGAGGATCCGATCGAGTTCCTCCACAAGCACCAGCAGTGCATCGTGAACCAGCGCGAGGTGGGGGCGGACACCCACAGCTTCGCCCAGGCCCTCAAGCACGTGCTCCGGCAGGACCCCGACGTGATCCTCGTGGGGGAGATGCGGGACCTCGAGACCATCTCCACCGCCATCACCGCGGCCGAGACCGGACACCTGGTGTTCGCCACCCTGCACACACAGGACGCCCCACAGACGATCGACCGGATCATCGACGTGTTCCCGCCGCACCAGCAGCAGCAGGTGCGGGTGCAGCTCGCCACGACCCTCCAGGGTGTCGTGACGCAGCAGCTGCTCCAGACCGCCGACGGACGGTCGCGCGCCGTCGCGTGCGAGGTCCTGATCTGCACGCCGGCCGTTCGCAACCTGATCCGGGAGGGGAAGGTCCACCAGATCTACTCGATCATGCAGGCGGGTGGACGGTTCGGGATGCAGACTATGGACCAGGCCCTGGCCAACCTGGTCAAGGAAGGCAAGATCTCCCAGCAGCTCGCCTACGAGCGCTCGCACGATCCCGAGGAGCTGCACCGCCTGATCGGCGGCGCCGGCGCCGGCTACGGGGCGGCCGCCGGCGCCGCCGGCGCCGCGGGCATCACGATGAGCGGCGGGTGGGGCTCGTGAGGCGCCAGCCGGCGACCGGAGGCTAGGCCATGCCCACGACCTACGAGTACAAGGTCCGGGATCGATCCGGGAACCTCGTGAGCGGCCAGCTCATCGGGGACAGCGAGGGCCTGGTCATGACCAAGCTCCGCGAGATGGGCATGACCCCCATCGAGGTCAAGAAGGCCAAGGCCGGCCTGAAGATGGAGATCAACCTCCGGCCCGGCCACGTCAAGCTGAAGGACCTGGCGGTGTTCTCCCGGCAGTTCGCCACGATGGTGAACTCCGGCCTGCCGATCCTGCGGGCCCTGTCCATCCTGGGCGACCAGACCGAGAACAAGGAGCTTCAGAAGGTCCTGGTCCAGGTTCGCCTGGACGTCGAGCAGGGCGCGTCGCTCTCGGGCGCGATGGACAAGCACCCCAAGGCGTTCAGCGACCTGTACGTGGCCATGGTCAAGGCGGGGGAGACCGGAGGCGTGCTCGACAACGTCCTGCTCCGGCTGGCGGACAACATCGAGACCGAGGTCGAGCTCCGCCGGAAGGTCAAGTCGGCCATGACGTATCCCGTCGTCGTCGTGATGCTCGTGGGCCTGATCCTGGCGGCCATGCTCCTGTTCGTGGTACCGCAGTTCAAGTCGATCTACGCGCAGCTCGGAGGCAAGCTGCCGCTCCCGACGCAGATCCTCCTGTCCGCCTCGAACGCGCTGCGCACCTACTGGTACATGTTCGGCCTGTTCCTCTTCGGAGTGAGCTTCGCCTTCCGCCGCTACAAGAAGACCGACCGGGGCCGGGCCCAGGTGGATGCGGTCAAGCTGAAGATCCCGGTGTTTGGCGGGCTGTTCCACAAGACCGCCCTGGCCCGGTTCTCAAGCACGCTCGGAATGCTGCTCCGCTCGGGCGTGCCGATCCTGCAGGCGCTGGACATCGTGGCCGACACGGTCAACAACAAGATCATCAGCAGGGCGGTGGGGGACGTGCAGGGGGCCGTCCGGGAGGGCGAGTCGATGGCCAAGCCCCTGTCCAAGCATGGCGTGTTCCCGCCGATGGTCGTGCAGATGCTGGCCGTGGGCGAGGAGACCGGCGCCGTCGACACCATGCTGGACAAGGTGGCCGACTTCTACAATTCGGAGGTCTCGGCCTCCGTCGACGCCCTGACATCACTGATCGAGCCCCTGATGATCGCCATCATCGGCGGCGCCGTGGGCGCGGCGGTCATCGCCCTGTACATGCCGATGTTCAACATCATCAAGCTCATCAAGTAGCCCGAGCTGGGTAGCCCCGGGTAGCCCGAACGGACCATTTCGCGGTTTCGAGCGGGCCGGGCTTCAGCGGCCCGAGCCCCAAGCCGATGAATGAGCACAGGAGAGCACGGGGAATTGACCGTGCTCAGCACAACGCAAAGAAGGAGGTGAATCAATTGCTCAAGCGCTTTTGGGAGCGCCGCAGGGACGAAGAGGGCTTCACCCTCATCGAGCTGATGGTGGTCGTTCTGATCATCGGCATCCTCATCGCCATCGCTCTACCAACGTTCCTCGGCGCCCGCAAGCGTGCCCAGGACCGGGCAGCCCAGTCGAGCCTCCGGAACGCCATCGCCGCGGCGAGGGTGTGCTTCACGGACAACGACACGTACACGGGCTGCACGGACGTCGTGCTGACCGGGATCGAGCCGTCGCTGACGTTCCAGGCTGCGGTTTCGACAACCCCGAAGCAGATCAGCTTCGCGGTGTACGACGTGCCCAAGACCGGTGCCTCGTGGGCCGCGGCCGCGATGTCCGACTCCGGGACGTGTTGGTACATCAACGACGTCTCCGCCGGCGCCGGTGCGGGCACGTTCTACGGTAGCACCGCGACTGCTGCCGACTGCACGGGTGTCAAGGCCGAGGCGGCGAACGGCGCCAAGTTCTAGGCACGAGCAATCATCGGTGAGAAGGGGCGGCCCAGGGCCGCCCCTTCTACCCGTCAAGGGTAGGCGCCGTCACCCGTTCCGGGGATTCCCGTCCTTCGCGCTCATGCCTACCCGGGCACCATATATCGATGTACTGAGAGACACGGAGTGGAGTGCGATGCGACGGCGAGAACGCGATGGGTCCAGGTGGAGTCCCTCGGGTGAGGAGGGCTTCACCTTGATCGAGCTCATGGTCGTCGTGCTGATCATCGGCGTATTGATCGCCATCGCGCTCCCCACGTTCCTCGGGGCCCGCAAGCGAGCCCAGGACCGGGCCATGCAAACGAACATGCGGAGCGGTCTGGCGGCGGCCCTGGCCTACTACACGGAGAAGCAAGACTGGGACGGCTTCGACGCCGTGCAGGCCAAGACAGAGGAGCCCCGGATCGACTGGGTCGAGCCAGGCCCCCCGGTGGACGGCCAGACGGCCATCGTCGTCCACGCCGGCCAGCAGCTCCTCCTGGTGGGCCTGTCGGGGAGCGGTACGTACTTCTGCCTGGCCCAGATCGCCACCAACCCTGCGACCATCCAGGGGACCGGCGCGGCGTTCACCGACGTGGACACCATCCAAAAGTGCACCGGCGGCTGGTGACCTCAAGGCCGACCCCCATCCGGCCGATGCAAGTAGAAACACGATGGCTCGTCTACCCCGCAAGCTCGCCGTGAGGCTGCGCGCTCGTCTGCATCCGGACGAGCGCGGCTTCACGATGTTGGAGACGATCATCGCGATCACCGTCATCTTCGCGGCGCTGGTGGCCCTCGCCTTCGTGACAACGTCGAGCCTCCACTATCAGGACATCGCGCGCCAGCGCCAGGCCGCGGACGGCATCGCGACCCAGGTGATGGAGGAGATCCGAGGGCTCGCGTACGACAAGGTGACGGCTGGCCTGCTGAGTACGGATCTCTCGGGTGACTCGAACGTGGTGACGGGATGTGCCGGCGACCCCGCCGGCGTCTACCGGTTCCTCTCCTGCGCGAAGGGGAGCCAGCCCGGCTCGGGCGAGAAGCTCATCGTCAGTCCCGGCCTGACCACCACAGTGCCGCTCGTTCCGCACCGTTCGAGCACCTCGCCGAACACCAACCCGGTTCTGAACAACATCGCGTACACCTGGTTCACGTACGTCAGCCAGGATGACTCCGTCAGCAACGCACCGTATCGCGTCACCGTCGTCGTGACGTGGACGGCAGGGACTCTCAGCAGCTCGAAGCTCACCCGCATCCAGAGCCTCTTCTGGTCGCCGATCGGCTGTCGGAGCACGTCGACCCACCCGTTCTCTGCTCCCTGCCAGCCGTTCTTCCTGGGCGACGCCACGGTCCCGAACGGCGACGTCACCGTCAGCGGGACGTTACAGGGAACGACCTTCAGCTCGCTCGAGATCCTCCTGATGGGTGCGAGCTCAGCCGTCCAGCAGGAGCAGGTGGCGAGCGGCGACGCCTCGACCCATGCCGTGCAGGGGACGTTCACGGACACGTCGACCACCACGGCGGGCGGCGTCTCCGGCTCCGTCCACGTGGACGGCGATCCCAATACCGGCTCCGGCCCCTACCAGCGCGTGCGCTGCGGAACGGAGATCACGTGCAGCGGCGGCACGCTCACCAGCCCCAGCGGCGGCGGCTCGAACAGCGTCACCATGGTGGTCCCCGCGACGACCTATGGCGAGAGCGACGCCGCCATCACGGCCAACGCGTCGAACGTCTGCCCTCCGAGCTCGGTGCAGGCCACCCCGGAGAGCGACGGGCTTCCGTGCGCGGGCGCCGCCGTGCAGCAATCGAACGCCATGGTCTCGGTCTTCCATCTCGGTGGGACCACGCCAGTGCTCGGCGACACGAACATGGCCCGGGTGGGTGCGGCCTCATCGAACCTGGCGTGGACCTTCGCCGACCGCGTCGCGTATCCGGCGCCCGGGACCGCCGGGTGCACGCCGGCTGTCAACACGAACGGGTGCGTCGCCGTGAGCGCCGGCCGGACGTACGGGAACATCCGGCTGGGGGGCCTCCCCGCGAACATGGCGCAGCCGACCTCGTCCGGCAACTGCACGAGTGGCGGCAGCTTCTATTTCCTGAACGTCACCAACTACAGCGACTCGGCGACCGCCGCCGCCGGGGAGGGCACCCCGCTGGCGACTTCGAACCTGCCCTCGGGGACGCTCTACTACTGGGACGGGGCTTCTTCGACCTGCAAGTCCGTCGCCTTGAGTTCCGGTTCGCTCAATGGGCTGAACGTCTCCTACACCACGACGCAGTCCATCGGGGGGACGAACGTCACCGCCACTCTCGCCACGGTGCCGGGACAGACAACCGCGGCGGCTGCGTCGGCCAGCTCCACGCCCTCGAACAGCAGCAATCCCCAGCCAACGCGCACCGACGAGTCGGCACAGGTCGTTGCGCCGGTCATCACGGTCCACTACACGATCACGACGCCGGGCGTGACCCTGGTGGACGTGACGGAGGCCATCAACCTGGGCACGCTGACCCTCGACGCCACCTACGCGCCCGCGCCGGTGACCGGGTCATGAGGTCCAGCGGCATGCGAAGGGCGCGGCCCCTCCACCTCGAGGACGGCTTCACCCTGGTCGAGATGGTGGTGACCCTGATGCTGATGAGCATCGTGTTCGTGGTCTTCGGGACCGTTCTGGCGTCGGTCCAGCGCGTCGCGATGAAGGAGGACGCCCTGGGCCAGACGAACGAGCAGATCCGCCTGGCGATACAGGCGATCGACCGCGAGATGCGGTCCGGCAACGTGATCTACGACCCGGCGCTGGAGAACGCGGGGGCCGGTGTCCCTGGGAACCTCGTCTCGTGCAGCGGCTGTGAGCCCTACTACACGATGCGCATCTACACGCAGACGAACGCGAACACGCGGACCGGGGGAGACGCGGCGGGCTTTGAGTGCGTGATGTGGAAGATCGACTCGAGCCAGCAACTCCTGGCCCGATCCTGGCCCCCGGAGCAACCCGAGAATGCCGGCGGATGGCGGGTCGTGGCGACGGGCGTGGTGAACCGGGTGAACGGCCAGCATGCGTTCTCGCTGGATCCGGACGCCCTGAAGGGGGGCCGCACGCTGAACGTGACCCTGCAGGCGAACAACGACATCACCCATTTCCCCAAGAACACGGTGACGGTGCAGGCGGCGTTCACGGGCCGGAACACGTCGTACGGGTACCCCGTGAGCGTCTGCCAGCAGGCCCCGAGCTAGGAGGACGGGCATGTTCATCCGACTGCATCGAGACGAGCGTGGCGTCACGTTGATCTTCGCCCTGCTCGCAACCTTCGTGGTGATGCTGCTCTCGGTCTACGTGCTCGATCAATCGCTCCGCAACCAGGACCAGGCGGCCCGAGATCGCAAGCGGCTCACGGCTGAGAACGCGGCGGAGGCCGGTCTGAACTGGTTCTTCAACAACATCCAGAACGCCCCGGCCACCTTGACCACCACGCTGCAGATGACGCCGTACACGGGCAGCTTGATCTCCGGCCCGAACTCCGTCTCGTTCACAGCCACGCCCACGTACTACTCGGACACCTCCGGAGTGACGCCGTTCACGGGCACACTCACGGCGACCCACTTCCCGCTGTCCGCGAAGATCGTGTCGGTCGGGACCGCGAGCAATGGATCGCATCGCCAGATGGAGTCGTTCATGGC
>JBIOUU010000139.1:0-22834 GCA_044867345.1 Actinomycetota bacterium
ACGAAGACGGCATCATGGCCCCGGCCGGCACTCCAGAGGAGACCGCTCGCGTCGTGAAGGAGCGTGAGGTCTCCCATCAGCGCGAAGGTCGAAGCGCCCGACGCCGCGACGCCGAGCGCCGTCGACACGGACCCATCGATGCCGCTGGCGCCGCGGTTCGCCAGCACGCGGACGCCGCCGCGCGGACGCATGTACGCGTCGAGGTCTCGTATCGGCATGCTCGAACCGACCACCAGCGAGGCGCCGTCCGGAAGGCACGCCGCGAGGTCCCGGGCCACGCGCCCCTCGAACGGCTCGTCCCAAGAATCGATCAGGTCATCCGCCCCGCGACGGGCGACCCGGTCGGCCTCCTCCCACTCGCGCCACCACGCCGAGCCCACTCGTGGCTCGATCCGCATGAGGAGTGCGCGGGAGAGCGAGGCCGGATCCGCCTCGAGCCGGAGCGAGGCATGACGCGCGGGGTCGGCGATCAGCCGGTCGGGGTCGACGATGATCAGGCCCTTCGCGTCGGCGACGAACGCGAGACCGGCGCGAGACGTCGGCGCCGCGCCGACCTGGACGACCATCTCCGGCACATGGGAGGACTGGAACGCGTCGCTCGCCAGGAGGAACACTCCCGCTGAGAGCGCGCCGGGGATCCGAAGGCCCGACGTCGGCTCGGCGACCAAGGGCCACCCGAGGGTTCGTGCCAGATCCACGACCGGGGAGGCGTCCTGGCGGAGCGCCCCGGCGACAAACACCCCTCGCTCCACTCCCTTCATCTGCTCAGCGAGGTTCTCGACGTCCGCGCGCCGGGTTCGAGCATTGGAACGGGCCGTCCGCGGAGGGAGCGGGTCGTGATGGCCGATCTCGACCTCGTCCCCCGAGGGTGCAAGCGGCTCGCGGAACGGTAGGTTGACGTGCGCGGGACCCGGAGGATGTCCGCGGGCCACCTCGGCAGCCTCCAGTCCCAGCGCGAACCAATGCGCAGCGACGGGGTTCTCGCCGGCCCCCCCGGCTTCGACGAACTGCTTCACATATCCACCGAACAGGTCCGCTTGATCGATGGTCTGGTTCGCGCCAACGCCATGAAGCTCGGGAGGCCGGTCCGCCGTCAGGAGCACGAGTGGCGTGCGAGACATGGACGCCTCGACCACCGCGGGGAACAGATTCGCGGCGGCGGTCCCGGAGGTGCACGCCACCGCCACCGGCCGCCCCGTGGCCTTGGCCAAGCCGAGCGCGAAGAACGCGGAAGACCGCTCGTCGAGATGAACGTGCACCGACACGCCCGGGTGACGCGACAGCGCGAGCGCGAGTGCGGTCGAACGCGAGCCCGGTGAGACGCATGCATGCTCAAGCCCGTGCGACACAAGCCCGTCGACGAGCGCGCTCATGCACGCGAGTGCGAGATCTCCTTCCGTTCCCTCGCTCATGTCGCCGAGGTGGTCGCGAGCCACAGCCCCAACGCGAGCAGAGCCCCGAACGCCAGCTGGAGCTGGGCCGTGCCGACGAGGACCGGGACGAGCGCGCGCCCCTCGGCCTTCCCGACGGCCTCGACCGGGCCGATGGCCAGGGGCCAGGCGGCCAGCGCGAGGAGCCCCCACTGCGACAGGCCGTATCCCGCGTCCACGATGCCCATCGCCACTCCCAGAACGATCGTGGCGAAGGCCGCCACGACCAGCGCCCGGTACAACGCCCGGGCCCGCCGGTCGCCCAGCCGAACGGCCAGCGTTCGCTTCCCCGCCGCGCCGTCGGTCGAGATGTCCCGCAGGTTGTTCGCCTCCAGGATGGCGACGGCCAGGAACCCCATGGCCGCCGCGGACCACCACGCGGCCGCCGGGATCCGCTCGGCCTGCACGTACGCCGTCCCCACGGTGGCCATCAGGCCGAAGAAAACGAACACCATGACCTCGCCCAGGCCGAGCGAGCCGTAGGGCCGGGGGCCGCCCGAGTAGAGCCATAGGGCGAGCATGGCCGCCGCGCCGATGGGGATCAGCCACAGGGTCGTGGCCACCGCGAGTGCCAGACCTGCCAGGGCGGCAACCGCGATCGACGCGAGCGCAGCGACGAGCACCGCCCGGGGAGACGCCGATCCCGAGGACGTCAGACGGGGCGGTCCCTGGCGCTCGTCGGTGTCCACGCCCCGCATGCCGTCCTGGTAGTCGTTGGCGAAGTTCACGCCGATCTGAAGCCCCAGGCCCACGACCAGCGCGGCGAGCGTCCGCCACAGCGAGGCTCGGCCCGCCGCCGCCGTCCCCACCACCACCGGAGCCACGCTCGCGACCAGGGTGCGCGGACGTGCCCCGTTCACCCAGTCCGCGAGGTCGGTCACGGCCTCCTCGGGAACCTGCCGAAGTCCGGCGGGCGCTTCTCGAGATACGCGTCACGCCCCTCCTGCGCCTCGTCCGACATGTAGTAGAGGAGCGTGGCGTCGCCGGCGAGCTGCTGGATGCCGGCAAGCCCGTCGGCGTCCGCGTTGAATCCCGCCTTGATGAGCCGAAGCGCGAGGGGACTCATCGACAGGATCCGCCGGCACACTTCGACCGTCGCCTCTTCCAGCTCGTCGAGCGGCACGACCCGGTTCACCAGGCCCCAGTCGAGCGCCGTCCTCGCGTCGTACTGCTCGCAGAGGAACCAGATCTCCTTGGCCCGTTTCAGCCCGACCGTTCGAGCGAGCAGGCCGCTGCCGTACCCGGCGTCGAACGACCCCACCTTCGGTCCGGTCTGCCCGAACCTCGCGTTGTCGGCCGCGATCGACAGGTCGCAGACCAGGTGCAGGACGTGGCCACCGCCGATCGCGTACCCGGCCACCATGGCGATGACCGGCTTGGGCAGGCGGCGGATCTGGACCTGCAGATCCAGGACGTTCAGTCGCCCCATCCCATGCTCGTCCCGATATCCGTCGTCGCCCCGGACCCGCTGGTCGCCGCCGGAGCAGAAGGCGTCGGGGCCCTCCCCGGTCAGGATGACCACGCCCACGTCCGGGTCGTCGCGGGCCCGGTCGAAGGCCCTCGACAGCTCGAACAGGGTCGTGGGGCGGAAGGCGTTTCGGACCTCAGGCCGCGCGATCGTGACCTTGGCCATCCCTTCGGCCGTCTCGTACCGGATGTCCTCATACCCCCCCGACGGCAGCCATTCCACCATACGACCGATCACTCCTAGAGCGTTCACTCGAACGGTTCAGGCTAGCCTATCTCACATGCCGAGCATCGCGACCCCGGACCTCCGAGCGGGCGACCTGGTTGCGGTCACACTCCCGCCGAGCCCGGAGTGGGCCGGCATCCTGGGGAAGGTATGGGAGGCCGGCGCGGCCGTGTTCCCGATAGACCACCGGCTCCAACCATCACAGGCCCGAGACCTCATGGAGCGGGCAGACCCCACCGTCCTCGTCGATGCCGACGGGTGGCACCGGGGGCGGTCGGGGCGGCCGGCCGAAGATGGCGTGGCCCTCGTCGTCCACACCTCCGGCACGGGGGGCGTCCCCAAGCTCGTGCAGCTCGACCGCCCGGCCATCGACGCCGCAGTGGCCTCCTCGGCTCTGGTCCTGGAGGCGTCGCCGCACGACCGGTGGTTGTGCTGTCTTCCCCTGGCCCACGTCGGAGGGCTCCTCGTGCTGCTCCGGTCGGTCCTGCTCGGCGCCCCGGTCACCGTCCATCCCCGATTCGACCCAGTGGCCGTCACCGCCGAGGGGGACCAAGCCTTCGTGTCGCTCGTCCCGACGATGCTGGTCCGGCTCCTCGATGCCGACGCGGACCTATCGCACTTTCGAGCCATCCTGGTGGGCGGAGCTGCCGTTCCGGCGAGACTGGCCCAGCGAGCCCGCGCCGAGGGGGCGAACGTGATCGAGACCTACGGCCTGACCGAGAGCTGCGGCGGGGTCGTGTACGACGGCCGCCCCCTCCCCGGGACCGAGGTTCGGATCGACGGTGACGGAGGGATCCTGCTCCGCGGTCCGACGGTGATGCGTGGCTACCTCGGTGACGCGGAGGCGACCGCGGGGGCGTTCACCGACGGCGGATGGCTCCGGCCGGGGGACGCGGGATGGATCGACGGCGAGGGCAGGCTCCGGGTGGCCGGCCGCCTCGACGACCTCATCAACACCGGCGGCGAGAAGGTCTGGCCGGCGGAGATCGAAGCTGCCCTCCAGGACCACCCGGGGGTGGCCGAGGTGGCGATCGTCGGTCGGCCCGACCCCGAGTGGGGGCAGCGCGTCGTGGCGTACGTCGTCCCGGCGGACCCGACCGCCCCGCCCTCCCTCGAGGCCCTCCGGGATCACGTGGCCCTATCCCTCCCCCGTCACATGGCCCCGCGCGAGCTCGTCCTGGTCCGGGAAGGATTGCCCCGCACCGCTTCCGGGAAGGTCCACCGGGCTGCATTGGCCTGAGACGGGCGGGAAGCTCGAGGAATAGGGAGGGGTTATCCCCTATGGGAGAATGGAGTCGAAGGTGGCAGACGAACGCAACGTGATCGTCCTGGGATCGGGGCCTGCCGGTTACACGGCGGCCCTGTACGCCGCCCGCGCCGACCTGCGGCCCCTCGTCCTGAAGGGTCTCGACGCGGGTGGCCAGCTGATGCTGACCACCGACGTCGAGAACTACCCGGGCTTCCCCGGGGGCATCCTCGGCCCGGAGCTGATGAACGCCATGGAGAAGCAGGCTGCCCGGTTCGGGGCCGAGATGCTGCACCAGTCGGCGACGAGGGTGGACCTGTCCGTCCGCCCCTTCGGAGTATGGGCCGGTGACGAGGAGTGGCGGGCCCGGACCCTGATCATCGCCACCGGCGCGACCGCGAAGTGGCTGGGCGTGCCGGGCGAGCAGCGGCTCCTCGGGCGTGGGGTTTCCGCCTGCGCGACCTGCGACGGGTTCTTCTTCCGGGACCGAGAGCTGGTCGTGGTCGGCGGCGGGGATACCGCGATGGAAGAGGCCACGTTCCTCGCGAAGTTTGCCTCGAACATCTCGATCGTGCACCGCCGGGACGAGTTCCGGGCGTCGAAGATCATGCAGGATCGAGCCCTGTCGAACCCGAAGGTCTCGGTGATCTGGGATTCCGTGGTCGAGGAGATCGAGGGCGACGGCGCCGTCACGGGCGTTCGCCTTCGGAACGTGAAGACCGAGGAGCTCACCGCGCACGGGACCGACGGCGTCTTCGTCGCCATCGGCCATACCCCCAACACGTCGCTGGTTCGGGGCCAGGTGGAGCTCACCGATAACGGCTACATCGTTGTGGATGAGCCGAGCACCGCGACCAACGTTCCCGGCGTGTTCGCCGCGGGCGACGTCACCGACCGCGTGTACCGTCAAGCGGTGACGGCGGCCGGCCAGGGCTGCAAGGCGGCGATGGACGCGGAGCGGTTCCTGGAGACCGAGGCACACCAGCCTCACCACGCGTAGAGAGAGGGAAAGGAACGGAGTTGGCAGCGATCGGTGACGTGACGGACCAGGACTTCGAGGAGCGCGTGCTGAAGTCGGACGAGCCCGTGCTTGTGGACTTCTGGGCCGAGTGGTGCGTGCCATGCCACATGGTCTCGCCGGTGGTCGAGGAGATCGGCCAGGAGAAGGGCGAGTCCCTGCGGGTGGCCAAGCTGAACATCGACGAGAACCCCGAGGTCACCCGGCGGTACGGCGTGATGAGCATCCCCACGCTCATGCTGTTCAAGGACGGGCAGGAGAAGGCCCGGGTCGTCGGAGCCAGGGGCAAGGAAGCCCTGCTGAGGGAGATCGATCCGCACCTCGCCGCGTAAGCGGATCGCTCAACCGCAACCTCGAGAACGGGCCGGACTCGAGCGCCCGTAGACTTCTCACCGTGAGGACCATCCACCGGGGGGATCGTGGCGAGGCCGTCCGCGACATCCAGCATCGACTACTCGACTTCGGCCTGCGCATCGAGCCGGAGGAGCTCGAGGGCCGGTTCGGCCCCTCCACGGAGGAAGCGGTCAAGGCGTTCCAACAACGCCGAGGGCTCCCCTCGGACGGGATGGTCGGTGCCGACACGTGGGGCGAGCTCGTTGAGGCCGGATACCGGCTGGGCGACCGGGTCCTGTACCTCCGCTCGCTGACGTTCCAGGGAGACGACGTCCGCGAGCTCCAGAAGCGCCTGAACGCGCTGGGGTTCGACGCGGGACGTGAGGACGGGATCTTCGGTCCCCGGACCGCGGCCGCCGTGGCGGAGTTCCAGCACAACGTGGGCAGCACCTCCGACGGCATCGTCGGCCCGGACACGATCGGTTCCATCGAACGCCTCCGCCCCGCGGTGGAGGGTCCCAGCCGGGCCATGGTTCGCGAGGCCGAGTACGTCCGACACATCGAGGAGGAGCAGACGCTGGTGGGCTCCTGTGTGGCCATCGACCCCGGCCATGGCCCCGACGACCCCGGCACCGTCGGTCCGAGCGGCCTGTCCGAATCCGAGGCGACGATGCTGATCGCCGAGGAACTCGCCGCAGAGCTCGGGACACGCGGCGCGCATCCTACGATCCTGCGACCCCGAGACGATGCGCCCTCGCCCAGCTCGCGCGCACACGCGGCCAACGAGCTCGGCGCGGCCGCGTGCATCTCGATCCACCTGAACGGCGGGGAACCGACCGCTGAGGGCGCCACATGCTTCTACTACGGCACCGAGGCGACGTACTCGCCCGCAGGGCAGCGACTGGCCGAGGTGATCCAGGAGGAGCTGGTGGCGCGGATAGGGCTGAAGGACGGCCGCACGCATCGCCTGACGGTGGCCATGCTCAGAGAGACCAGGATGCCGGCCGTACAGGTCGAGCCGTGCTTCCTCACCAATCCGACGGAGGAGGCCATGCTCACCGACCCCGTCTCCCGGCGCCTGCTGGCCGCAGCCATTGCGGCGGGCATCGAACGGTTCTTCGGGTCGGTCGAGTCCACGACCGGTCGGCGCTCGGCGGGCGGCTCGAGGGAAACCGGTCGGCGTTCGGCGGGCGGCTAGTCCGAGGAGGCCAGCCCGGCGGCTGCCCGAGCCAGCTGACGGCGCGGCTCTGTCGAGGTGTGCAAGTCCAGCCGCATCAACGGGTACCGGTCGTCGTCCTGCACGACCGTGAACCCGTTCACTCCCAGGAACTCGGTGGGAAGCACCCAGCTCCCATCGAAGGTCCTGTCGCCCACGGCCTCCAACGCTCGATACCCCCGGTCCACCAGGTCGCGGGCCACCTCGTGCACGAGCTCGGACCCCAGGCTCCGCCCACGATGTCGCTCGTCCACGAAACAGTACGCGAGGTAGCAGGCATCGGCCGAGGCAGCCCGGGCCGCCGGGAATCGCGCGAGGCGGGGGAAGAGCGTAGACGGCGCGTACTCGGCGAACGCGAGGGTCTCGCCGTGCTCGACGACGAGCTTCCCGCACCGCCCCCACTCGAGCAGCGTGGAGGAGAACCATTCCTCCTTCTCGAATCGGGGATCAACATCCGGATCGATCCCATCGAGCTCCCAGAACACGCTCGTCAGGCAAGCCTTCGGCACGAGATGGAAGTTGTCCAGATCGATGTCGACGACGGAACGGCCCATCGACGGCTCCCGATCAGCGCCGGCCGCTGCGGTTGTCGGCCAGCCCGGCCATGGCCAGCCCGAGGAGGACCCCCAGGACGGCAGCCTTCACGGCTCGTGCCACCTCGTCGGAGGAAGGAGCGTTCGTGGGACGATTGTAGGTCCGCGGACGCGCTCGGCGCGAAGGCTCCGGCCGGCGCGGGGGACGGAGGGACGATCGATGCGCTTCTGCCTGATGGTCGAGGGCCAGGAAGGGATCACCCGGGAGCAATGGCTGGCCCTGTCCGACGCCTGCGAGCGGCTGGGGTTCGAGGGCCTGTTCACCTCCGACCACTACTTCTCGGTGATGGGAGCGGCGGGCCGAGGGTCCTCCGATGCCTGGACGGCGCTGGCTGCTGTGGCCGCCCGCACCGAGCGCCTCCGGCTCGGCACGCTCGTCTCGCCGGTGACGTTTCGCCTTCCGACGGTGCTGGCCAAGGTGGCCACGACCGTCGACCACATCTCCGGCGGGCGCGTGGAGATGGGCATGGGGGCCGGGTGGTGGGAGGAGGAGCACCGGACCCACGGGATCCCATTCCCTCCCACCAGTGAGCGGATGCAGATGCTGGAGGAGCAGCTGGAGATCGTGCACGGGCTCCTGTCCGAGGAGGTCTTCTCGTTCCGCGGAACGCATTACTCGCTGCAGGACTGCCGGTTCGTGCCGAAGGGCGTGCAGCGCCCGCACCCGCCGATCATCGTGGGGGGCAAGGGTGGACCTCGCATGTCGCGACTCGTGGCCAGGTGGGCCGACGAGTTCAACACCCACGGGGGAGCGCCGAAGGAGGTCGGCGACCGATTCGCCCGGGTGCGCGACGCAGTGGACGCGGCGGGCAGGGACCAGCGCACCGTGACGACGTCGTTCATGACGTGGGTCTGTGTCGGGGCCGACGAGGCCTCGTTCCGGGAGCAGGTCGAGCGGGCGCGCCGGCTCGACCCCGACGCCGCTTCGTTCGACGACTTCCTTGCGGACCTCGAGAGCGATTGCATCGTGGGCACGCCCGACCGGGCTGCGGAACGGCTGTCGGAGTACGCGGCGGCCGGTGTCCAGCGCGTGTTCCTGAACCACTTGCTCTTCGACGACGTGGACACGCTGGAACTCCTGGCCCGTGACGTGTTCCCTCGCGTGACCGGTTGACCTCGTTCCACGCCATCGTTCCCCCACCGCGGCCAGGGCCGTTGCTACCATGGGCGGCCCATGGCCGAGTTCAACGTCGACCCCTACGTCGATCTCTATGCGCGCCGCACCTCCGGCATGTCGGCATCGGAGGTCCGGGCGCTGTTCGCGGTGGCCTCCAGGCCCGAGGTGGTCTCGCTCGCTGGAGGCATGCCCTACGTGCGGGCGCTCCCCACCCACGATGTGATCGAGGTCGTCGAGTCCGTCTTGGCCGAACGCGCCGATGCCGCGCTCCAATACGGCGCGGGTCAAGGTACGGCCGCCCTTCGGGAACGTCTGGCCATGTTGATGGGCGAGGAGGAAACCGAGGCCGACCCCGAGGACATGGTGGTGACCACCGGCGCGCAGCAGGCGCTCGACCTGATCGCCAAGGTCCTCATCGATCCCGGGGACGAGATCGTGGTGGAAGCTCCGGCGTACGTCGGTGCACTCTCCGCTTTCAGCGCGTACGAGCCTCGCTATCTGCAGGTCGAGCTCGACGACGACGGCATGATCGTCGAGCACCTCGAGGACGCGCTGGTGAAGGGGGCCCGGCCGAAATTCGTCTATACGGTTCCCAACTTCCACAACCCGGCCGGCGTGACCATGTCGCGATCGCGACGGGAACAGCTGGTGGCGCTATGCAGAGAGGCCCGGATCCCGATCGTGGAGGACAACCCGTACGGGCTCCTGCGCTTCGAGGGCGGCCGCGAACCGACGCTTCGGTCCATCGATCCGCACAACGTGATCTACGTGGGGACCGTGTCCAAGGTGTTCTCGCCCGGCCTGCGCGTGGGATGGGCCGTGGCCGAGCCCGGCCTCCTCCAGCGACTCATCCTGGCCAAGGAGGCGGCCGACCTGTGCGGTAGCTCGTTCACGATGCTGGTGACCGAGCGGTACTTCTCGGGCGAGCGGTGGCGAGCCAACCTCGCGCGCCTGGTCGCCATCTACCGAGATCGTCGCGATGGGATGCTCGCCGCGCTCGAGGAGCACTTCCCGACCGACGCGTCCTGGACCCATCCGGCAGGCGGGTTCTACGTATGGGTCACGCTCCCCGATTACCTCGACACCCAGGCCATGCTGGCGGCGGCGGTGGAGCGTCGGGTGGCCTACGTGCCGGGAACGGCGTTCTATCCGGATGGACGGGGCCGGAACAAGATGCGCCTGGCGTTCTGCTACCCGACCGAGGACGACATCGCCGAGGGGGTGCGGCGGCTCGGACTGCTCCTCGCAGACGAGCAGGAGCTGTACCGGTCGCTGTCGGGATGATCCAGCGGATCGCGGTGCTGGCCGGTGGTCACTCGCCGGAACGAGAGGTGTCGCTCCGCTCGGGGCACCGGGTGATGACCGCGTTGCAGTCGAAAGGCTATGACGCCTTCCTCCTCGACCCCGGTGAGGACCCCTTCGTCGAAACACTCTCCGCTGCAAGGGCCTCAGCGTGTTACGTGGCCCTGCACGGCAAGGACGGCGAGGACGGAACGGTCCAGCGCCTCCTCGAGCTCCTGGGCGTCCCGTACACGGGCACACCGCCGCTCCCCTGCCAGGTCGCGTTCGACAAGGTGCTGGCCAAGGAGGCCATGCGCGCGGCCGGCGTCTCCACGCCCCCGTGGGTGACCGTCCAGGCCGCGGCACTCCGGGACCTCGCGGCTGGCCCCATCCTCCATCAGGTGGCCGAGCGGGTCGGCCTCCCGGCGGTCGTCAAGCCGTCCCGAGCCGGCTCCGCCATGGGCCTGTCGTTCGTGGATCGAGAGGCCGACCTTCCCCATGCCGTGATGAGCGCGCTCGCCTTCGGCAAGGGTGTCGTGGTGGAGCGAAGGGTCGATGGGACGGAGGTCGCCGCGTCCATGGTGGGCTCTCCAGAGGAGCCGCTTCCCCTGGTGGAGGTGATCCCCAAGTCCGGCGTGTTCGACTATGCGGCGAGGTACACCCCGGGGGCAACCGAGTACTACGCTCCCGCCCGCCTCGCCCCAGAGGTGACGGGGGCCTGCCACCGGGAGGCCGCCCGGGCGTTCACGACGCTCGGCCTCCGCGACGTCGGGCGGGCGGACATGATGGTCGATGCCCGAGGGGTCCCGTGGATCGTCGACGTGAACACCTCACCGGGGATGACGGACACGAGCCTGCTGCCGATGGCGGCGCAGTCCGCGGGCCTGGCATTTCCGGAACTGTGCGAGCGGATCGTCCAACTAGCCCTGTCGCGGGCCGCCCCCGCGGGCGACGTGAGCAGCTAGTCGACCGGGGCCAGCCCCGGCCCCGAGCCGATGATCTCCGACACGATCCGGTCCAAGTCGTCCGCCGAACCGAACTCGATGACGATCCGCCCCCGCTTCCTTCCCATCTGGATCGACACGCGGGTGGCGAGCTGCTCCGACAGGATCTCCTCCACTTCGGCGAGGGAGATCGCCTCGTCGCGCGGCGTCGAGCGCGTCGGCGTGGCCTCCGCGGGCGGTTGGTCGACGAACCTGCGCACGACCTCCTCCACCTCGCGGACCGAGAGGTCCTCCGCGGCCGCCCGTAGGGCAAGGGACCGCTGCGCCTCCCCGTCCCCCAGGGCTAGGAGGGCCCGGCCGTGTCCGGCCTGGATCCTCCGTTGCGCCAGGAGCTGCTGAACGTCGGCCGGCAGGCCCAGCAGCCTGATGGTGTTGGCCACGTGCGAACGGGACACCCCGAGCCGGTCGGCCAGCGTCTCCTGCTTCAGCTCGAGCTCCTCGAGCAGCTCCCGGAATGCCTCTGCCAGCTCGATCGGGTTCAGGTCCTCCCGATGGATGTTCTCGATGAGGGCTTCCCGGAGAGACTCGGTGTCGTCGCTCTCCCGAACGACCGCCGGGATGGTGGCCAGGCCCGCGGCCTTGGCGGCCCGAAGGCGGCGCTCCCCGGCGATGAGCTCGAACCCGGTGTCACCCCGCCGAACGACGATGGGCTGAAGGACCCCCACCTCCCTGATGGAGACGGCCAAGGCCTCGAGGGACTCGTCCTGGAACGTCGTCCTGGGCTGGCGCGGGTTGGGCCCGATGGCTCCCAGGGGGATCTCCAGCAGCCCCGCGCCCTCCTCCACCGCGCCCGGGATCAGCGCCGACAACCCTCGCCCCAGCCCACCACGCTTCATCCCTTGCCTCCCCTTCGGAACAGGCTCCACCGACGCTTCCGGTCCTCATCTCCCGGCGAGGACTCCGCCTCCCGCTGGTCGGCCTCAGGCGGCTCGGGCTCCGTCGGCTCGACCTCAGGCTGGGCGACCTCCTTCTGAACCTTCACTTCAGGCTTCGTGGCAGGCACCGCTCTCTTCACCGCCGAGCCTCGACTTCCACCTGCGCTTGCATCGACCGGCGTTCGAGCTTGTCCCGGAGGTCCCGGCGAACGTGCCGCCCGTCTGGTGCTCTCACCGGTCGATCCTCCGACCACCTTCAGCTGTCTCCCCTCGACCTCATCGGAGAGCTCATCGGGTATGGCCTTGCCATCCCCGACCGACTGGGACCGACCACCTCGCACCGTGGATTTCCCGGTTCGCCCGGAGCGTAGGGGTCGGGGAGCAGTCATGGGGATGGCCTCGGGCGGGGGAAGGACCACCGAAGGCAGGCTGTCCATGGCTGGGATGGGTTCGTCGGCGGGCTCTTTCTGGACGACCTCACCGGCCAACTCCCGGTACCGCTTGGCCCCACGCGAGCGAGGGTCATACGCCGTGATGGGCTGACCGAACCCGGGCGCCTCCGAGAGCCTCACCGTCCTCGGTATGACGGTGTCGTACACACGATCGCCGAAGTATCTCCTGACCTCCTCGACCACCTGCTCCGAAAGCTTCGTCCGTGGGTCGTACATGGTCATCACGATCCCGCTCAACCGGAGCGCGGGATTGACGTTCTGCTGCACCAGCCTGACGTTCTTGATCAACTGGCCCAACCCCTCGAGCGCGTAGTACTCGCACTGGATGGGGACGATCAGCTCCTGGGCCGCGGCCATCGCGTTCACCGTGAGCAGGCCCAGTGAGGGAGGGCAGTCCAGGAACACGAAGTCGAAGCCGACCTCCAGGAGCGGCTCCATAGCCTTTCGAAGCTTGAGCTCCCTGGAGAACTGACTGACGAGCTCGATCTCCGCCCCAGCCAGATCGATGGTCGAGGCGATCCCGAAGAGATATGGCAGGGGGGTCTGGACCACCGCCTCCATGATCGGAGCGTCATTGGCCAACACGTCGTAGACGGTTACCCTCCGCGCGTCATGACGGATCCCCAGGCCAGTGGAGGCATTGCCCTGGGGGTCGAGGTCCATAACGAGCACGCGCCTATCCATCTCCGCCAGGGCGGCGCCGAGGCTGACGGCGGTCGTGCTCTTGCCCACGCCGCCCTTCTGGTTAGCCACGGCGATGACCCTGGTGCGGCCATGCCCGGGAGGGTTGGCCTCGACTGGGTTGGAGGGTCGCTTCACTCTCTCGGCTCGTCTTCCGGAGGGCAGATCCTGGGTCCTGACCGAGCTTCGCCGGCCGGTTACGGCACCCACCCGTCCATCTTGCCCTCATTCGCCGGACGTGGGCGTGCCGCGGGCGGTCACTGCCGGGTCATGATAACGAGCGGTCCGGAGCTTGCAAGTACGGGGGTCTGGATCAGACGAAAGGAAGAGGCTTCCGGAGGCATGTGGTCGGGCCTTCGGAAGCCTTTACCACCGAAGTACACGAGCCTGCCCCCAGGCCGGAGGAGGCCGTGAGCGAGCTCCCAGGCCTGAGGGAGTGGCGCCAGGGCCCGGGCGAAGCAGACGTCCACTGCCTCCTCGAGCCGGTCCGCCGGCCCGGCGAGGACGGACACGTTGGCCAACCCCAGCTGCTCCAAGGCGAGCTCCAGGAAGGCGGCCCGGCGGCTCCTGGCCTCCGCCAGACCAACGCGCAGGGAGGGGCGGGCGATGGCCACCACGATGCCCGGAAGTCCGGCACCGGAGCCCAGGTCGTAGGCCACGGCGTCCGACGGCTCGAGCGCCAAAACCGCTCGCACCGAGTCGAGGATATGGCGCTCTCGGATGGCTCTCCGGTCCCCTCGAGCCACCAGGCCCAGCGGGATCGCCCGGTCGAGGAGAAGGCGCTCGAAGGA
Organism: Actinomycetota bacterium; assembly: GCA_044867345.1. Classification (GTDB taxonomy): domain Bacteria; phylum Actinomycetota; class UBA4738; order UBA4738; family HRBIN12; genus AC-69. Next base: position 13,731 of record JBIOUU010000139.1, read on the forward strand.
TAGGAGGGCCTCCGCCTTGTCAGTTTCGAGATGGACGCCGAGCCGGTCTGCCGATGCGACCACTGCCGTGGAGTCCTCGTTCGGGCCGCGCTCCTGGGGATGTTTCACGTGAAACGCGACCCTTAGGGCGCCTGTCTCAGGTCCGCGGCCGGATCACAACCCGCCGATCGGGGTCTTCACCGCGACTGGAACTTTCGACCCCCGAGACCCCGGCCACGGCATCGTGCACCACCTTGCGCTCATACGGGTTCATGGGGTCCAGGGCCTCTTCCCTACCCGTTCGGGCCACCCGCTTGGCAACCTCCACCGCCCTGGAGGCCAGGCGGGCTCGCTGCCGCTTCTTATAGTCCTCCACGTCGACGATGACCCGGCATCGGACTCCGGTCTTGTGGCCCACCACGACCCGGGTCAGCTCCTGGACGGCATCCAGCGTCTGGCCGTGCCGCCCGATCAGGAGGCCCATGTCCTCCTCATCGTCCTCTGACTCCCCCCCGACGACGTTGAGATACATGGTCCCATCGTCCACCTGCTGCTCCACCTCGGCGACGAGTCCGATCCGCGAGAGCAGCCCCTCGACGAAATCGGCCGCGATCTCTGCCTGCTCCTCGAGATCCTCCTCCGATGCCTCCTCACGCCTGGCCCGGAGACGAACCCGAACGACCGCCTCCTGCGAACCGACTCCCATGAAACCTCCCCGAGGCTCCTGGAGGATCTGCACCGCCACCTCCTGCTCGGTGGCGCCGAGCTCCGCCAGGGCGGCCTCGATGGCCTCCTCAACGCTTGGGGCGCTTCTTTCGACTTCGTCCACCGTTGCCTCCCGATCCGGGCTTCTTTGGGGGTGGGGGCGGACCGGTGGCCGGGCCCCGCTTTGACCCCCCGCTCGATTTGCCCGTCGGTCCCTCCCGGCTCTGGCGCTCGTCCGAAACCCGGTCCATGAGCGAGGCCAGGAAGCCCTACTTGGCCTTCTTGCCATCGGCCTGTGCCGCCAGGTCCTCCGCGGACGGACGCGTCCTGAGCATGAAGTACTGCTGGCCGATCTGCCAGAGGTTCGACGTCGTCCAGTACACGACCAGCCCTGCGGGGAAGAAGAACCCGAAGACCCCGAACATGATCGGCATGATCCGGAGAAGGGCCTGCTGCTGGGAGGACGACGCCCCCGGCGGGCTGGCCTTCTGCATCTGGCGCTGCTGGAAGTAGGTCGTGCCGAACATCAGCACCACGAAGACGTAGTAGGGAACCCTGGTCAGTCCCCCGCTTCCGCAGTCGACCGGGTATTCCACGGTGACGGTCTCCCCGCTGACCGAGATCCGGTCACCCAGCTTGGCGTTGGGATTCCCGGCCTGGGACGCCGGGCACAGCAGGTTCATCCCCAGGAACTCGGTGCCGTTGCTCGGTTGGGCAGCATCGGGGACGCCCTGGGGAGATGAGACAGGGGGGATCTGGGCGGTGACCACCCGGTACAGCTGCGTATTGTCCGGGATGTGGATGGGGTGCTGGGGGAATCTCAGGACCGAGTACATCGCGATCAGGATGGGGAACTGCAGGAGCACCGGCCAGCAGCCTGAGAACGGGTTGACCCCGTACTCCCGGTAGAGCTTCATCACCTCTTCCTGCTGCTTCTGCTTGTTGCCCTTGTACTTCTGCTGAACCGCCTTCACCTTCGGCTGCACGAGCTGCATGTGCTGCATCGACCTGATCTGCTTGATCCCCAGAGGCAGGAGGACCACTCGGATCAGCACCGTGAGGACGATGATGGTCACCCCGTAGTTGGGGATCACGTCGTAGATCCTGGCGATCAACCACCCAAGGCCGTTCAGAAGCGACTGGAAGAGCGGGGACCAGGGTACTGCGTTGATCACGGATCCACCCCGCCGGCTTCCCGGTCGCCATGTATGACGCTCTCATACAGCGTCGTCTGCCGGGTTCTCGCTCCGGGGACCGGGTCGAACCCCCCATCGGTGAACGGCCCGCATCGCAGGATCCGCCACGCGGCCAGGCCTGACCCTCTCAGGGCGCCATGGACCTGGATGGCCTCCCGGGCATACCGGGAACACGAGGGGTAGAAGCGGCACTGCCCTCCCAACGACGCCGACAGGGTCAGCTGGTACAGCCGGATCAGGGCGAGGATGGCCCATCGGACCGGTGCCCCGCCCACCCACAGGAGCCGGCGCGTCCTCACGACCCCATCACGCCCGAGCGAGTCAGCAACTCCTCCATCTCGGCCACCACGTCCTGTGTCTTGCTCCCGCGGATGGCTCCCCTGGCCACGAACGCGATGTCGTATCCCTCTCGAGCCCGCGTCCCGACCTCTCGCCATGCGGCCTTCAGGATGCGACGAGCTCGGTTCCGGTGGACCGCCCCACCGATCCGCCGACCGGCCACGAAGGCCGTTGTTCCCGACCCGGGCGCGACCAACACTACCATCCGGGCTCCCTTCAACGGTTTGCCGGAAGACAGGACCCTGCCGACGGCCGGATCGCGCGTGGCGTTCGCCTACGCGGAGAGCCGGGCCCGGCCCTTGGTCCTGCGTCGGGCCAGGATGGCGCGACCCGCTCGGCTCCGCATCCGGAGGCGGAACCCATGGGTCTTCTTGCGACGACGGTTGTTCGGTTGGAACGTTCGTTTGGACATCGTGTCGATCCTGTTCGGTGGAGGGCTCGGCCTGCGCGTCGCGCGGGCGAAGTATACGGACTCCCTCACCGCCGAACAAAGGGGGCTTCTTCCCGGAGAAAGTGCGTCAAAAGCCACCGTCGAACGGGTCCGGTGGAAAAGTCCGGTGCTATAGTCCCCGGCGCTCCACCTGCGGTCATCTCGCCGGATCCCCAGGCGCGAGCCGCTCGCCTTCCCCCAAGGTTTCCACAGTTGGGGAAAGGCCCTGTGGATTAGGTATGGCAGTCGTCTCGTTCGAAGAAGCCGCAGAGCGAACCTGGGCCCGCGTGGTAGAGCGGGCTCGGGATCAGCTGCCGGAGAGCTCGTTTTCCATGTGGTTCGTGGGCGTTCGCGCGACGAGCCTCCACGACGGCGTGCTCGAGGTCACGGCCCCCTCCGACTACGTCCGGGACTGGCTGGCCAAGCACTACCTGGACCTGATCCAGGGGGCGGCCACCGAGTTCGTGGGGCAACCGGTACACGTGCACCTCGGGGCTGAGCGGGAGCCGGAGCGGGGGCTGATCACGCAGGCCCAAGCCCAGGCACCGGCGCCGGAGCGCGAGTCCAGGACCGAGCCCGAACGAAGTGCGCGTGGGCTGCCGTTCCCAAACTTCACGTTCGAGACCTTCGTGGCCGGCCCAAGCAACCGGTTCGCCCATGCGGCCGCGATGGCCGTGGCCGAGGCTCCCCCGTCCAAGGCGTACAACCCGCTATTCATCTACGGCGGGGTGGGCCTGGGCAAGACCCACTTGCTCGTGGCCATCGCGCATCACATGCACCGACTGGCTCCCAGGCTCCGGGTGAAGTACGTGACGTCGGAGAGCTTCATGGCCGAGTTCATCAAGGCGGTGCGGGAACGCCAGGGCTATCAGTTCGCCGCGCGGTACCGCGACATCGACGTCCTGCTGGTCGACGACATCCAGTTCCTGGCCAAGCGGGAAGAGACCCAGACCGAGTTCTTCCACACCTTCAACGCGCTGCACGAGAAGGAGCGGCAGATCGTGATCGCCTCCGATCGGCCACCGCAGGAGCTCGGGATGGAGGAACGGCTCCAGAGCCGGTTCCGCCTTGGCCTGTGCGTGGACGTCCAGCCCCCGGATCTGGAGACGCGGATCGCCATCCTCCAGCTGAAGGCACAACGCGAATCGGTTCACTTCCCCGAAGACGTGATCGAGTTCGTGGCCTCCAAGTTCGACCAGAACATCCGCGAGCTCGAGGGGGCTCTGGTCCGGGTGGTCGCATGGAGCGACCTGACCGGCCAGCCGATCTCGCAGGAGCTGGTGGAGCACGCGCTCGAGGACCTGTTGCCCCAAGCCGAGGCCGAGATCCCTCCGCAGGTGATCCTGGACGAGACGGCGCGTTACTACGGCCTCTCGGTCGCCGACCTGATCTCGAAGAGCCGATCCAGGCCGCTCACGAACGCCCGCCATGTGGCCATGTACCTGATCCGGGAGACCACCGGCATGACCCTGCCGAAGATCGGCGAGCTCTTCGACCGGGACCACACGACCGCCCTCCACGGGATCAACAAGATCGACAAGAACATGCGCGACCGGGAGCCGGTCTACCGGCAGGTTCAGGACCTGTCCCGGATCATCAGGAACCGGACCAGGGCGCTGTGAGCCGGGCGGGGGAAACCCTTGGAGTCGCTGTGGGGCCTTGCTGTCGGGCAGATGGCCCTCCACCGTTGTCCCCAGAGCATCCACATGTCCGAACCGTGCGCTACGCTCGGGATATGGCTCCCACATCCACTTTTCCCCAGGACCTACTACTACTAGAGAAGAAAGAACGAGTTCGTAGAAGCAGCGAGGGGGTGGACAGGTGAAGTTCCGGTGCGACCGCGATCTGCTGTCTGAAGGGCTCCAGACGGTCCAGCGCGGGGTTTCGTCGCGTCCGGGAATCCCGGCGCTCACGGGGGTGCTGATGGAGGCTGGATCCGGTGGCACGCTGACGCTCACTACCACCGACCTCGAGGTGTCGGCACGGCTCACGATCGAGGTCCAGGCCCAGGAGGAGGGCGTGGCGCTGGTCCCGGCTCGGTTGCTGGCCGACACGGTGAAGAGCCTGTCGGACGCGCCGGTCGAGTTCGAGTCGGACCAGAGCCAGGCCTGGATCCGGTGCGCCGCGTACGAGGGAGCGCTGCGGCTCCTGCCGGCCGAGGACTTTCCGGCCATCCAACCGCCTGCGGGAACCACGGTCGTGGGGGAGGCGGCCAGATTTGCCGAGGCGGTGAGCCAGGTGGCCCGGGCGGCCTCCAGGGACGAGGCCCGTCCGGTCCTGACCGGCGTCCTGGTCGAGGTCAGCCGGGAAGGAGTGACCATGGTCTCCACCGACTCGTACCGACTGGCGGTCCGCGACCTGGTGGCCACGGCCAGCGGGGAGGGAAGGGCCATCGTCCCCGAGCGAGCGATGTCGGAGGCAGCCCGGGCCGCGGCGGGCCTGGAGAAGGGCGAGGTACGGCTGTCGCTCGACGAGAGTCAGGTCGCCTTCCAGATCGGGAGGCTCACGCTCACGTCGCGGCTGATCGAGGGGGAGTTCCCGAACTACCGCCAGCTCCTGCCCGAGGCGTACGAGAGCAGGCTCACGGTCTCACGACAGCAGCTGATGGACGCGGTTCGCCGCGTGGGGCTGTTGGCTCGCGACACGTCTCCGGTTCGCCTGGAGTTCAACGCGCTCGGGGTCAAGCTGTCGTCCTCGTCGCCCGACCTCGGCCAGGCGGTCGAGGCGGTTGAGGCCCGATACGAGGGCGAGGACATCACGGCGGCGTTCAACCCCAATTACTTGGCCGATGGACTGGCCGCGGCGACAGGGGAGACCGTTCGGCTCGAGGTCCGCGACGGTTTGAAGCCCGGCCTGATCCGGGGCGAGAGCGACGAGTTCACGTATCTCGTGATGCCGGTGCGCCTGCCGACCCCGGTCGGCTGATCCACCCGAGGCGCTCCTTTGCGGCTTCTGTGGGTGGAGCTCACGGACTTCCGTAACCACCCGAGGACCAGGGTCGAGGACGTCCCGGATGGATTGATCTCGGCCGTGGGGGCCAACGGAGAGGGCAAGACCAACCTCCTCGAGGGCATCGCGTTCCTCTTCTTCCTGGTCTCCCCCCGCGCCTCGAGCACCGAGCCCCTTGTTCGGCGAGGGGCCGAGGCGGCCTACCTTCGAGGGGAGATCGAGACCGCCGGCGGCCGGGTGCTGGTCGAGGTGGAGATCCCCGGGCGCGGAGCGAACAAGGTGCAGGTCAATCGGTCGTCGGTGCGTCGCAAGCGCGACCTTCGTCGGCAGGTCCGCGCGGCGTTCTTCGGGCCGGAGGACCTCGACGTCGTCCGGGGCGATCCGTCGCAGCGGCGCAGGTTCATGGACGAGGCGGTCACCTCGCTCTGGCCGCTCAAGGAGTCCGTCCTCACGGCGTACGACAGGACCCTTCGCCAACGCAATCGCCTGCTGAAGGAGTGGGAGGGACGGGGGGCGCCGAAGGAGCTCGAGGCCTGGGATTCCGAGCTGGTCGAGAACGGATCCGCGCTCATTCGTCTCCGCGCGGATGCCGTGGCCCGCCTGTCCCCCGACGCGCAGGAGGAGTTCGCCGGCCTTTCTGGCACCGGCCTGGCCTGCGAGTACCGGCCCTCCGTCTGGGGCGAGGACCTGGATGAGGCCTTCCGGACCCGCCTGGCTGAGCGACGGAACGACGAGCTCACACGCCGGACCAGCCTGGTGGGCCCGCACCGGGACGACCTGGAGCTCGCTGTGCGGGACCTGGGGGCCCGGGCCTTCGCCTCTCACGGCGAGGCCTGGGCCGCGGCTCTGTGCCTTCGCCTGGGCCTGGGAAGTGCCATCCAGGCCGAGGTGGGGGAGCCTCCGGTCCTGCTCCTCGACGACCCATTCTCTGCCCTGGATCCCAGAAGGGGCGGCCAGGTGGCCGAGCGGCTCGCGGGGCGGGGCCAGGTGGTGGTGACCGTGGCGGACGAGGCCCACGTCCCCTCCAAGGCCGAGGCGGTCTGGGACGTGTCGGCGGGTGCGGTTACGGTGCGAGGGGGAGGGTGACGATGCCATCGAGCAAGGGGTGGCGGGGCCGCCGGGACGAGCGGACGATGCAGGACACACCCATCGGGGAGGTGGTGGAAGGGCTCCTTCGGGAACGGACATTCGCCCGAGGGCTCCCGATCGGTCGCCTGGCCTCCGAATGGGAGGCGGTGGTCGGTCCACGGCTGGCCTCCGAGTCGGCCCCGGTCAGCCTGGAAGGGGGGGTGCTGGTGGTCGCCGCGAGCTCCGGCCCGTGGGGTGCGCAGGCCCGATTCCTGGCTCGGGAGATCCTCAATCGGGCCAATCGGAGCCTGGGTTCCGAGCTGGTCCGCACGGTGCAGATCGTGGTCCGTCCGGAGCCCCGGAAAGGCTTGTAGCGCAAGGCGAAACAACCTGTCCGAGAGTGGGGCAAAGGGCCCGTTTCGTTGGTAAAATCCGGATGGAGTTTTCCCCGCGTGAGGCCCTCTCATCGGCTGCGGCGTGTGCTGCCATGTGCGGGCTGGTGGAGGTTCGTTGGCGACACAGAGGAAAGACAACAAGGCCGTGAGTGACGGAGGGTATACCTCCGCCGACATCACGGTCCTCGAGGGCGTGGAGCACGTCCGGCTCCGCCCTGGGATGTACATCGGGACCACCGGCCCGCGGGGCCTGCACCACCTGGTCTACGAGGTCGTGGACAACTCGGTCGACGAGGCGATGGCCGGGTTCTGCGACCGGATCGTGGTTACGCTCCTGGCAGACGGCGGCGTCCGGGTGGCCGACAACGGCCGTGGCATCCCGGTGAAGCCCATCCCCAAGGCCAAGGACCGTCGGCCGGCCCTCGAGGTCGTCCTGACCACCCTGAACGCCGGGGGAAAGTTCGGCGGCCGCGGGTACCGCATCTCGGGCGGCCTGCACGGGGTAGGGATCTCCGTCGTGAACGCCCTCTCGGAGAGGCTGATCGTCGAGGTCGAGCGTGACGGCTACCACTGGACCCAGGCCTACTCGCGGGGCAAGGCCACGAAGAAGCTCACCAAAGGAAAGGCCGGCCGGAAGACCGGAACCACGGTCACGTTCTGGCCGGACGCCGAGATCTTCGACGAGACGGAGTTCAAGCGCGAGACCTTGACCGAGCGGCTCCAAGAGCTCGCCTTCCTGACCAAGGGCCTGGAGATCCAGCTGATCGACGAGCGGGAGGAAGAGCCGACCAAGGACGTGTTCAAAGCCGCCGGCGGGCTGGCCGACTTCGTGAAGCACCTCCAGACGGGCAAGGAGGTCCTCCATTCCAAGGTCATCCATTTCGAGGGGAAGGAGCGGGACGGCTCTGCCGAGGTCGAGGTGGCGCTGCAGTGGAACACGGCGTACGCCGAGTCGCTGTACTCCTTCGCCAACACGATCAACACCACCGAGGGCGGCATGCACGAGGAGGGGCTGAAGAAGGCCCTGACCAACGTGATCAACCGGTACGCCCGCCAGAAGGGACTCCTCCGCGAGAAGGAGGAGAACCTGATCGGTGAGGACATCCGGGAAGGCCTCGTCGGCATCGTGTCGGTGAAGCTCCGCGACCCGCAGTTCGAGGGCCAGACCAAGACCAAGCTCGGCAACACATCCATCCGCTCGCTCGTCGAGACCACGGTGAACGACCAGCTGGCCACGTGGCTGGAGGAACATCCGGGGGACGCCAAGCGCATCGTGGGCAAGGCGGAGCAGGCCGCCAAGGCGAGGATGGCCGCCAAGCAGGCGCGGGACCTCACCCGGCGCAAGTCGTTCCTGGACTCCACATCGCTCCCGGGCAAGCTGGCGGACTGCCAGTTGACCGATCCCGCCCAGTGCGAGCTGTTCGTCGTGGAGGGCGACTCCGCAGGCGGTAGCGCCAAGCAGGCCCGGGACCGGGCCACGCAGGCCATCCTGCCCATCCGCGGGAAGATCCTGAACGTCGAGAAGGCCCGGCTCCACAAGATCCTGGAGAACCTGGAGATCCAGGCGCTGATCACGGCAATCGGCACCGGGATCGCCGAGGAGTTCGACGTCACGAAGGCCCGCTACCACAAGGTGGTGCTGATGGCCGATGCCGACGTCGACGGGGCGCACATCAGGACGCTGTTGCTCACGTTCTTCTTCCGGAACATGCGCGATCTGATCAACGCGGGCTACGTCTACATCGCGCAGCCGCCGCTGTATCTGGTGAACGTCGACCGCGTACCGCACTACTTCTACACCGAGAAGGAATGGGACGTGTTCCGCAAGCAGGACGGCAACCGGAAGCTCGAGACTCCCCAGCGGTTCAAAGGCCTGGGGGAGATGGACGCCGTTCAGCTGTGGGAGACGACGATGAATCCGGAGAGCCGGATCTTGCTCCAGGTCACCATGGAGGACGCGGCGACGGCCGACCGGCTGTTCACCATCCTGATGGGGGAGGACGTCCCCGCTCGTCGGGAGTTCATCGAGGCCAACGCCAAGCA
>JBIOUU010000140.1:0-5682 GCA_044867345.1 Actinomycetota bacterium
GCCGGCGACCTCCCCTTCGACTACCTCGAGTACCTGGTGACGGTGCTGAACGTGCCGCTGCTGTACGTCCCGGGGAACCACGACCCCAGCCTCCGCGTGCGACGGGAGGAGCTGGCCTGGCCGCCGAGCATCGATCTGGGGGACGCCCGCGATCCGATCGGGCCGCTCGGATGTACGAACGTGGACGGGCGGATCGAGGAAGTCGCAGGCATCCGGGTGGCCGGCCTCGGCGGGAGCGTGCGCTATCGGGAGGGGCCGAACCAGTACACGCAGAAGGAGATGCGAGGTCGGGCTCGGCGGTTACGACGCCGGGCTGCGGCTCGGGCACTCCGTGGCCGCCGCGGCGTCGACGTGTTGCTCACGCATGCCCCACCGCTCGGCGTGGGCGACGAGGACGACCCGGCCCACCAGGGGTTCGAGGCATTGCTGCAGCTCGTCGAGCGCCTGTCGCCGAAGCTCCTCGTGCACGGGCACATCCATCCGTACGGGGAGGCGAAGCCCGACCGTCGGCTGGGCACGGCGACCGTGGTGAACGCCGTCCCCTTCCGGCTGCTCGAGGTGGAACCGTGAGCGACAAGCCGTTCGGGCCGTCCTCCACGTTCGGCAAGGCGCGCCGGCACGAAGCCTACCGGCGGCTGGCCGACGTGGTCCGACGGAGGAAGCCCAAGCCTCTGCTCGACCTGGACGACGTGGGGAAGCGGCTCCGCGTGTTCGAGCAGTCGTACGTGGGGATCCGGCCCATCCCGGTGTCGAGGATCGTAGGGACGCTCGGGCGAACCGGCGACTTCGACCGCGAGTTCCTCCCTCGTAGGGGCGAGATCCAGTCGCGGTGGGAACGGGTGGACCAGGCGTTCGACCAGGGCGACTTCCCGCCGATCACGGTGTTCGAGCTCGACGGGTCGTACTTCGTCGTCGACGGGCACCACCGGGTGGCCGTGGCCCGCCAGCGCGGGATCGACTACATCGACGCGGAGATCACGCGCCTCCGCAGCCGGTGGCCGCTCCCGCCCGACGCCGACCTCGGCCGGATCATCATTGAGGAGCAGCGGCGGCAGTTCATGGAGGACAGCGGCCTGGAGCGGGCCCGGCCCGAGGTGCGGATCGAGTTCTCCCGGCCCCAGGGCTACATCGAGCTCCTGGAGCAGATCAAGGTGCACGGGTACAACCTGATGATGCAGCGAGGCGAGGTGCTTTCACCGGAGGAGATCGCCGCGGACTGGTACGACCGGGTGTACCTACCGACGGTGGAGGCCATCAAGCGCGAGGGGCTGTGGGAGTTGTTCCCGGCGGCGACGAAGGGCGATCTGTTCCTGTGGGTCACGCAACGCCGGCGCGAGCTGTTTCCCGAGCGAGGCGGGATGGAAACCGACGAAGCCGTGCGGGCGGCACGGGACACGAGCCCCAAGCCGCCGGCGCTGAAGCCTCGGCTGATCAAGCGCCGCAAGGAGGAGTGAGCCGGAGCGGAGGCGGTGGAACGGTAGGCTATGTGCGAGCGCCGGTAGCTCAGTGGACAGAGCGGCTGCCTTCTAAGCAGCGGGTCGCAGGTTCGAGTCCTGCCCGGCGCACCAAGTCAAAGAAATTCCTGGTCAATACCCTCTGCTACGGTCACGGCGCTGCGGTTCAAGGGGTGGCGCGGCGTTGAGACAGCCGATAACTACCGGCCAGGGGGACAAGACCGAGACTCAGAGCCGTTCCCGACGCGAATCCGCCCGCACCAGGCACACTAACCACCTTTTGGGAATCGTTCAGGCGTTCTCTTCGTGCGAACCGATCGCCTCGCACGATCAAGACCTACGGTGAGGCAATTCGCCTCTTAGATGCTTACTGCTGAGTGCGGGGCTCCCCAGGTCGGTGGGGATCTGCGCCGGGGGGAGGCCACGAAGACACCGGAAGCCCAGGCGTCCGGGTGGGGGCTTCGGAGGGGCGTCACAGTCTCGGGGTGGTTCCCCCCTGGGCCTACGAGGACGGGTCGATCGACCCTAGGCGCGAAAGTCCTCCTGCTTCCCGGAACCGTAGTAGCGCGTGTGGACGTAGTTGACGTCGGCGAGGACCCGGAGGGCCTTCGATACGTGGGTCTCGTCAGGCACGCGTAACCACAACGCAGACCGATCCTCGCGCGCGTATCCGAGGTAGAGCTTGCGACCCTCGGAGTCGTCGATGACGGAAGCGGCCACTTTGTCCGTGATGTTCCGCCGCGTCGCGTACACCTAATAGTTCGCCAGAATCTGCTTGCTCGTGTAGACCTTGATGTCTCGCGGGATGAACCCATTGGCGACGAGCGCCGCCTCCGCCCTTTGTCCCTCGTCGCCGTCAGAGAGGATCACCACGAGGTAGCCCTCGGGTCGGAACTTCCACGGACGGGGCGAGGGGTCTTCAACATAGAAGTCCATCGGGAAGGCGGTCTCACCCTCGTCCATGAAGGTCCTCCCACCTAGAGATCACGCGATCAACGCGATACCGATAGCGAGCAACCAGAGCGACCAGGCGATGTAAAGGACCGGGATCGCCGCTCCTGCGAGACTCCAACCCCGCTCTTCGTTGGGACCTAGGAACTCGGCCGAGCCGACCGCCAACCCGGCGCCGATGACGATCCCGGGCCACCCCAGCCAGGTGCGCAAGGCGGTTCCCTGGATAACACCGACGCCGATCAACACGGACCAGATGCCGGTGAACAGATAGCCGAGGTGCTCGCCGACACCGACGCCGAGGTATTGATGCAGGGCACGGAAGACGGCCGCGACGGCCCCGCGCTGCTCCGGCCCGAGAGCCGGGTCCGCGTACGCGCGGGCGAGCGCGGGGACGACGTACACCCACCGTAGGAGGCCGAGCATTTGGACCAGACCGGCGAGGACCCCGATGGTCGTCGCCACCGGGACGAAGCCCCCGAACCCCAGTGACTGCCCGAGTAGCACGGCCCCGGCGATCAGCAGCAGTCCCGACAGCATGAACGCCCACCACAGGAGAATCAGCGCCGAGCCACCGGCCCGGAAGCGTTCGAGGATCTCGGGCGTGGGCCGGCGCAGGATGTCGGGGTAGTCGAACCGCTTCCCGAGCAGGGCGAAGGTGGCGTTGAACCAGAGCGGCGCAACAATGAGCACCACGCCCGCAGCGCGTTCTACGGTCACGGCACGGCTCCGGCTGCCGTCCCCCGGACTTCGGGGGCCGCTCGGAACAGGCGTGCGAGGAGGAACAAGGTCAGCAGTCCGAAGACGATGTCTCCGCTCGCGCCGAAGATCGGGAACCGCTCATCGATGTTCCTCGAGATCACGTAGGAGGACACGAACCAGCCCAGCGCCCAGGCAGGCGGGTTCGCGATGGCCCACCAGAACGCACCCGCGATCCGATGTCGTGCGAGCACCAGCGCCTGCATCACCCCCACCGCCGCACCGTTCACAGCACCCATGAGGGCGAGGTCTCCTCGGTCGATCCCGTAATCGACGAGGGCCGCTCCCGCGATCAGGCCCCCGGCCATTCCCACAGTCGTCGCCGGGATCCAGAGCCACGAGACCCACTGGCGCAAAGCGAACCACTCTGCCGCTCCGATGACTGCGCCCACGACGAGGCCTGCGACGAGCGCTGCCCCCACGGAATCGACCCCGTCCACGACCAAGTCTGCGATGAACCCCCCGATCGGGAAGCTGACCAGAATCGCCACCGGCCACAGCCACATCCGACGCGCGGTACTCGTCCAGTCGCTAGGCGTATCCATGATCGTGCTCCCTTCTGTGAGCCATCACCCCAAGTCGTTTGTTAGGCCAGAGTAGCGTCGGTTACCTTCGCAAGATACTGTGCCGGACGCTCTCGGAGAGCGGCGGCCACCGCTCCCACTTCGCGTCGTCCAAGAGTCGAGCGCTGGGTCTGGGCGAGGCCATCCTTGGCCAACGGTACGGCGGAATCAATCCGACATGGGTCGACCTCGATGCGTGGGACAGTTGCGGCGGATCCGTTCGAGTCTGTTTCAGCCTCGATTCCATCCGACCTCTCGCAGGCGCCAGCGAAGGATCAGCTCCTCCTCTCCTACCCTGAGGTGGCCCTTGGTCGTAGCTTGGGTGTGCAGTGTGGGTCGTGCGAGCGGTCGGACCCAGTGCCGCACGCGGCGCTCCAGTCCCAGTTGCTGAGCCACCAACAGATTGATGCGTTGGCGAGTGACTCCGGCATGCTTGGGTCGGCCGTATCGTTGGCGGGACGGGAGAGACCATCCGGCAATCGACCCTTCGTAACCATCCACAGCTCTTCGGTCAATCCCCCATACGTCACCCTTATCGTGCTGTCGTCCTCGACAGCGAAGAGATAGTGGCCGGGTCGACTGGGAACAGTTCCGAGCGTATCCCATTCGCATCCAGTTCCAGTGAATAGGGCGATCGTGCCGCGGATCTTCAGGGTGAGTGGTGCAAAGCGCAACGAGGCCAGCTCTGCCCTAGTCGAGGCATGCCCGGGAAACGGTTCGAGGTCGCCCACGACGGGATGGTAGACCGAGTTCGTCTTGACAGCCTCGGACATGAGGGAGGCCCCCCGGCCCACCCCGACGCGTCTTGGTTGCGAACTGGCGGGCGCGACGCCCAAGCCGCCCGTTAGGCGTTTGACCGACACCGAGACTGGAAACAGACCGACCCATTTTATTACTGGACACCCGCCGAGAGCGACGCGATCCAGCCGCCCCGTGTCGATTCCCAGAAGTTAGAACTTCGGCCAGGGTTGGCCGTGGCCCTGGACCATCATGGCTCGGGTCCCGACGGTATACCCCCAGCGCCGGGGGAGGTCGCCTTTCTTCTCGCACTTCGAGCAGGTGAAATTGGTCCACTGCTTGCTCACGGTCTGGCGGTAGCCGCACTCTGCGCACGCGATGAACGCGTTCTGCGCGGCGCACGTGAAGCACATGTAGTCGATGGACTCGTCCCCCACGAGTTGGGGCGTGAGGCACCACGGACAGGTCAGGTAGGCCATCTCCTCCGGCTTACTCGGCCGAAGGGTCGGGTTCCTTGAGCACCCTGGCCCGCTGCTCGTCCCGGTGGGCACGGAGCCGCTCGCGATATTCCGGATGGGCACCGGCCACGATGCTCGCCGCCAGGATCGCGGCGTTTACCGCCCCCGCCTTGCCCACCGCCAGCGTCCCGACAGGTACGCCGGCAGGCATCTGCACCATCGACAGCAGCGAGTCCAGCCCCGAGAGCTTGGACTCCATCGGTACACCGAGCACCGGGAGCGTGGTCTTCGCCGCCACCGCCCCGGGCAACGCCGCGGCGCCACCGGCGGCGGCGATGATGACCTCCAGGCCCCGGTCCTCCGCGGTGGCCGCGTACTCGGCCAGCTCGTCCGGGGTCCGGTGGGCCGAAAGCACCCTGGTCTCGAACGGCACGCCGACGGACTCGAGGGTCTCGGCGGTGTGCCGCATGGTGTCCCAATCCGACCTGGAGCCCATGATCACGCCCACCAGCGGTTCGGCCACGTCCTGACTCCCCTCACCGGTCTCGCAGCCGGCCAAGTGTAGATTCTCGGCAGCCCCCCGCCCCGCTGGAGGAGGACGAGTGTCCGACCGCATCACCCGGTTGCTGGCCGGCTACGCGAGCAGCGTCGTGGCCGAGGGTCTGCCGGACGAGACCCTCCACGAGGTGAAGCGTCGCATCCTCGACTCGATCGGCGTGGCGGTGGCCGGTCTCGACGAAGACGCCCCGACCGCGACGA
>JBIOUU010000141.1:0-4462 GCA_044867345.1 Actinomycetota bacterium
CGGTGGCGCTCGCGGTCCTGGTGGATCGGGGACATCGGGAATTGCCGATCCGGGCCGACTTCGTGGGGAAGAACGTGCCGACCAGGAAGGACGAGTCGGTCCGCGTCGCACTGCAGGAGGTGGACGGCGAGGACGCCGTGTACATGGAAGAGCGAACGGGATGAGGCGCCACGCGTCAGGCGGGATGGGGGTGGAACGATGAACAAGCACCTGCTGTCGATCAACGACGTGTCGGCCGAGGACGTGGTGCGGGTCCTCGACACGGCCGAGTCGTTCCGGGAGGTCGGGACCCGGGTCATCAAGAAGGTCCCGGCGCTCCGGGGGCGGACCGTCGTGAACCTGTTCTACGAGAACTCGACCCGCACGCGGATCTCCTTCGAACTGGCCGCCAAGCGGCTCTCCGCCGACGTCATCAACTTCTCGACGAGCGGATCCTCGGTGAGCAAGGGCGAGAGCCTGAAGGACACGGCGCTCACGCTCCAGGCCATGGGGGCCGACGCCATCGTGATCCGGCACTCGTCGTCGGGCTCGCCGTACACGCTCACCAAGTGGGTGAAGGGGAGCGTGCTGAACGCGGGCGACGGGACGCACGAACATCCCACGCAAGCCCTGCTCGACCTGTACACGATCCGGGAGAAGCTCGGCCGGTTCGAAGGCCTGCGGGCCGCGATCGTGGGGGACGTGCTGCACTCGCGGGTGGCCCGGTCGCTCTCGTTCGGCCTGCTGAAGATGGGGGCCGAGGTGACGCTGGTTGGCCCGCCGACGCTGATCCCTCCGGACGCGCCGGCATGGGGAGTCCAGGTCTCGTACGACATCGAGGGGGTCCTGCCCAAGCTCGACGTCTGCTACATGCTGCGGGTCCAGCGGGAGCGGCAACGCCAGCAGTACTTCCCCAGCGTGCGGGAGTACTCGCGGCTGTTCGGCCTGACCCGGGTTCGGGTGGCCATGCTGCCGGAGGGCTGCCTGATCATGCACCCGGGTCCGATGAACCGCGGCGTCGAGATCGACTCAGACGTGGCCGACCTGCCACAGGCCGTGATCGAGGAGCAGGTCACGAACGGGATCGCGGTCCGGATGTCCCTCTTGTACCTGATGCTCGGCGGCGCCGTGACGGAGGAGGTGAGCGAGCGTGACTGAGCGCACGCTTTTCCGGGGAGCTCGCCTGGTCGACCCGGCCTCCGGCCGCGACGGCGCGGTCGACGTCCTGATCGAGGGCGGGACCGTGGCCGCGGTGGGCGAGGGAACGGAGCGGCGGGGGGCCACCGTCCTGGACTGCCGGGGCCTCGTGCTCGCGCCGGGGCTGGTCGACCTGCACGCGCACCTCCGCCAGCCGGGGCGCGAGGACAAGGAGACGGTCGAGACCGGGTCCCGGGCCGCGGCCGTCGGCGGATACACGGCCGTGGCGGCCATGGCCAACACGGATCCGGTGGCCGACAACGCGGCGGTGATCGAGGAGGTCCGATCGCTGGCCGCTCGGGCCGGCCTGTGTGACGTGTTCCCGGTCGGGGCGATCACGAGGGGCCTGGGCGGCGAGGAGATGGCCGAGGTCGGGGAGATGGCCCAGGCCGGCGTGCGCGTCTTCAGCGACGACGGGCGGTGCATCCCGAGCGCGCGGGTGCTTCGCAACGCGCTCCGGTACGCGCGGGCCTTCGATGTCGTGATCGCCGAGCACTGTGAGGACGCGTCGCTGTCCGAGGGCGCCCAGATGCACGAGGGCCTGCACTCATCCACGCTCGGGCTGGCGGGCGCCCCCGCGGAGGCCGAGGAGGTCGCGGTGTTCCGGGACCTTGCCCTGGCCCGGCTGACCGGGGGACGGCTGCACCTCTGCCACCTGTCGGCGGCGGGCTCGGTCGAGCTTGTGCGCCTGGCCAAGGCCTCCGGCCTGCGGGTCACGGCCGAGGTCACGCCGCATCACCTCGCGTTCAGCGACGAGGACCTCGTCACGTACGACACGAACTTCAAGGTGAACCCGCCGCTCCGTACGGTGGAGGACCGCGACGCGCTTCGGGGCGCGATCGCGGACGGCACGATCGACGCGATCGCCACCGATCACGCGCCGCACGCGGTGGAGGAGAAGGAAGCGGAGTTCGACCAGTCGCCACCGGGCACGATCGGACTGGAGACGGCGCTGGCCGCCGTGATCACCAACCTGGTGGAGCCGGGCCTCATCCCGCTGACTCGGGCCATCGAGGCCATGTCCGCTGCGCCGGCCCGGATCCTTGGCGCCACCGAGCACGGCGGGCCCATCGAGCCCGGCCGCCCGGCGAACCTGGTGGCCTTCGATCCGGCGGCCGACTGGCTGGTGGAGGCCCCGTTCGCCTCTCGAAGCCGCAACTGCGCGTTCCTGGGGAAACGGTTGCGGGGCAAGGTGATCCACACGATGTATCGAGGGCATTTAGTCGTGGCCGATGGGAAGGCACAGCGATGACCACCGCGTTCGCCGGTGGGGAGCGGTGCGCGTGCCTCTAGGTTCGCCCGCGCTCCTCGCGCTCGAGGACGGGACGGTCTTCCGGGGGCGAGGGTTCGGGTCCACGGGGGAAGCGTTCGGCGAGGCGGTGTTCAACACCTCGATGTCGGGCTACCAGGAGGTCCTGACCGACCCCTCGTACGCCGGGCAGGTCGTGGCCATGACCTCCCCGCACCAGGGGAACTACGGGACGAACCGAGACGACGCAGAGTCCGCCCGGGTTCGCGTGGCGGGGTTCGCCGTTCGGGAGGCCTCACGCCGCGCATCGAGCTGGCGGAGCGAACGGACCCTGGGCGAGGCGCTTGCGGACGCCGGGGTGGTCGGCATCGAGGGCATCGACACGCGCCGGCTGACCCTTCGGCTCCGGGAGGCCGGCTCGATGCGGTGCGGGGTCTCGACCGAGGACCTCGATCCCCAGTCCCTCGTACGACGGACACTGCGGAAGCCGGGCATGGAGGGGGCCGACCTGGCCCGCACGGTGACGGTCGCCGCGCCCTACGGGGCCGGCAGCCTCCTGGGTCCGCCGGGCCGCTCTCGTACCCCGGTGGTCCGGGTCGCGGCATACGACTTCGGGATGAAGCGGAACATCCTTCGGCTCTTGGCCGAGGTGGGATGCGAGGTGACCGTGTTCCCGGCCGGGACCCCAGCCACCCGGATCCTGGCCGATGGGTTCGACGGCGTGTTCCTGTCCAACGGGCCGGGCGATCCGGCCGCCACGACGTACGGGATCGATGCAGCCAGGGGCTTGCTCGGCAAGGTGCCCGTGTTCGGGATCTGTCTGGGGCATCAGCTGCTCGGGCTGGCGCTCGATGGGCGGACGTACAAGATGAAGTTCGGCCACCGCGGGGCGAACCAACCCGTCCGCGACCTGGCCACGGGCCTGGTCGAGGTGACCTCCCACAACCACGGGTTCGCCGTCGACCCGGAGGCGTGGGGGAGACGGACCGCCGGGCGAGAGGGTGAGCCGGCAATCGTGCGGACGCCGTTCGGCCGGGTGGCCCTGACGCACTGGAACCTGAACGACGGGACGCTCGAAGGCCTGCGGTGCCTGGACGTGCCGGCGCTCTCGGTCCAGTACCACCCCGAGGCGGCCCCCGGGCCGCACGACTCGAGCCACCTGTTCGAGGAGTTCCGCGAGCTGATGTCGCGTGCCTAGGCGGTCCGACGTTCACCGGATCCTGGTCATCGGCTCCGGGCCCATCGTCATCGGGCAAGCCTGCGAGTTCGACTACTCGGGGACCCAGGCGTGCACGGTCCTGCGTCGTGAGGGCTATCACGTCTCGCTGGTGAACCCGAACCCCGCGACGATCATGACCGACCCGGAGTTCGCCGACGCGACGTACCTTGAGCCGCTCACGCCGGAGTCGATGCTCGCCGTCATCGAGCGGGAGCGGCCGGACGCGATCCTGCCGACCATGGGCGGGCAGACCGGGCTGAACGTGGCGGTCGAGCTGGCCGGCCAGATCGACCGCCTGGGCGTCCGACTGATCGGCGCGAGCCTGGAGGCCATCCACCGGGCCGAGGACCGAAGCGGCTTCCACCGCAGCATGGTCGGCGCAGGGCTCCCCGTCCCACGGTCCGGGACCGCCCGAACCGTGGAGGAGGCGACGCGGGTGGCCGCCTCCATCGGCTACCCGGTCATCGTCCGACCATCGTTCATGCTCGGCGGCGGTGGGAGCGGGTTCGCCACCGACCCGGCGTCGCTCGCCGAGCTCGCCGCGCGGAGCCTGGCCGCCAGCCCCGCGACCGAGGTCCTCGTGGAGGAGTCGCTCGCCGGCTGGAAGGAGTTCGAGCTCGAGGTGATGCGCGATGGCGCCGACAACGCCGTCGTCATCTGCTCGATCGAGAACATCGATCCGATGGGCGTTCACACCGGCGACTCCATCACTGTCGCCCCCGCACTGACGCTGACGGACAAGGAATACCAGAACATGCGCAACGCCTCGATCGCGGTGCTGCGCGAGATCGGCGTCGATACCGGCGGCAGCAACGTGC
>JBIOUU010000142.1:0-14141 GCA_044867345.1 Actinomycetota bacterium
GGCGGCCTGCCTGGCCGCCGTGGCCTGGTCCAGCCGAGCCTGCGCCGCCGCGAGGCGGGCCTTGGCCGAGTCCAGGTCGGACTGGGCGCGGGCGAACGTTGGGGCGGTGACCAGGAAACCCGCCACGACGGCGAACGCGACCAACGATCGGAGCCCTCTCCTGGGAGCGGTCGTCCGGGCCTCCTCGCGGTCGTCAGCGCCGCCTCAGGGCGAGCGGAGGCTACCATCCGCCCCTGGGCCGGGCAACCTGCGGCCGGGGCGCATCCCCGCGCTGACCAGGGGCGATATCCTGGGCCAGATGCGTGCCGGAGGCCCCGAGGCGGCCCTGGAAGGCTCGCTCGTGCGGCTTCGGGCCCACGAGGCCTCCGACTACGAACCGCTGAACCAGCTGTTCACCGACCCCGAAGTCCTGGAGGGGATCGGGTTCGCCATGCCGCAATCCAGCAGGGGCTACCGGGAGTTCGTCGAGTCCACTCGGGGGAAGGAGGACCGGCTCCTGTTCGTGATCGAGCGGCTGGAGGACCGCAAGGCAGTGGGGGGATGCGGCCTGGACGCCATCGAGGCCCGGAACCGTGCGGCACTCCTGGGCATCTGGGTCGGGAAGCCGTACTGGCACCGGGGGTACGGGACGGACGCGATGCGCACGCTCTGCCGGTTCGGGTTCCGGCACATGAACCTTCAGCGGATCGAGCTGAACGTGTTCTCCGTCAATCCCCGTGCCCTCCGGGTCTACGAGCGGGTCGGGTTCAAGGTCGAGGGGAGCCGCCGACGCTCCCAGTTCGTCGGGGGCCGGTACGTCGATTCGTTCGTGATGGGCCTGCTGTCCGAGGAGCTGGCCGGCTAGGACCCTACGGCGCCGGCGAGTCCCGCATGGCCTCGATGAGGACCTGGGCGACCTCCGGCCGCGAGAACTCGGCCGGGGGGCGCTCGCCGTCCCGCAGCAACTCCCGCACCTTCGTACCGGAGAGGGAGACACGGTCCCCTTCGCCGTGCGGGCACGTCTTGGGGGTGGCCATGCTCTCGCACCGGTTGCACCAGAATGAGTGCTCGAACATGAGCGGCGTGATGCCGAGCTCGCCCGGTTCGAACTCCTCGAAGATCCTCTGCGCGTCGTATGTGCCGTAGTACTCGCCGACACCCGCGTGGTCCCGGCCCACCACGAAGTGCGTGCACCCGTAGTTCTTGCGGCAGATGGCGTGCCAGATGGCCTCCTTGGGACCCGCGTACCGCATCGCCGCCGGGAACACCGAGATCAAGGCGCGATCCTTCGGGTAGTAGTTCTCGAACAGGACCTCGTAGCAGCGCATGCGGACCTCGGCCGGAACGTCGTCGCCCTTCGTCGCCCCCATGAGGGGATGTACCAGCAGCCCGTCCACGGTCTCGAGCGCGCACTTCTGGATGTACTCGTGTGCCCGGTGGATGGGATTTCGGGTCTGGAACCCGACCACGGTCCGCCACCCCCGGCGGGCGAACTCGGCCCTGGTCTGCTCGGGGGTGCGCCGATAGGCCTGGAAGTCCCGATGCTCCGGGAGCCGGATGGCCCGGACGTCGCCGGCCGCGCAATAGTCGCCGGCGTCGTGAAGAGCGCGAACCCCCGGGTGGTCGAGGTCCTCGGTGAGAAAGACCCCTAACGACTCCTTTTTCTTGTCGCGGCGGAAGACCTCCCGAACCTCGATCACGGCAAGCGGGCTCTGGCCCTCTCCAGTGAGCGTCACCGCGTCGGCGCCCCCGATCCGCTTCACGTCCTCGCCCGTGAGTGAAAGCGTCACGGGGATGGTCCAGGGCAACCCGTCCGCCAGATGCATCGTCTCCAGGATCGAGTGATAGTCCTTCTCGCCCTGGAACCCGGTGAGCGGGGAGAGCGCGCCCACCGTGAGCATCTCCAGGTCCGAGAGCTCACGTTCGCCGACATCGATCTTCGGGTAGTGGGCGGCTTCCGCCGCCAGCTTCTCGGCCTCCGGGCCGGGGGCGAGCAGGTCGACCAGCGTCCCGCCGTGCGGCGCGATGGTCTGGTTCGGAGTCATGGATCCGCCTTCCTCGGGGAACGTTCAGTTCCGGATGAAAGAGCATAGCCGTGGGCTCCACGGGTCCGGCCTGGGCCGGGACGTGCCCCGGCTATACTCGGCTCCCTTTTCGAGGGAAGGCGGCCCGCCCTGAAGACGCTGCTCAGCGATGCCGACGTGGCGGAGCGGAACGAGCGCTTCGAGACCGCCCACCCGAGCGACATCGTCGGGTGGGCGATGGAGGAATCCAGGCTCGAGCGCATCGCCATCGCCTCGGCGTTCCAGGCCGAGGGCACCTGCGTGATCCACATGGCCACCCGGGTCCAGCCCGACGTTCCCATCCTGTTCCTTGAGACGGGCTTCCAATTCGCAGAGACCCTGGCGTTCAAGCAGCAGCTCACCGACCTCTTGGGGTTGAACGTCGTCGAGCTGGTCGGGGAACACACCGTGGAGTCGCAGGAACGCGCGTACGGCCCTCGCCTGTACGAGCGCGACCCCGCCTTGTGCTGCGAGATCAACAAGGTCCGGCCGATGTTCGAAGCGCTGCGGGTCCTCGACGCCTGGATCACCGCGTTCCGCCGCGACTCCTCACCGAGCCGGGCGGGGGCGCCGATCGTGGACCGATATGAGCTCGAGCCCGGCAGGTTCATCGTCAAGGTCAACCCCGTGGCCAACTGGACCCGGGGCGAGGCGCGGGCCTACCTGGAGGAGCACGACCTGCCCCACAACCCGTTGTACGACCTCGGCTACACGTCGATCGGCTGCGCCCCGTGCACCCGCACGAGGTTCGTGGGCGAGCCGGAACGTGCCGGTCGTTGGGCCGGCCTGTCGAAGTGGGAGTGCGGGATCCACCAGCGGGAGGCCGCAGAGCAGGACGTCGTCCGGCTGGACTAGACCACGACCCACAGCGCGTCTCGGGCCAGGCCGACCGAGAGCACCGTGCGGCTGCCCATGACGTCGCCGTCGACCTGGACCGGGAATGGCCGCTCCGACGTCACCTCCACGTGGGAAGCATCGTGGCGGTAGTCCATGTCCCGGCCCTTGACGTGGCGGGCGGAGCCGAACATCTGCCACGCGATCCGCAGCACCCTGCGGCGTGGAAGCGTGCGAGCGGTCAGGACGTCGAGTCCTTCCTCCAGGGACGCCTGCGGGGTCACGCGAACCCCGCGCCCCTTGTAGTAGGTGTACGGGTCCGTCCGCCCGATCAGCACCGAGATGCCCAGCACGGGCTCGTCCCCGTCCACGCTCACCGTGAGATCGGGGAACCGGCCCGCATAGCTCGCGATCACCTCGCGGGCCACGGCCCGGAACGCCGCCCGCTCGAAGGCCTTCTTGGTCTTGGGGAACTTCGTGTCCAGGCGGGCCATGGCCGCCGCGTCGACGCCGGCCCCGCAGTTCACCGCGAAATACCTGCCGTCGGCCACTCCGAGGGTGAGCGTGCGAGCCTGACCGTCGAGGGCTCGGGCGATCAACACGCCGGTCGCCTCGACCGGATCGAGCGGCATGCCCAGGGCCTGAGCCAGGATGTTCGTTGCGCCCCCCGGGATGACACCGAGGACGGCATCCGTTCCGGCGAGCCCGTTCACCACCTCATTGATCGTCCCGTCGCCGGAGAACACGACCACCAGATCGAGGCCGTCGATGGCGGCCTGCACGGCGACCTCCGTGGCCTGGCCCCGCTCCGTCGTTTCCAGCACCTCCAGCTTGAAGTCGGCGGACAGTGCTTTCTCGATGACGGCCATGGTGGGCCGGGACACCGTCCGGGCCACCGGGTTCACGATCAGCAGGACGCGTTCGAACCGGCGCATCGGAAGGGAGTATGACAGTCGAGAGCGGCGTGTCGCTCAGGCCCCGCCCGAGACGGGAGGGAGCAGCGCGACCTCCTCGCCGCCGGCGAGCGGCCGAGACTCGGAGGCGCGTTCGCCGTCCACGACCACCGAGCCGGCCCGGGCCACCCTGGCGAAGCGCTCGCCGTACCGCATCGACAGCGTTGCGACGACCTCGCCCACGGTCCGTCCCTCGGCCTGCACGCGTGAGTCACCAGCCAACTCGCGGAGGGCGGCGAACAGTCGAACGCTCACGGTGGCCATCGTCGCCAGGGTACCGTCGGCACGTGCTCCCTGTTACCCTCGGCTGGTCGTGGCCGGCATCGTCCTCCTGTCCGATCGTTTCCCCGACGACGTCCTTCCCGCACTGAGCTCTGCGGGGTTCGACGTGAAGTCGGAGCCGCTCGCGGTGGCCTCCCTGGCCGATGCTCTGGACCTCACCCCCGAGCTGGTCCTGGTGGACGCGGCGGAGAACCCGGGGCAGGGCCACGCCCTGCTCCGAGCCCTCCGGCAGGCGGAGGGGCGGATCCCGGCGGTGGCCGTCGTCGAGCGCCGGGACCTGGAGCGATTCGCCTGGGACGAAGTGGCCGACGAGGTCCTGTACCCCTCCGCCCCAGAAGCCGAGATCCGGGTCCGGCTCTCGATGCTCAGGCGTCGGGCGGGCACCGGCGACGGGAGCACCGTACGCCTGGGGCCGCTCACGCTCGACACCGACACCTACCAGGTGACCGTGGCCGGCCGGGGCCTGGACCTCACGTACAAGGAGTTCGAGCTGCTCCGGCACCTCGCGTCGCGGCCCGGCCGGGTGTTCACCCGTCCGGCCCTGCTCCGCGAGGTCTGGGGATACGACTTCTATGGCGGGACGCGGACGGTGGACGTCCATGTCCGGCGGCTGCGCTCCAAGCTCGGCCCGGAGCACGAGAGCCTGATCGAGACTGTCCGCGGCGTGGGGTACCGGGCCGCCGACATCTGAGGCCGGCAGGTCGCGTCCCGAGCCGGCCCGACAGAGGTTTCGCGGCCCCAGCGGCGGTAAGGTTCCCAGCGATGGGATCGATGCTTCCGTCCGCGCGGGACGTTCGTCGGTGGAGTCACGAGCTCGAGTCGGCCCTCGACGACGGGCTCAACGAGCTCCAGCGATGGCTGGCCACCCCCCAGGGACGATTCCTGCGATCGCTCGCCGCCCGGTTGCTCCTCGTGAGCGTTCCCCTGATCGTGCGGCACCCGTTCTTCAAGACCCCGGTCGGCCGGCTCGTCGAGTTGGCCGGAGGCGCGGCCATCCTGGTCAAACTGGCCGAGCTCCTCCGCGACTGGGAACCGCAGCCGGCGACGGCGCCGGCGACTGGCGCGGCCGTGCCGTAACGAACTGTTTACGCGGCGGAAACCTCGTCGCGCCGGTTCGCCCCTACCCTTGGTTCGTCAACGAGACGGAAGGGGGAAGGCGCGGTGACCACGCCGAAGGATGTCCTCTCCCTGGCCAAGGAAGCGGGAGCCGAGATCGTCGATCTGCGGTTCTGCGACCTGCCGGGACTGATGCAGCACTTCTCCATCCCCATCTCCGAGCTGTCCGAGGCAGGGTTCGAGGATGGCTACGGGTTCGACGGGTCCTCGATCCGCGGGTTCCAGGAGATCCAGGAGTCGGACATGCTCCTCGTGCCCGACCCGGACGCCGCGTACATCGACCCGTTCACGAAGCACTCCACCCTGGCCATCCACTGCTTCGTGCGGGATCCGATCACGGGCGAGACCTACACCCGCGATCCGCGCTCGATCGCGCGCAAGGCCGAGCTCTACCTGAAGCAGAGCGGCATCGCCGACATCTCGTACTGGGGCCCGGAGTGCGAGTTCTACATCTTCGATTCGATCCGGTTCGACCAGAACCAGCACGAGGGCTACTACTTCATCGACGCCATCGAGGGCGCGTGGAATTCGGGGGCTGAGGAGGGCGGCAAGAACCTCGGCTACAAACCCCGGTACAAGGAGGGCTACTTCCCCGTCGCGCCCATGGACCACTACCAGGACTTGCGGAGCGAGATGGTCCTGAACCTCCAGAAGGTCGGGGTGGAGGTCGAGGTGCACCACCACGAGGTCGGCACGGCCGGCCAGGCCGAGATCGACATGCGCTTCGACACGATGCTCCGGATGGCCGACAAGGTCATGAAGTACAAGTACGTGGTCAAGAACACCGCGCATGGCGCCGGGAAGACCGTGACGTTCATGCCGAAGCCGCTGTTCATGGACAACGGTTCGGGCATGCACACGCACCAGAGCCTGTGGCGGAACGACGAGAACCTGTTCTGGGACGAGGTCGGCTATGCGGGGATCAGCGACACCGCGCGCTGGTACATCGGCGGGCTCCTGTCGCACGCTCCGGCCCTGCTGGCGTTCGCCGCCCCGACGACGAACTCCTATCGGCGGCTGGTGCCCGGGTACGAGGCGCCGATCAACCTGGTGTACTCGCAGCGGAACCGGTCGGCCTGCGTGCGGATCCCCGTCTACTACAAGACGCCGGCGGCCAAGCGCCTGGAGTTCCGGACCCCGGACCCGTCGTGCAACCCGTACCTCTCGTTCGCGGCGCAGCTCCAGGCCGGCCTCGACGGCATCAAGAACAAGATCGAGCCGCCCGAGCCGATCGACAAGGACCTGTACGACCTGCCACCCGAGGACAAGGCCATGGTCAAGCAGGTGCCGGGCTCGCTCGAGGAGGTGCTCGACGCGCTCGAGGCCGACCACCAGTGGCTGCTGGAGGGCGGGGTATTCACCCAGGACGTGATCGACACCTGGATCGAGTACAAGCGGACGAACGAGCTCGACGCGGTGCGGCTGCGCCCCCACCCGTACGAGTTTGCCCTTTATTTCGACATCTGAGATTCGTGATCCAGGTCACATGAGGTGAGGGGCCGGCTCCAGACCGCCAGCCGGCCCCTCAATCCTCGAAGCCTTCGGAGAACACACGCTCCATGGCGTGGCGGGCACGCCGGGTGATCCGGCGGTAGTCGTCCAGGAAGCTCTGTCGCGGGTACTCCTCGTAGCCCAGCCGCCGGGCCAGGGCTGTCTGCTCCTCCACCGATGCGGGGACGGCTTCGGCATGCACCCGCCGATCCACCTCCAGCGCGTTCTTCACGTCCGACAGGAACACGAAAGCCTCGCCGAGCTCGCGGGCCACGCTGTCCTCCATCAGCCGGGCGGCGGCGAGCTTCTCGATGGCCTCGAGCGTCCGGCGCGTCCGGACCTCCGGGTACCGGCCGCCGTGGCGCATCAGTGACAACTCCACCGCGAACTGCACATCGGCCAGCGACCCGTATCCCAGCTTGAAGTGGAATCGCGCCGCGTCGGCCGGCCGGACGCGCTCCCGTTCGATCCGCTCGCGCATCCGGAGGATCTCCGCGGCCCGGTCGAGCGACAGATACTCCGGATAGGCGAGATCGTCGGCGAACGAGGTGAACCGCCGGCCGAGCGCCTCGTCCCCAGCGACGAGCCTGGCCCGCAGGAGCGACTGGAACTCCCACGTCTCGGCGTACCGCTCTAGGTACTCGAGGTACGCGGCGAACGAGCGCGCCAGCGGTCCGGCCTTTCCCTCCGGCCGGAGGTCCGCGTCCGGCTCCCACCCCGCGTCGCGGATCGCCTGGAGCACCCGCTCGCAGATCTCTCCCGCCCGCCGGAGGTCCTTCGGCCCCTCCCCCTCGTAGACGAACACGAGATCGAGGTCCGAGGCGAAGTTCAGCTCCTCGGCCCCCAGCTTTCCGAGTCCGATCGCGGCGATGGGAAGATCGGGCCGGGCCGATGCCAACGCCTCGTGCACGACGCGATCGGCCACCACCGTCAGCTCCCGTCCGGTCTCGCGCGGTGCGAGCTCGCGGGCCGCGTATCGCCCGACGACCTCGGCGAGGGCCGCCTCCGTGTCGTCGGCCCCGGCTAGGCCGGTCAGCGCCAGGACGCGCTGGGGCCGGGCCGCCAGCAGGTCGGTGGCGAAGGAGCTCGCGGAGACCGCGTGGGCCAATCGCTTGGCCACGCCGGGGTCGGAAACGAGTGCGTCCGCCAGCCGGCGCTCGCCGGTGGCCGTCATCGCCTCGGCAACCCGCTCCAGCCGAACGAGCGCGGCATCCGGATTCGAGGCCAACGCGAGAGCCGGCGCCATGACCGGGAACACGTGGGCCAGGACCTTTCCCAAGCGCGTGGACGGGTCCACGAGCCGGTCGAGC
This sequence comes from Actinomycetota bacterium, assembly GCA_044867345.1. Classification (GTDB taxonomy): domain Bacteria; phylum Actinomycetota; class UBA4738; order UBA4738; family HRBIN12; genus AC-69. The sequence continues at coordinate 8,029 of JBIOUU010000142.1, forward strand.
ACGGCGTAGGCCGCGCCCGGCTGGCGGAAGCCCAGCCCGGCCAGCAGCTCCTGGGTGGCGTGGCGATCGACGCCGGGCCGAGGGACCGCCGGCCCGGTGAAGGCCTCCAACAGGGGCCGGTAGAACAGTCGCTCGTGCAACCCCCTGACGAGCGACGTCTGCCGGCCGTACTCGGCCTTCAGCTCGTCCGCCCCATCCAGGTCGAGCGAGCGAGCCAGCCGGCCAAGCGATACCCGGTCGGCGGGGAGCTCGTGGGTCTGGAGGTCACGGACCATCTGGAGGCGGTGCTCCACCCTTCGAAGGAATCGATACGCGCCGGCCAGGGCCTCCGCGTCGTCCTCGGCGACATAGCCCTCAGCCGCCAGGACGGAGAGGGCCCGGAGCGTGTTCGGCTGGCGGAGTCGCTCATCGCGGCCGCCGTGCACGATCTGGAGGAGCTGCACCGCGAACTCGACGTCGCGGATCCCGCCCCACCCCCGCTTGACCTCGACCCCGGCCTTGCCCCGGGCCCGCACGTACTCCTCCAGGCGGACCTTCACCCGGCGCACCTCCTCGATGGCATGCGGGGAGAGCTCCTCGCGGTACACGAGGGGAGCGACCAGGTCGACGAAGGCCCGCCCCACGCCGAGATCGCCCGCGATCGGTCGGGCCTTGATCAGCGCCTGCCGTTCCCATGTCAGCGCCTGCAATGCGTAGTACTCGCCCATCGCGGCGAGGGAACGAGCCAGCGCGCCGCCCCGGCCGCCCGGCCGGAGGGTTGGATCGACCCTGAGCGCGATGCCCTCGGACGTCGGCGCGGACAGGATGCGGATGATCTCGGCGGCCGCCCGCTCCGTCCTACCGTGTCCCTCGGCTCCGCCACCTTCGGTCACGAACAGCACGTCGACGTCGGAGGCGTAGTTCAGCTCGGCCCCCCCGAGCTTGCCCAGCCCGATCACGGCGAATCCCCGTGCGGCCACGCCCCGGCACGCGTGCGCGAAGCAGGCGTCGGCGACGGCGCTGATCTCCGCGACGACCTCCTCCACCGGCACGCCGCTGAGGTCGCGCGCGGCGACACGCACCATGGCCCGGCGCCGGAACACGCGCAGGCCGTCGGCGAGTCCCAGCCGGGCGACGTCGGCGGCCAGCTCGGCGTCGAGCTGGTGGGCGGCTCGCGCCCCGACGTCCTCGAGCAGCGTGGTCTCCTCCGGATGCGCGACCAGGAAGTCGGTGGCGGCGATGGAGAAGCCGAGCAGGCGGGCGGCAACGGGCAGCACGTCCTCCCGTACCAGCACCTGGCGGGCCCCCGGATCCTCCCCCACCCGGGAGATGGCCAACCGTGCGAGCTCGGGGTCCGGGGCCTCGGCCAGCGTACGGCCCATGACCTCGGGGGTCAGCATCGGCGTCCCTCACTCATCGGCGCGACGTGGCCCGCCACAGGGACAGCAGGAAGACCGGCGTCGCCACCCCGAAGGCGAGGAATCCGCCTCCGGCGGCGGCGCTCACGAACGCGCCCCGCTGCCCGGCGATCAGGACGTGGAACACGAGCACGATGAGGAGGAAGCACAGGTACCCGCCGACGACGGTGACGGCCAGACAACGCAGCGCTTCCTTCCACCCGGCCATCGGCCCGACGTCGGCTCGCTCCAGATGTGGCGCGCGCAGGGTGGACAGCGCCATGAACACGAAGAGCGCGTACGCAACGACGAGGGGGATGACCACCCGGCGGATGATCATGAGCTCAGCCTCGGAGGAAGAATCGCCAGCCACGGATGAACAGGTGCCAGCCGAGCCACAGCCACAGCCCGAACAGCACGACGCGTCCGAGCCACGGTCGCATGAAGGTCCGGAAGATGTCGGACATGGTCGGCCACTGCGGCGAGAACGCGAGGGCCAGGCCCTGCCACGCGAGCAGCAGCCCGACGATCACGATCCACCCGGCCACGGCGATCGCTCGCATCCTGGGTTCCCCTTCGGCGTCCATGCTGCCCAGCGTACCCCCGGCCGGTGGCCACCCGGCCAGAGTTAACGACGCCGTAACAGGGGCGAGGGCCGAAGGCTGTAGCCTCGAACGATGGGACTCACGGCCGAAGCCGACTACGTCCTACACACGATCGAGGACCGCGGCATCCGGTTCGTCCGGCTGTGGTTCACCGACGTCCTCGGCTTCCTCAAAGCCTTCACCATCACCTCGCAGGAGCTGGAGGCGGCGCTCTCCGAGGGCATGGGGTTCGACGGCTCCTCGATCGACGGCTTCTCCCGCATCGAGGAGTCCGACATGGTAGCCGTCCCCGATCCCTCGACGTTCCAGCTCATCCCGTGGAGGACCGAGGCCCAGGTAGCCCGGATGTTCTGTGACGTGCTCGGCCCCGATGGCACGCCGTTCGAGGGCGACCCGCGCTACGTCCTGAAGCGGCAGCTGAAGCGCGCCGCGGACCTCGGGTTCACCTTCTACGTCGGCCCCGAGCTCGAGTACTTCTACTTCCGGAGCCTCGACGATCCAAAGTTTCTCGACCAGGGGAGCTACTTCGACGAGACCCCGCTCGATGTGGCCACCGACTGGCGGAAGCGAACCGTCGCCTACCTCGAATCGATGGGCATCCCCGTCGAGTACGTCCATCACGAGGTGGCGCCCTCCCAGCACGAGATCGATCTGCGGTACGCCGACGCGCTGACCATGGCCGACAACGTGATGACGTACCGGCTGACGGTGAAAGAGGTCGCGCAGGAGTTCGGGATCTACGCGACGTTCATGCCGAAGCCGGTGAGGGGCGTGAACGGGAGCGGCATGCACTCGCACCAATCGCTGTTCGAGGGCGACCGCAACGCGTTCTTCGATGCTACGGACGAGTACCACCTGTCCACCGTGGCCAAGCAGTACATCGCCGGAATCCTGAAGCACGCGCCGGAGATCACGCTGGCCACCAACCAATGGGTGAACTCCTACAAGCGCCTGGTCCCGGGGTACGAGGCGCCGGTCTACGTGTGCTGGGCCCGCCGGAACCGCTCCGCGCTGGTGCGCGTGCCGCTGTACAAGCCGGGCAAGGAGGAGTCCACCCGGATCGAATACCGATCCCCCGATCCCGCGTGCAACCCGTACCTGGCATTCGCCGCCATGCTCTCGGCGGGCCTGGCCGGGATCGAGGGCGAGTACGAGCTCCCGCCGGAGGCCTCCAACAACATCTACGTGATGACCGATGAGGAGCGGAGGGCAGCCGGGATCAGGTCCCTGCCGGAGGACCTGTACGAGGCCATCGGGCTGGCCGAGGAGTCGAAGGTGCTGCGGGAGGGCCTGGGCGAGCACGTGCTCGAGTTCCTGCTGCGGAACAAGCGTGAGGAGTGGGAGGACTACCGGTCCCAGGTGACGCCCTACGAGCTGGAGCGGTACCTCCCCATCCTGTAGGCCCGAGCGTCGGCCCAAGAGCGTAAGGCACCAGGCATCCTGGTCGAACGTGCGTTCGGTTGCCATGGTCGCGCCGGCTGTCGGGTGGTGGAGTTACGTCAAACGATGCAGATGACGCATTGACTATCCCCCATCCGGGGCCTCATGCTCTCTCCCCTTGGGGAAAACCACGGTCTTGACGGTTGCCTCTCGAGGCGACCGTCGGGCTCTTTGAGAGGAGGCAGCTTTATGGGTGGAACCATCCGGCGGATGTGGGGACGAGGCCTAACCTCGCTCGCCCTGTTGACATCGCTGGTCGTCCTGTCGTCGTTCTTCGTCGTTGTTGGAGCGCAGGTTGCCAGCGCGGCTCAATGCGGCCAGTCCGGCGCGGGCGCCGGCTGCCACCTTGCGTTCCGATTCGAGGACCCGGCCAAGAGCGGCTCATACACCGATAGGAGCCCACATCAGGCGGGTGTGGGCCAGACCATCACGAGCACCGACCTCGATCCCAGCGGTGCCCTCGTGACCGTCGAGGTCGAGGACGGTCTCGGCCGTCGAGACACGACCTACACGGGCATAATCTCGATCACCCCCTTCACTGGTTTGAATGGCGTGACGTCACTTCCAGCAGTGGACGGTGCCCGCTCCTTCACGCTGAACATTGGGAACGCGGGCTACTTCCAGCTGACCGCAACCGTCCCGGAAACCGGGATCGCTCCGGTCACCTCCGCGGTGTTCCGGGTCCAGGAGTCGGTCTGCCCAAACGGCCAGACCTGTACCGATTCGTTCCAGAACGATGCGGGCCAGACACTGATGGATGCGTCGCTGACAAATGGGGGGAGTGGGACGATCGGGCTCTCAGTCGCCATTGACGGTGTGGACGAGCGTGCTGGCGGGAGCGGCTTGACGAGCTGCAGCACGGACGGCACTCTGGCCCCGTTTGTCGTGTTTACTGACCCGTTCTTCCATGCCGCGGCCGAATGGACGGTCGACGAGGTCCGCGCCACCAGCCCTACCACCAAGTTGCTCGTTATCAGGATCGACAAGGCATGGCGGCAGCTGGTCCTGGACAAAGGGGTTTCGTCATACCGCCCCTGCATCACGGCACTCGTAGCATTCACCACGTGGCAGAACAGTCCTCTGACACAGAGGGGATCCGAATACACGGGATTGGCGCCGGACTGCGGCAAGGCGATCACGTTCTTTTGCCGGGCCTACACGAAGAGCAACAAGAGCGGGGACGTGCTCGAGGGGATCAGCCTCCCGTCCGGTTCCATAGCCGGAGACCCGCGGGGGCATTAGCTGGACTAGATGGCAACGGTACCTCCAGCGGCCGGGGAGACCGTGCCGCTGGGGGTATGGAACGTCCAGGAGGGTCGCCTAAACTCGTCACGTGCAGATCTGTCCCAAGTGTGGTGAGGAGAACCCGGACAGATTCCGATTGTGTGGGATCTGTGGGGCGAAGCTAGCGCCAGAGGCTCCCCCCCATGAGGTCCGGAAGACCGTGAGCATCGTCTTCTGCGACCTCAAAGGCTCGACGAGCCTGGGCGAGAAACTGGACACCGAGGCGCTGCGCGAGGTCCTCGCGGCCTACTTCTCGGAGATGAAGGCAGTCCTCGAGCAACACGGGGGAACAGTCGAGAAGTTCATCGGCGACGCGGTGATGGCGGTGTTCGGCCTTCCCACCGTGCACGAGGACGATGCTCTGCGGGCGGTCCGAGCCGCGTACGACATGAAGCAGGCCCTTGCCCGCTTGAACGATACCCTCGAGACCCGCTGGGGGGTCCGCCTCCAGAACCGGACCGGCGTGAACACGGGCGAGGTCGTCGCCGGCGACGTGACCGCTGGTCAGCGCCTGGTCACCGGCGACGCGGTGAACACCGCCGCGCGTCTGGAGCAGGCGGCTCCTGCGCTCGAGATCCTGATCGGCGAATCCACCTACCGATTGGTGAAAGACGCCATCGACGTGGAGCCGGTCGAGCCCCTCACCCTGAAGGGCAAGGCCGAGACCGTACACGCGTATCGGCTCGTCTCGGTCAACGAGGGCGAGGGCGTGGCCCGCCGTCTGGACGCCCCGATGGTCGGTCGGACCGACGAGCTCAAGGTCCTGGTCGATGCGCTTGGCACAGCGATCGAACAGCGCCGGGCGCAAGTGGTAACGGTTCTCGGACCTGCCGGCGTTGGGAAATCCCGCCTGTTACAGGAGTTCGTCAGCACGTCCGCCGACCTGACCGCGTCCGTGAGAGGGCGGTGTCTCTCGTACGGTCAGGGGATCACGTTCTTCCCGCTCGCCGAGATGGTTCGGGGAGCCGCGGGCATCCAGAACGACGACTCGCTGGACGCCGCTCGGGCAAAGCTCACCGCATTGCTCGGTGAGGCCAACGCCGACGTCGCCGAGCGATTGTCGGCAACGATCGGGCTGTCCACCGCCACCTTCACCCAGGAGGAGACGTTCTGGTCCGCACGACGGTTCCTGGAGATCCTGTCCGCAGAGAGGCCCCTCATCGCGCTGGTGGACGACATCCATTGGGCGGAGCAGACGTTCCTCGATCTCATCCGTTACGTAGCCGATTCAGCGCGGGATGCCCGCGTCGTCATCCTTTGCTCCTCTCGTCCGGAACTGAGACAGGATCATCCGGAATGGTTGATGGAGAAGGACAACACCAAGGCCATCACGTTGGACCCACTCTCCTCCGCGGAGAGCTCCATCGTCGTGAACAACCTCCTCGGAACGAGTGCACTCAACGAGGCG
>JBIOUU010000143.1:0-7721 GCA_044867345.1 Actinomycetota bacterium
TGCGCCGGCGAGCGCAGGGCGCCAGTGGACCCCGGTGTCCTCGTCGATGGTCATAGGGGCGCGGGGCGGCACCTCGGGAACCTCGGGCAAGATCAGCTTCTGACGCCGGACCGTGACGATCGGGAGCTCGATCCCTTCGGCCTTGCCGAGTGGTCCCGACAGGGGCCCCGCAGCGATCACTGCGACATCGGTGGGGATGACCCCTTTCGTCGTCTGGACCGCGGTGAGCCTCCCACCCGATACGACGAAGCCCGTCGCCGCGCAGTCCACCATCACATCGGCTCCTGAGCCACGGACCAGGCCGAACGTCAGCTGTGTCGTGTCCAGGAACCCGTCACCTGCCCGCCACCTCGCCTGGACCACGTTCTCCCCCACGTACGGAAACCGACGGCGTACCTCGTCGCCCGGGAGGAGTTCCACGTCGCCCTGTCCCCACTCGTGCAGTTGGGCGACCAGCGCGCGCTGGCGCTCGGCTCCGCGCTCGTCGGTGGTCAACCAGAGATAGCCCTGCTGGCGCACGCGCGGGTCGTACTCGTCCTGCCCGGTGGCTTCCCGGAAGTTCAGGAAGAGCTCCGCCGACTCACGGACGAGCGTCAGCTCCTGCAGGTCGTCGAATTGGAGGCGGAAGGCGCCCGCCGCGACCGGGGTCGTGAGGGTGCACAGCGCCGGCCGCGCTTCCACCAGAAGGGGCTTCAGTCCTGCTCTGGCGGCGAAGAATGCCGTGGCCGCGCCGATCACCCCGCCGCCGATGACGACGAGCTCCGCCGACGCCGGCGGCTCGCTCAGGTACTTCACGAAGTCCGTTCTTCGATGGCCGTGACCAGCTCGCGGCAGAACGCCGGGATGTCCTCCACCACGCGGCCCCACACGATGGCGCCATCGCGGAAGGCCGGCTCGTCCACCCAGGTCGCGCCGGCGTTCACCAGGTCGTCCTTGATGCCGAGGCTCCCGGTTGCCCGGTGCCCGCCGACGATGCCGGCGGAGATGCCGACCAGCCCGGCGTGGCAGATCAGCCCGACGATCTTGCTCTGGCCGTAGGCCTTGGCCACCAGGCTGGTGACCTCCTCGTGCCGGCGGAGCTTGTCCGGGGCCCATCCGCCGGGCACGACGACCGCGTCGAAGTCATCGGCGGAGACGTCCTTCGCGGCGGCGTCGCTGGTTGCCTCGAGGGCGTGCTTGCCCCGGACCGTCTGGCCGGCGGCGATCCCGACCACCGTGACGTCTGCACCCTCCTCGCGGAGGCGCATGACCGTCACCCAGAACTCGAGGTCCTCGAATCCCTCCGCCAGGAACACCGCGACCTTGCGGCCCGACAACCGCGTTCCGTTCGCCATGATGGCCCCACCTCCGCCATCCGAGACTACCGCTCGGGCGCGTCGGGGTGGGACGGAGTCAGCTGCGGACCTGGGCGAACCGATAGCCAACGCTTCGGATCGTTTGGATCAGCGACGCGTGGTCGAGCCCGAACTTTGCGCGGAGCCGGCGGACGTGGACGTCGACCGTCCGCATGCCGCCGAAGTAGTCGTAGCCCCACACGCGGGCCAGGATGTCCTCTCGGGTGAACACGCGACCCGGGCTCGTCGCGAGGAGCTTGAGGAGCTCGTACTCCATGTAGGTGAGGTCCAGGCTGCGACCGTCCATCATCACCAGGTGCGTGGCCGTGTTCAGGCGGAGCGGTCCGCGACGGATCACGTCGGGGCCGTCACGGCCGGTCTTCAGGCTCAGCAGCCGGAGCCGGGCCGCCAGCTCCTCGGCCACGTAGGGCAGGCGGACGAACTCGTCGCACAGGTGCTCCCGCCCGGCCAACACCCACAGATCCATCGGATCGACGAGCCACACCAGCGGCAGGTGGCGGAACCCTTCGGCGGAACGGAGCTCCTCGGCCATCCGGATGGTTTCCTTTGGGCCGGTGGCGGCGGCCACGAGGGCGACCGGAGGGATCGAGGGAGGCGGCTCGCGGGTGCCGACCAGCACGGGCCGGTAGCCGAGAACCGTGAGGTCGGTCGCCAGTCGGGAGCGCAGGTCCTCGTCGTCGCCGACGACGAGGACCTGCTCCGCCCGCCTGGCGATGGCCTCCGCCTCCTGCACGCGGACGGCTCCTCCCATCGGGGACCCCATAGCAACGCCCTCATACAGCGCCTGTACCGACACCGTCGCCTCCACGAGTACCGTCGAAGTTGCGCGACCCTACCGCCCGATCGGGGGGCGGTGGGTTTCCGGAGCGTAAACACTGCGTTACGCAGGGGCCCCGAGCACGGTCTCCGCACCGTCACTCGAAGTTCACAGTCGCGAAATCCGCCCGAAACGTTCCATCTCTAGCTTCGCCCTTCAATCGGGGCCCCAGGAAGGAGAGGCTTGGATCGCGACGCCTGCGGGATCGGGTTCGTTGCCGACGGGGCTGGACGGACGGGGCGAGAGCTCGTCGACCGGGCCCTGGAGGGGTTGTGCCGCCTTCGTCACCGCGGCGCGGTGGACGCCGACGCACGGACCGGCGACGGGGCGGGCCTGTTGGTCCCCATCCCCACGAAGTTCCTTGAACGAGAGGTCGGAGCGCCCGATCGGGAGGCCGCCCGGCTCGGGGTGGCCATGGTGTTCGGCCGAGGCGACGACGGCGACACGAGGTCGGCCGTGGTCGAGGCGTGCGCGGCCGAGGGTATCCGCGTCCTGGCGTGGCGGGAGGTCCCCGCCGAACCCACGGCGCTCGGTGCGCGTGGACGCTCGACGATGCCCCGGATCCTCCAGGCCATCCTGGAGCCGCCCGACGGAGCGTCTGCGAGGGAATCCGAACGCCTGGCGCTCCGGGCTCGTCGCAGGGGCGAGCGCGACGCCCGAGCGCGAGGCGCGCAGCTCTACGTGGCATCCCTGTCGTTCCGCACGATCACCTACAAGGCGCTCGTCGCCGCCGATCAGCTGGCCGCGTTCTACCCGGACCTCCGCGATCCCGCATTCGAGGCGTGGTTCGCCATCTTCCATCAGCGCTACTCGACGAACACCGCGCCCACGTGGGAGCGGGCGCAGCCGTTCCGCATGCTGTGCCACAACGGCGAGATCAACACGATCGATGGAAACGTTCACCGGATGCGGGGGCGAGAGGGTCGGCTTGGCTTCCCCGACGCGTCGGACGAGGACCTGTTCTCGCCGGTGCTCGACGAGGACGGTTCGGACTCCGCGATGCTCGACGAGTCCGTCGAGCTCCTCTCGAGAGAGGGGCCGGGCGGTGGGCGCGACATCCGCCACGCTGTGGCCATGCTGGTCCCCGCGGCCTGGGAGTCCGATCCGGACCTGAGCGAGGAGGTGCGGGCGTTCTATCGGTGGCACGAGTCGCTGGTGGAGCCGTGGGACGGGCCTGCCGCGCTCGTGTTCACCGACGGGTTCGCGGTCGGCGCGGCGCTCGACCGTAACGGCCTGCGCCCGCTCCGCTATGCCCTGTGCGAGGACGGCTTCGTGGCCTGCGCGTCGGAGGCGGGCGCCGTCGACACGTCCGGACACGGCTCGGTCCGCCGAGGAAAGCTCGGCCCGGGGGAGATGCTGTTCCTCGACCCCCGGGCCGGGGGCCTGCAACGCGATCCGGTCGCTCGCGTGGCGCGCCGACGTCCGTACGCGGCGTGGCTCGGGGCTCATCGCGTCGCCGGCTCGGCCGGCCGGCCCGACCCTTCGGTCCCCAGCGACCTCCTGCGCCGCCAGGTCGTCCACGCCTACACGCGCGAGGACCTGTCGCTCGCGCTCCGTCCCGCCTCGAGCAGTGGGAAGGAGCCCACGCTCTCGATGGGGGACGACGCCCCCATCGCACCGTTCAGCGAGCATCGCCGTCCGCTGGCCAACCACTTCAAGCAGCGGTTCGCGCAGGTGACGAACCCGGCGATGGACCACCTCCGGGAACGCTCGGTGATGTCGCTTCGCGTCCTTCTCGGGCCGAGGGATCCGATCCTGTGGGAGCGCCCCGAAGCGGCCGGGCTGGTCGAGTACCCCACGTTCCTGTTGCTCGGCTCGCCCGACGGCGAGCGACTCGACGCGACCTGGGCGTCTTCGCATGGACCGGGCGGCTTGCGATCGGCCGTCCATCGCCTGGGGGAGAAGGCGGTGGAGGCATCGCGCCGGGGCGCTTACATCCTGGTGGTCACCGACGAAGCTGCCGGGCCGGACCGATGCCCGATCCCGTCGTTGCTCGCCGCCGGCGCAGTGAACGCGTCGCTCCTCCGGGCGGGCCACCGGTCCAGGGCCTCGATCGTGGTCCAGGCCGACGACGCGCACGACTCGCACCACCTGGCATGCCTGGTCGCGGTGGGCGCGGAGGCCGTCCATCCCAGGCTGGCCCTGCAGACCGCCGCGTCCCTGGGCGGTTCGAACGGCGAAGGGGAGGGGACGGCCGCGATGCTCCGGTTCGCCGGCGCGATGGAGGAGGGGGTGCTCAAGATCCTGGCCAAGCTCGGCATCTCCTGTCTGGACTCCTACCGGGGCGGGCAGGCCTTCGACCTCTTGGGGCTGGGGACGGAGGTCGTCGAGACCTGCTTCCCCGGCGCGGCGTCGCCGATCGGGGGGATCGGCTTCGAGCGGATCGCCATGGATCAACTGGAGCGACACGCCGATGCGTTCGGGCCCCAGACGGCGCCGCTGCCGAACCCCGGGTTCGTCAAGTTCCACCGAGGCGGAGAGCACCACGCGTCGAACCCCGATGTGGTGCGGGCGCTCCATCGGGTGGTGGACCCCGGACTCGAGCGGTTGCGCTCCACCGCGGCCGGGAACCCCGGCGAGGGCGAGGGCGATGAGAACGATGTCCGCGATCGCCCGGGGCTCTACCGGAGGTTCTCCCAGCTGGTCCAGAGCCGGCCACCGTCCGCACCGCGCGACCTCCTCGACCTCCAGCCCGCAGGGCCGCCGATCGCGGTGGACCGGGTGGAGCCGGCCTCCGCGATCCTGCGAAGGTTCTCGACCGGCGCGATCTCGCACGGGGCCATCTCGAAGGAAGCGCACGAGACCTTGGCCATCGCCATGAACCGGATCGGCGGGCGCTCCAACACCGGAGAGGGCGGCGAGGATCCGGTCCGGTACCGGACCGAGGCGAACTCGCGGATCAAGCAGGTCGCGTCGGGAAGGTTCGGCGTGACGCCCGAGTACTGCGCCTTCGCGGACGAGCTCCAGATCAAGATCGCCCAAGGCTCGAAGCCCGGCGAGGGCGGGCAGCTCCCCGGCCACAAGGTCACCGAGGAGATCGCGCGCCTGCGGCACACGCAGCCCGGGGTGGCCTTGATCAGCCCGGCGCCGCATCACGACATCTACTCGATCGAGGACCTCGCCCAGCTCGTGTTCGACCTCAAGCAGGTGAACCCGGTCGCGGAGGTCTCGGTGAAGCTGGTGTCCGAGATCGGGGTGGGGACCGTCGCCGCCGGGGTGGCCAAGGGCCTGGCCGAGATCGTGCACATCGCCGGGGCGGACGGAGGCACGGGCGCCTCGCCGCTCGGCTCGATCAAGAACGCCGGCTTGCCCTGGGAGATCGGCCTGGCGGAGACCCAGCGGGCCCTCGTCGAGAGCGGGCTCCGTGCTCGGGTGCGCCTCCGGGCCGACGGCGGCATGAAGACCGGACGCGACGTCCTGGTCGCCGCGCTGCTCGGCGCCGACGAGTATGCGTTCGGGACGGCGGCGCTGCTCGCGGAGGGCTGCATCATGGTGCGGACCTGCCACCTGGATACCTGTCCCGTGGGGATCGCCACCCAACGGCCCGATCTTCGTGCCAAGTTCGCCGGGACTCCCGAGATGGTGCTGGCCTACCTGGAGGCCGTGGCGGAGGAGGTGCGCGAGCTCCTGGCGGGGCTGGGCCTGCGGTCGATGGATGACGCGGTGGGCCGGTCCGAACTCCTCCGCCTTCGGGCCGTCGATGGCCGGGCGCGGGTGGTCGACCTGTCTGCACTCCTGCAGCGGGCAGGAGGCGAACGTCGCTTCGGGGGGCACCTCGCGTTGCAGCGCCCCCGGTCGAGCCTGGGTGACCGGCTGTATCACGACGCGTGGGAGTCGGTGTGCTCGGGTGGACGGGCTGAGCTCTCTTACCCGATCGGGAACGCCGACCGGACCGTCGGCGCCCGGCTCGGTGGGGCCATCGGACGGGAGTTCGGTGAGTCGGCACCGCCAGGATCGGTGCGGGTGACGTTCCGGGGATCGGCCGGTCAATCCTTCGGCGCCTTCCTGGCGGCCGGGACCGAGTTCCGGCTGATCGGGGAGGCGAACGATTACGTCGGCAAGGGCATGGGCGGCGGTCGCCTCGTGATCCTCCCGCCCCGCGACGATGCCGGTGACCCCCACCTAGCCGGAAACGTGGTCCTGTACGGGGCGACCGGAGGCGAGCTGTTCGTGGCGGGACGGGTGGGCGAGCGCCTCGCGGTCCGAAACTCGGGGGCCTCCGCGGTCGTCGAGGGCGCGGGCGACCATGCCTGCGAGTACATGACCGGCGGCACCGTCGTGGTGCTCGGATCGGTCGGATGCAACCTGGGGGCCGGGATGACCGGCGGCCGAGCCTTCGTCCTGGATGCGACCGAGGGGCTCGCCGGGCGAGTGAACGTCGAGCTGGTCGACGTCGCGGGGCCGGACCCCGAGGACCTCGGGATCCTGCGGGCCCTCATCGAACGCCACGCCGAACTCACCGGCTCCGCGCGGGCCGATGAGGTCCTGGGGGCCTGGCCGGACGCGGCCCGCCGGTTCCTGCGCGTCGCCCCTCGGGAGGACGTCGTGGTCATCACGCAACGGAACGAGGGCACCCCGGCTCACGCCAAGGAGCGCGTCGCGGCCGCCTCCTCCGCTTCGAACTGAGCCGCCTCGGTCGAGCCGGGGATCGCGAGGGTCGGCGAGTCGCCACCGATGGCTCGCGACACGCGATCGAAGTAGCCCGTCCCCACCTCGGCCTGGTGGCGGGTTGCCGTATAGCCATCGGGTTCGAGTGCGAACTCACGGTCCTGGAGCCGGACGTATGCGGACATGCCTTCCTCCCGGTAGCCGCGGGCAAGCTCGAACATGGAGGCGTTCAGGGCGTGGAACCCCGCCAGGGTCACGAACTGGAACGCGTAGCCCGTCGTCCCCAGTTCGCGCTGGAAGCATCGGATCGCGGCCTCGTCCAGATGCCGCTTCCAGTTGAAGGAGGGGGAGCAGTTGTAGGCGAGCAGCTTGCCGGGGAAGCGCGCGTGGACGGCCTTCGCGAACCGTTCCGCCTCCTCCAGCTCCGGGCTGGAGGTCTCGCACCACAGGACGTCGGCGTATGCCGCGTAGGCCAGGCCTCGGGCGATGGCTGCCTCGATCCCCGCCCGCGCACGGAAGAACCCCTCGGCCGTGCGGTCACTAGTGAGGAAGGGCGCGTCCCGCTGGTCCACGTCGCTGGTGACCAGCGTCGCGGAACAGGCATCGGTCCGCGCCACCAACACGGTCGGCACGTCGAGCACGTCCGCGGCCAGCCGTGCAGCCGTGAGCGTCTCGATGAACTGCGGGGTCGGGACCAGCACCTTGCCGCCGAGGTGGCCGCACTTCTTCTCGCCGGCGAGCTGATCCTCGAAGTGCACCGCGGCCGCCCCGGCCTCGACCATGGCCTTCATGGTTTCGAACGCGTTCAGCGCAGCGCCGAACCCGGCTTCGGCGTCCGCCACGATCGGCACGATCCACCTGGTGCCCGTCTCTCCGTTGGCCCATGCGATCTGATCAGCGCGCTGGAGCGCGTTGTTGATCCGCCGGACGAGCGCCGGCAC
>JBIOUU010000144.1:0-9197 GCA_044867345.1 Actinomycetota bacterium
GGCCCACGCGAGGTCTGCTTCGGCGGATACACGTCGCTCGACAGGTTCGTAGCTGAGGGTCAGGCAGAGGTCGCCGTAGAGCTCCGCCTCCCTCTCCGGTGGCGCAGGCCTGAGCGCCCGAACCGGATCCTCCAGTTCATCCGAAAGTGCTCTCGTGTTCACCGGTCAGCCGTCGCAGAGGTCCGAAGGCGACGACGTTCCGCAGCGGTTCCGTTCGAACGTGTTGGCGCCGGCCGCATCCCAGAAGAGATCGAAGAAGCTGTTGCGGAACGCGACGTTGCGCTCGACGCTGACACCGGTCGAGGTGAGGAGGCGGATGCCCACCCCCTTGTCGCTGTCGACTGCACCCTCGAACAGGTTGCGGCTGGCGACGTTCCGGCTGATCAGGGTCCCGTTGGTCGAGGAGTTGAGGATCCCGTTGCGACCGTTGCGGCTGACGAGGTTGTCCGACACGACGTTGCCGGTCCCCGCTCCCTGGAGGCGGATACCCGCGCGGTCATGGAGCGAGATCACATTCCCCCGGACCTCGTTGTTGGCCGAGCCGTTCATCAGGTCGACCCCGCAGCCGTTGGCCGCCGTTCCGTTGTCAACGGGCACGTTGCCCTCGATCAGGTTCCCATCGGAGTCGAGGAGGAGGATGCCGTCGTGGCCACTGACCCCCACCGGCGCGTTGCGCCGGATGGTGTTCCCGTCGGCGCTCTCGAGGCGGATGTTGTCGTGGAAGTTCGTCACGGTGAACCCCTGGACCAGCACGCCGGCCACGCCCTGGAGGAGGACCCCGCTGCCGGTGGTGGCTGTGTTCCCCGCCGGGTCGCCATCGATGACGACCTCCTCCCGGCCGCCGTTGGCGATCAGCTGTAAGCCGTCCTTCGGCGATCCGGCGATCGTCACGCCGTTCAGGTCCGCGTCGGCGGTGTCCGAGTAGGTTCCCGGGCACACTAGGACGGTCGAGCCCGCGTCGGCCGCGTCGACGGCCGCCTGGACATCTGTGTAGTCGGGACTCGGACATTGCGCCCCGTCGTCGTCGACCACCAGCGTGTGGCTGGCCAAGACCGGAGCCCCCATCGAAGCCAGGAACAGGAGAACGAAGGTCGCGACCGTCCCCGCCACGCTCATGACCCCTCCTTCGGCCGCTTCTGACACGTCTACGACCGGACGGAAGCAGATGTCAAGATCCTCACGGATCGGGGTGAGCAGTCCGCCGCCCACATCGCCGGCAGCCGCGAGCGTCGCTGCTGCCCTCCGGCTCCACGAGGAGCAGGGGAGCACGGCCTCGGCTGCACGAGCCACGGCTCTCCTGGATGCCTGGGTCAGGGAACGGCTCTCCCACGGGCTCATGCAGGTGAGATCCAGAACGCCTCGGGCTCGGTGAGCCCGGCCGCTGGATCGTCTTTCGAACCGTCAGCTTTGCCCGCGCGTATTACGACGTCCAACCGTTCTTGGAAAGGAGGCCGGGATGAGGAGCCGTTTCCCGGGCATGTTGGCCCTCGTCTTCACGCTGGTCCTCGTGGCCGGCGCGTGCGGCGAGGGTTCGGAGAAGACCAGCGAGAGCGGTGGCGAGCAAGAGGGCGGAACGATCTCGATCGCCGGCCAGTCCGCCAACGACCACGGCGAGAAGGACGTGTCCGGAGAGACGAGCCTCGAGCTCGAGGCCGACGACTTCTACTTCGAGCCGACCGTATTGAAGGGGGCGGCCGGAGAGTCGATCACGCTCGAGATCTCGAACGAGAGCGGCACGCTGCACAACTTCAGCCTCACCGACCAGGCGATCGACCAGGACATCCCGGCAGATGGTTCGACCGAGGTCGACGTGACGTTCCCGGATTCGGGCACGCTGCTCTTCTTCTGCAAGTACCACCAGACGAGCGGCATGCGAGGCGCGCTCGAGGTCGCGTGATCCTGGCCTGACGGGGTTCGTGGACCTCGGCGGCGCCCGCAGGTGTTTGCAGATCAGGCTGAGCAGGCGGCTGCACGCCCCGTTTCGACCACACCGGTCAAGCGCTGTAGCGGAGAGCCGTTTCGACGCTGGCGCCTGCCCCCATGTCCTCCAACCGAGGTACGAGGTCCCTGGCTAGTCTGCCGGCGTCGACGGCAGCGAGCAGTGGCAGCAGATCGACCAAGAGCCGGGCAGCCGTGTAGCGCTCGCCGTAGGCCTCCAGCGAGGCCGTGGCTGCCGAGGCCTTGACTCGGGCATCGCCCGACCGGCCATCCCACGCTGCCTGCACCGCCTCGCCCCATCCCACGATCCAGTCGAGGTACGGTGCGCATGCCGGCTCCGACACGTTCCGAGCTTCGACGGCGAGGTCCCTGAACCGATCCCACTCTCCGCCTAAGGCCCGCACCGGCAACTCGGCGCGGAGCCGAAGGATCCTGGACGTGAGCTGCCAGGAAATAGCGGCAGGCTCCTTGGACTGCGCAGGGTCCAGACCCTCGATCCGCATCAGTCTCTCGCGCGCCGCCCGAAGCCCGGTGACCGGACGGAGAGCCTCCGCGGCCCGGTACAGTCGCCAGGGGATCATGGTGCGCTCCCCGGGTGCAGCCCGGTCGAGCAGGTCGACCGTTGCTCTGGCGCCGGCGCGATCCTTCACTTCGAAAAGCGCGAGAGCGCGGCCCGCCAGGGCCCAGACGCCCCGCGGGCACGTACGCTCCCCCTCGTCCATCACCAAGTCGGCCACTTCTTCCGTTCTGACGAGCAACTCCGCCAGTCGACCGGTCGGCAGGAGACCACTGGTATGCGCGGCCGCCGCGTGGATCTTGTGGTGGGGACCCAGACGGGTAGCCTGCTCCGAAGCCTCGCCAGCCACGACCGTGGCTGCCTCGAATCGGCCGGCGTCGGCGAGGGCATACGCCGCGGTGCACAGAACCTCATGAGCCTCCACCCGATCAACCATGTTTCGCGCCAGGGCCAGTGTCTGCTCCGCGATGGCAGCCGACTGACAGAACCCCTCGCGCTCCCCAAGCCCGGCCAGGTTGTCCAGCGCGTACGACAGGAGGCTGGGCGAGTCGATAGCGGTCGCTATCTCGACGGCCCTCGCCGCGTCGCGCCGGGCGTCCCCCTTGACCGCTCCGATGTCCCAGATCAGGAACTCGGATCGACCGATCAGGAGCGCCCCTGTCTCGAACGACACGGTGTCTTCGCCGAGTTCCTGCAGGCCTCGTTCCACGATCTCCCGCGCCCGGACCTTCCAGTCGTCCGTAGCGAAGGCACCCCCGTACCTAGCCCAGAGCATGGTCGCTTGAGCCCGCAGCCTTCGAGCGGTTTCTTCGTCCACGATACGTTCGGCCAGCTCGAGGGCCTCCATGTACCAAGCCCAGGCCTGGTCGGCCCGCACCGCCGCGTGCGCCGCCCCGGCCTTCAGTTCGAGTGATGCCAGCCGGTCCGCATCGCTCCCAGCCAGGGCAGTTGCCCGGTCGCCGAACGCGATCGCCTGGTCGATGGCGAAACGCGTCCTCGCAGCAGCGCCCGCTTCCAGAAGAGCCGCCACAGCCGTTGCTCTGATCCGCTCCCGGGCTTCGAGGTCGTCGGGCCACCCCAGTCCGGCATCTTCCGGGCGGGCCGCCGCCTCGTAGTGGTGGGCGATGAGGTCGACGAACTCCCCTCGTCGATCGGCCGTCTGGTCCTCGATCCACTCGGCCAGATCGGCGTGCGCTCTCGCCCGACGAGCCCTGGGGATCGACTCGTAGGCGACCTCCCGGGTCAGCCCATGATTGAACGCGAATTCGATCTGGCCGGGAAGCGCCGACGTGGGCCGGGCCACCACCAGTCCCTTGTCCTCCAGCGACCGGAGAGCCGGCCGGGTGGGGTCCCCGGCGTGCATGCGTTCGAGGGCCGAGGCCCAGAAGATCTTGCCCACCACGGCCGCGTCCTGGAGCGCCCGCTTCTCGTCGGCGGGGAGGGAGTCCACACGCGTCGCCAGCAAAGCTCGGACCGTATCCGGGATGGCCGCGCGGCCTGGGCGACCGACTTCAACGACCTCAGAATCCCGGCGGGCCAACACTCCCTGGTCGATCAGGTGCAGGACGATCTCCTCCGCGAAGAACGGATTGCCTTCCGCGATCTCGAGGATGGTGGTGCCGACCTCCTTGCCGGCTGTCGGCAGGAGCTCTCGAACCAGTTCCTGTGCCTGGGCCTCGGTAAGCAACTCCAGACTTACCTGGGACGCGCCCGGCCAGGCGGTCCATCCGGGATGGACATCCGCGAGCTCGTTCCGGGCTGTGGCCACGATGAGCACCGGACCCGAGGAGCGAGCGACGAAGCGCTCGATCATCTCGAGGAGCGGCTTCTCGCCCCAATGGAGGTCCTCGATGACCACCACGATGGGCCGAGAAGCGGCGAGCGCGGTGAGGAACCTGGGCCAGGCGAGGGCCAGCTCTTCACCGATGGACTCGGGCGACATCTGGCCGAGGGGATCGCCCTCCAACAGGATCCCCGCGGTTGTGGCCAGGGCGAAGGTCACCCGCTCGATCTCTTCGGCTTGCGCCTCCTGATCGCGGAACGCCGCCTCGACCAGCGTTCGGAGCTTCTTGCCGGCCTCATCGCTCGAGTCATCCAGAAGGATCCCAGCCGCACCCCACAGGATCTCGCGAAGCGCCCAATACGTGATGCCCTGGCCGTACGAGAGGCATCGGCCTCGATACACGTCGACAGATCCCCGCTCCGCCTGAACCCGGGTCAGGAACTCCTCGGTCAGGCGGGTCTTGCCAACTCCGGCCTCCCCGAGGATCGTCGCGAGACGGGGGCGAGCTTCTTCGACAGTGGCCGCGTACAGGGACACGAGAAGGGCGAGTTCGCGGTCCCGACCGACCATCCGGGTAGCCAGGCCGGGGACACCGCGTGGCCGGACCAGAGAAACAGGCTCCACCAGCCGCCACGCCCGGACCGGGTGGGTCTTCCCCTTGAGGGCCGTCACCTCCAAGGGTTCGAACCGGAACGCCCCCCTGACGGCCAGGTAGGCTCGCTCGCCCACAACGATCTGGCCCGGGTCGGCGGTCTGCTGGAGTCGCGCTGCGACGTTCACGGGGTCCCCGGTCACCATGAACTGGTCGCCTCCGGTCCCCGCGATGACTTCCCCCGCGTTGACCCCAACTCGCATCGCTAGCCTCACCCCGTGCCGTTCGACGATCTGCGGGTTCAGGCGGGCGAGAGATGCCTGCATCTCCAGGGCCGCGCGCATCGCGCGTTCGGCGTCGTCCTCATGCGTGCGCGGGATGCCGAAGACAGCCATCACAGCATCCCCGATGAACTTCTCGACGGTGCCGCCCCATCGCTCGACCACGGAACCCATCGCGGAGAAGTACTCGGCGAGGAGCGCTCGGAGCTGCTCGGGATCCAGCTGTTCACCAAGGGCCGTCGAGCCTGTGAGATCGGCAAAGAGGACGGTCACGAGCTTCCGTTCCTCCTCCCGGGCCACGGCCCGATCCAGACGGTGGCCGCACGAGGGGCAGAACTGGGTCCCTACTCGGGTCTCCACTCCACACGACGGGCATGGAGCCACGAGCGCCGCGCCGCAGACAGCGCAGAACCGTTCTCCGGCCTCAACGTCCGCGCCGCAGGACGGACAGACAGAGGATCGCGTCGCCATCAAGCTCTCCCGCCCAGATTCTCCTCGCACGGCGGCATCGGAGGGAAGAGTGCTCCTGAGGACCCGTCGCCAGACGTCAGACGACGACTTCGGAACCTCCACGCAGGACGAGGCATGGGTTCATGGTTCGAGTCGCCCCTCCCACACCAAGGCAGGCACGTTCCGGGTCGACGCGCCCTATCGTCCGGCGCGAGCCCTACCTAGACTGCGGCCATGCCGGTGTGCCCCAACTGCGGCCAGGAGAACCCCGACATGGCCGGGTTCTGTATGGCTTGTGCAACGCCTCTCGTGACAGCGCCGGAGCGGCGCCAGACGGCAACTCTGCTCTTCTGCGACATGTCGGGGTCGACGGCGATGGGGGAGCGCGTCGAGGCGGAGTCGGTTCGAGACCTCATGTTCCGGTACTTCCACGAGATGCGCGGCGCGATCGAGCGGCACGGCGGAGCGGTGGAGAAGTTCATCGGGGATGCGGTCATGGCCGTCTTCGGCGTCCCCACGGTTCATGAGGACGATGCGCTCCGCGCAGTGCGAGCCGGCTGGGAGATGCGACGTCGACTCGACGAGCTCAACGTCGAGCTGGAGCGCCGCTTCGGAACGACGATCGCCCTTCGGATCGGCATCAACACAGGAGAGGTCGTGGCCGGCGAAGCTTCTGCACATCAGAGCATCGTCACCGGCGACGCCGTCAACGTTGCCGCCAGGCTCGAGCAGTCCGCCCGGCCCGGGGAGATCCTCCTCGGTGGTCTGACGTACCGGCTCGTGCGGGAAGCGGTGAAGGCCGAACCCACGGAACCGCTCGCGTTGAAGGGGAAGACCGAACCTCTCCTGGCGTATCGGCTATGGGACGTTCACGTCGGCACAGCCCCAGCGGTCCGGAAGCCCCAGGGCTCTCTATTCGGCCGTCGGCAGGAATGGGATCGTCTCGAAGCCGCTCTTGCCGAAGCGATCGACGATCGACGCTGCGTCCTCGTGACCATGGTCGGTGAGCCTGGCGTCGGGAAGTCGCGCCTCGCCGACGAGTTCGTTGGGTCCCTGGGGCCACCGGCCTCCGTCCTTCGCGGCCGATGCCTTCCCTACGGCGAGGGCATCACCTTCTGGCCGATCCGGGAGATGGTCGGTGGAGCCGCCACGGTGCTCGACGAGCATTCGCCTGAGGAGGCGGAGTCCCGGATCCGGTCGGTCTTGGGATCCGGGGACGATGCTGGGCTCATCGCCGCTCGTGTCGCCCAGGCCATCGGTCTCTCGTTCGGCGTTGCCAAGCGTGAGGAGATCGCCTGGGCCGTACGCCGTTGGTTCGAGGCGCTTGCCGAGCGAGGACCGTTGGTCCTCGTCGTCGATGACATCCAGTGGGCCGAGGACACCCTCCGAGAGTTCCTCGCGGATCTTCCGAGGCTCTCGTCGGGGGCTCCGATCCTCCTCCTCTGTCTGGCTCGGCCCGAGCTCCTCGACGAGGTGCCGGGCTGGAGCCCGTTCATCCGGCTGGAGCCACTCGGCGATCCAGACGCCGAAGACCTGGTCCGGGAGATCCTCGGCGATCTGGCGGATCCGCGGCTACTCGAGCGCATCACCGCCGCGGCGGGCGGAAATCCGCTGTTCGTGCAGGAGATAGCCGACTTGCTCGTCGAGGAGGGCGCTCTCGGCAGCGGGGGGCCGCGCCCGATCGTCGACATCGAGATCCCGCCGACCTTGACGATGCTCCTGGAGGCCCGCCTGGATCGCCTTCCCGGATCAGAGCGCGCTGTCCTGGAGCGAGGATCGGTCGAGGGGGAGGTGTTCCATCGAGGGGCGGTCGTGGGACTCTCAGGCCCCGACTCGAGGCCGGACGTGGGTAGCGACCTCGAGGGACTCGTCCGGCGCGGCCTCCTGCATCCCGAGCGGGCCGGGTTCGTGGACGAGGCGGCGTTCCGGTTCGACCACATCCTGGTCCGAGACACCGCGTACCGGGGGATCCCGAAGAAGGTCCGGGCCCGGCTGCACCAGGGCTTCGCGTCGTGGATCGAAGCCAAGGCCGCTCCACGGGTCGTCGCGTACGAGGAGATCGTCGGTTACCACCTCGAGCAGGCCTATCGATACCGGGAGGCCCTTGGCCCCATCGGCGAGGACGAACGGCGGGTGGGAGAGAAGGCATCCGACCGTCTGGGGAGCGCCGGCCGGCGGGCCATGCACCGGGGCGACGCTTCGGCCGCCGTCAGCCTCCTGGAGCGTGCGGCCTCGCTGTTGCAGGAACATGATCCGAACCGCGTCGAACTCCTGCTCGTCCTCGGTCAGGCCCTGGAAGGGGTCGGCGACTCACCGCGTGGCGTGGCGATCGTGGACGAGGCCGGACGAGCCGCCCGGGCCGTCGGTGATGCCGCATCACAGGCCCGCGCCGTGGTCGTCGGACTGGTGCTTCGCATGCGAACGGATCCCACGAACGCGATCCGGCAGGCCCAGGCCGTGGCTGAGCAGGCCATCCCGGTCTTCGAAGCGGCCGGTGACAGCGCCGGATCGATGATGAGTTGGAACCTGTTGGCCTGGATCTCCTTCCTCGCGGGTCACGCCGCCGAGTGTGAGGACGCCACGGAACGCGCGGTTGCCTATGCGCGGGAGGCCGGCGATCGCTGGCAGGAATCAGACAACCTCTCCTATCTCGCGGAGCACGCATGGAGAGGTCCACGGCCGCTCGAGGATGCCTTGGCTCGCTGCGACGAGGTCCTCGCTCAGGCTGCGGGAGATCGGCGACTTGAGGCCAGGGTCAACACGCATCGAGCGGTGCTCGAGTCGTGGCGGGGTCGGTTCGAGGAAGCCCGTGCTCTCATCTCAGCGGCACGGTCGTCGTTCGATGATCTCGGTCTGGTCGGGGATCTCGCGTTCGCCTCACTCCTCGCGGGTGAGGTGGAGCTCGCCGCGGACGATCCGGAAGCCGCTGAATCCGAACTGCACCCGGCGCTGGACGCGGTTCAGACCGACCTGGAAGCGGGACTGGCGGCGGCACTCGGTGAGAGCCTGTATCGACAGGGCCGTCTCGATGAGGCGCAGGTGCGTGCAGATCGGGCTGAGCAGGCCGCCGCGCACGTCGCCGATCGAGTGCGAGCGCGCGGACTTCGAGCCAAGCTCCTGGCCCGAGCGGGACGATGGGCTGAAGCCGAAGCGGCAGCGAGGGAGGCCCTCGAGATGGCAGAGGACAGCGACTATCTCCAGATGCGGGCCGATGCACTGATGGACCTCAGCGAGGTGCTGCAGATCGCACAGCGGCCGGACGACGCGGCCACGAGCGTCGCTGCTGCACTACGGCTCTACGAGCAGAAGGGGAGCACGTCCTCCGCGGCACGAGCCCGGTCTCGCTTGGATGCGCTCCTTCAGGGGACCACTGGCACGATCGCGCTTCCGTGAGATCGCGATCGTCTCAGAGCCACCGACCGCGGCGAGTACGAGCTCCGTACGCACAACGATGCGTGGGCTCATGGTTGGATTCGCCCCTCCGACACCACTGAGCCCGAGAGCAGATGGCAACGCCGAACGCCGCTGCTCGTTGTCGCCCGAGAGGCCCCGCAGAGCGCGTACCCGGGAAGCATGAACGGAAGGGCCCTTGTAGTCTGGGTCACTCGATCGGTGGTTCGCGGAAGGAGGCCGACG
>JBIOUU010000145.1:0-22265 GCA_044867345.1 Actinomycetota bacterium
ATTCATCAGGCCGTCGTTGGGGTGGGCCGCGCAGTTGGCCATGAGCACGCGGACCGACTGGACCATATGGTCCGTCTGTCCCGAATCCAGAGCCGTCACGAGCGCATCGAAGGCCTTTGCGGTATCCCCGTTCGATAGGTCGGCCTGGCCGAGGACCGCCGTGCCGCAGTCGCTCTCGACCGCTTGGAAATAGTCCTCGACCTTCTTCTGGACCTGCGCTTGGTCGAACGTCACGCAGTCTGCGGTTCCGACGACGTTGGTGGTGACGGTCGCGTCGGTGGTGACGGTCGCGTCGGTGGTGACGGTCGTATCGGTGGCGACTGCCGTCGTGCCGCCGGTCGCGTCCGTGCAATAGGGGCTCTCCTGGGCCCACGGTGGGCCCGAGGATGTTCGCGCCAGCGCCACCCCGGCGCCGGCGACGACCAGCGCCGCCCCGAGAAGCGTGACGAGGTGACGCGGGGTGCGGAACTTCCCTGATATGTCCATGTCGCCGAGTATCGGCGAGGGCGATGCCGCCTCAGTACCGCTTTCCGGCCATTTCCCGCCATGCGAGGGGGACTGCCAACGCTGGTCAGGCCGGGTGTCCGGGGGAGGCCGGGAGACCTACCTGCTGTGGGCCGGCGCTCAGAGCCCGCTCGCCGGCCGGACGCCGGCGGCGATCACCGCGAACACCAAGATGGCCACGGCCACCCGGTACACGAGGAAGACCACGAACGAATGCCGCCGCAGGTACGCGAGCAGTAAGGCGATCACCAGGAACCCGCTCACGGCCGAAGCCACCATGCCCCACACGAAGGGCCACGCCATGCCGGCCGGCAGGCCGGACCCCGCGACGTCGATGCCCTTGAAGATGCCGGCCCCCGCGATGATTGGGAGCGCGAGGAGGAACGAGAACCTCGCCGCCGACTCCCGATCCAGCCCGAAGGCCCGCCCCGCGGTGATGGTCACGCCGGAGCGTGACACCCCGGGTTGGAGCGCCACCGCTTGCGCCACCCCCATCACCAGCCCGTCCCGCACGGACAGATCCGTCATGCGACGACGGATGGGGGCGGCCGAATCCACCACGACGAGGATGACTCCGAAGACGATCAACATCACGGCGATCAGCCAGGGCTGGCCCAGTTTGTCCTCGATCACGCTTTCGAACAGTGCGCCCGCGAGCGCGCCGGGGATGGTCCCCACGACCAGCGCCCAGGCGAGCCGCTCGTCGGCGGACGCGATGGAACGCCTTCTGATGGACCGTATGCAGGCCGCGAGGTAGCGGGCCACGTCATGGCGGAAGTACACCATTGCGCCGATCAACGTCCCCACGTGCAGCGCGACGTCGAAGGTCTTGTTGAGCTGCGGGTTCTGCAAGATGGTCCAGTCGAAGAGCCAGGGGACGATGATCAGATGCCCGGAGCTCGAGACCGGGGCGAACTCGGTGACGCCCTGGGTGATCCCGAGCACGATGGCCTGAAGGACGCTCGTCGCCGCTCCCTATGGCCGGGCAAACGGCGCTGATGCTACTCGGCTCCTCCTTCGTCCGGGCCCGCGATGGCGATGGCCAGGTCGGCGAATGCCGTCGCGTACGCCAGGCGTTCGGCTTGCTCCGGGCTCACCAGGAGCACCAGCGAGGGCCCGGACGATGAGCTCGACGTGATGCCGGTCGCCTCTTCCGCGCCGTCGCCGCCGAGCAGCACCAACACCTCCAGGCCGCTGGCCACGGTCTCGGTGTAGGGATGAGGCCCGCCGAAGGTGGCGTACACGTCGACCCGGTCCCCCGCACGCATCGTGCCGGGAGGCACCGCCGCGTCCACGGGGAACGCGCGCAGTCCGGACGGAACCAACGACGCGACCGGGCCGGCCTCGGCCGCCCCCAGGCGGGTCCGTGTCACCGGCTCGCCCTCGGCCACGTCGGAGCCGACGGTCTCCCCCACGGCGAGCGTCTCGGTCGGGAGCGATCCCGGTGGCGCGAACGACGACGGGATCTCTGCGACCCGCAGCAGCGACTCGGTAAGCACCGTTCCCCGCTCGATCGGAGCGGCGGCAACGACGACCGGCTGCATCGTGCCGACCACCGGGCGAAGCGCCTCCAGTCGAGCCGCGTACCCCCGGACGAGCCCGTACGCCGCCACGGCCGTCACGAGAGCGAGGAACGCGAAGGCCTTCGAGGTCGGCGACCACCTGCGCCCGAACACGCATCACCCTCCAGAGGTGATCGAGGAATCGTGCCGACACTATCCGAGGAGTCGTTCGCGCGCCGTGAGACCGATCACACTCCGCGGGGCTTCTTCTCCCCGAGGGGCAGGACCCGGACCCGGAACTCCTCCAGCGCCGGGTGGCCCACGATGAGAGCGACGGACTCGCGGATGCGTTCCCCGAGCTGCTGGGGATCCTCCGAGGTCTTGAAGCGGAGCTCGACGGTGACCAGGACGGGTTCGCCAGCCATGGGCCCATCGTACCCGCGGCGCTAGACCTCGAATCGTGCGCCCTTCAACGCGGTCACGCAGGGGCAATCGCGCTCTCGCGGCAGGGCGGGGATCGATGCAAATAGCAGCTCGCGGAGCCTCGCGTTGTTCCGCTCGAAGACCTCGATCACCGCCTCGTGCGTGACCGGGGGAACCCCGGGGACGCCGACGTCGTAGTCGGTGATGAGCGAGACGTTCGCGTAGCAGATCTCGAGCTCCCGCGCGAGGAGCGCCTCCGGATACCCCGTCATGTTGAGCGTGTGCCACCCCATCTGGTTGAACCACGCCGACTCGGCGCGGGTGGAGAACCGAGGGCCCTCGATCACCACCATCGTCCCGCCGTCGTGCATGGAGATGCCGAGCCCGGTGCCCGCCTTCATGGCCACCTCGCGCATCGTGGGGCAGTAGGGGTCGGCGAAGGCGACGTGTGTGGTGACCGGACCGTCATAAAAGGTGTGCGGCCGCGAGCGGGTCCGGTCGACGAGCTGGTCGCAGACCACGAAGTCCCCGATCTGCACGCCCGGCTGGAGCGAGCCGGCGGCGCACGGCCCCCAGATTCGTTGCACCCCGAGCTTCTTCATGGCCCACAGGTTGGCTCGGTAGTTGATCCGGTGCGGCGGGAACTCGTGCTTGACCCCGTGGCGGGGGATGAACGCGACCGGGCGTCCACCCACCTCGCCGACCACGGGCGATGCGGAAGGCCTGCCGTATGGCGTGTCCACGTCGACGGTCTCCGAGGACTCCAGGAACGAATAGAAGCCGGACCCCCCGAAGACGCCGATCTCCGCCGTGCTCAGGCCGTCTTCTCCTGGGCGGTTCCCGTCGTGGCCTTCTCGCCGGCCGGCTTCGAGCCGTCCTTCGTCTCGCCGCCCTTCGTGTCGGGCTTCGCCTCGGAGGTCGACCCCGTCTTCGCCTCGGACGACGCGGCGTGGGCCTTGGAGCGGCTGTCGGTGGCGTAGAAGCCCGATCCCTTGAACACGATCCCGGCCGGATGGAACACCTTCCGGAGGGGCCCTCCACAGACCCCGCAGGTCGTGAGCGGTGGCTCACTGATCCGCTGGAACACCTCGACATGCTGTCCGCATTTCGTGCAGGCGTACTCGTAGGTGGGCATCGTGCATCGATTCTATCGGAGCGGGGTATCCATCCAGCCAAGTGATGGGTTCGAAGAGGTCCGTCAGGCGGGATGGGGAACACGCTGCGAGTCCACACTAGGGAGACCGGGCGACTGGAGCGCCGACCGGGGACCGGAGTACACTCCCCTACCTTTTGGGGGGAGGTCCCGTGAAGGTCAAGAAGGCCGTCATCCCCGCCGCCGGTCTGGGGACCAGGTTCCTCCCGGCCACCAAGGCACAGCCCAAGGAGATGCTGCCGGTGGTGGACAAGCCGGCCATCCAGTACGTGGTGGAGGAGGCCGTGCGGGCGGGCCTGAACGACATCCTGATCATCACGGGCCGGGGCAAGCGTTCCATCGAGGACCACTTCGATCGGTCGGTCGAGCTGGAGAACTTCCTGGAGGCGAGGGGGAAGTTCGACGAGCTGAAGGAGGTCCGCGAGATCTCCGAGATGGCCACCATCCACTACATCCGCCAGCGGGACCCCCTGGGCCTGGGCCACGCCGTGCTGGTGGCCGAGGACCACGTCGCGGGCGAGCCCTTCGCCGTCCTCCTCGGCGATGACCTGATCGCCGGGACGACGCCGCTCCTCCAGGAGATGCTGCGGATCCACCAGCGGTACGGACGGAGCGTGATCGCGGTCCTGGAGGTGGCCAGGGAGGAGATCGGCATGTACGGCTCGATCGAGCCCGAGTTCGTCCAGGAGCGCCTTGCCCGGGTGGTCTCGATCGTCGAGAAGCCCGCGCCCGACGAGGCCCCCTCCAACCTCGCCGCCATCGGGCGGTACGTGCTGACGCCGGAGATCTTCGACAGCCTGCGGGCGGTGGAGCCCGGCAAGGGCGGCGAGATGCAGCTCACGGACGCCCTGAACTTCCTGGCCCAGGAACAGGCCGTGTACGCCTACGTCTTCGAGAACGGCAGGTACGACGTGGGCAACAAGCTGGACTACCTGAAGGCCACGATCGAGTTGGCCGTTGATCGGGAGGACGTGGGCGAGGAGATCCGCCAGTACCTGGCCGATCTGGTGCAGCGCAAGAAGATCCTGTAACGAGCCTGGTCGGTAGACTGCCCGGGATGGCTACGAGCGCGACGCACGTCCACGACCACGACAGCGGTGAGGGCTTGCTCTCGGTGGAGGAGGCGAGGGAGAAGGTCCTGTCCCAGGTCCAGCCGCTCGCTACGATCAACCTCCCTCTCACGGAGTCCCACGGATGCGTGCTGGCGGAGGACGCCGTGGCCTCCTCGGACATCCCTGACTTCCCCTCCTCGGCCATGGACGGATTCGCCGTCCGATCGAGCGATGTAGCGGGGGCGTCCCCGGCATCGCCCGTCGAGCTCACGATCGTCGGGCGTGCCCCGATCGGACGGCGCCCCGAGGCGACCGTGGGAGGCGGGGAGGCGGTCCGCATCGCCACCGGCGCGCCGGTCCCCGCGGGCGCGGACACCATCGTCCCCATCGAGAACTGCGAGGCGACGGGGGATCGGGTTCGGATCCTGGCGGCATCGCCGGAGGGAAAGCACATCCGTCCCGAGGGCGAGGACGTGAAGGCGGGCGAGGTCCTCGTCGCTCATGGACGCCGGCTCGGAGGACCGGAGCTCGCGCTCCTCGCCGCCGCGGGCTTCTCCCACCCGCTCGTCCATCCCCGTCCTCGTGTGGTGGTGCTCTCGACGGGGGACGAGCTGATCGCCCCACCCGGTACGCCCGGCTACGGCCAGGTCCGTGACTCCAACGCCTACCTGCTGTTCGGTGCGCTCCGGGAGGTTGGCGCCGCGCCGGTCCTGGCCGGCATCGTCCGCGACGAGGTGGACGAGCTGCGCGACACCGTGCTCTCTCGGCTGGTCCAGGCCGACGCGTTCGTCTCCTCGGGAGGCGTGTCGGTGGGGGAACGAGACGTCGTGAAGGCAGCCTTCTTCCGCCGAGGTGACCTCGACTTCTTCAAGGTGGCCATGCAACCCGGTATGCCGCAAGGCTTCGGCACCATCGAGGGCAAGCCCTACTTCGGCCTCCCGGGGAACCCGGTGAGCGTGTTCGTCTCGTTCGAAGTGCTCATCCGGCCGGCGATCCTGAAGATGATGGGCCGAACGAGACTGTTCCGCCCCGAGATCACCGCCCGCCTCACCGCCGACATCTCGGGGCCCAGGGGGAAGACGCAGTTCGCACGGGTGCTGGTGCGCCCGGAGGGGGAAGGATACGTGGCCACGCCGACGGGCGGCCGGGGCTCGAACCTCATCGCCACCGTGGCCCGGGCGAACGGCCTGGCCATCGTGCCCGGCGGCGTCGAGACCGCGCCGGCGGGCAGCGAGGTCACCGTGATGGTGTTCCGCGCCCCGGAGGACTGATGGCCCCCCACGACGCGGCGCGCATCGTCGACGTGGGCGGAAAGGAGGTCACGGACCGCGAGGCCGTGGCGGAGTGCGTGATCACCATGACGCCGGAGGCCTGTGGGCACCTCGAGGCGGGGACGCCGAAGGGGAACCCCATCGAGGCCGCCAGGGTGGCGGGGATCATGGGCGTGAAGCGGACGCCGGACCTCCTCCCGTTCTGCCATCCCATCGCGGTGACGGGAGCCGAGGTCGTCGTGGAGCCCGACCGATCGACCGGTCGTATCCGGGTCCAGGCCCGGGTTACCGCCCGCGACCGGACGGGTGTCGAGATGGAGGCGCTCACGGCCGCAGCGGTCGCGGCGCTCAGCCTGTACGACACTGCGAAGCCCTTCGATCGCGGTGCCCGGATCGACGGCCTCCGCCTGTTGGAGAAGACGGGCGGCAAGAGCGGGCACTACCGGGCCGACTGAACCGCCGTCGACACGTCCCCACGAATCACACGCATGTGATTGAGCACGCCACATATGGGTGCTAGCGTCGGCACGTTATCCATATGTTGTGGCGGGTCGGGGAAACCGCGAACGAAGGGCCGGGCGCATGGGTTGGTTGACGCTTGCGGCCTTGGGCATAGTATGGGCCGCCTTCCTCCTCCCCTTGGGTCGCCGGAGTGGTTCCCTCGTGGAGAGCGTGGACGATTTCGAGCGGAAGATGGAGCTGTTGGCGGACACAGGACGACACGAGGACGGTCGCTGGATCATCACCCCGCGCAAGGCAACGGCATTCCTGGGTCCCGACGGCCGAGCCCGAGCCAGGGCCCGTGAGCGACGGCGCCGGGTCTTCGTGTCCCTCCTCGAGAGCATCGGCCTCACGTTCCTGATCGGCCTGGTGCCGCCGCTGCGGACCATGTGGGCGCTGACCGGCGCCCTCGTGGTGGTTCTGGGCGCCTACGTGTGGTTGCTCCTGTGGATGAAGGAGCGGGGTGCGGAGAGATCAGCGAGGCATCGCGTGGAGGAGGCCGGCGTCCCCGACCACCCGAGCCCGGCCCGCCACCGGTACGTGTCCGAGGGAATGTCGGCCAAACCGGCGAACAACGGCCTCGGCGTCTTCGACCACGACGAACTCACCAACATCGTGGTCCGGCCGGTCCGAAAGGTCGGCATGGCCGGCGCCTAGCCCGGCGTCTAGACTCCGGCCGCGATGAACCTGGATCAGATCTCGGAGGGGGTTCGGCTTCGTTACGACCAGCGGATGGAGGCGCGCGAACGCGCCCTCCCAGCCGCACGGCGCGCCATCCGCTCGTGCGCGAACGCGATCCGAGCCATCCACCGCTCCGAGTGGGACCAGGCCCACCGGCTCATGGACCAGGCCAAGGCGGCCATCGATGAGGGCATATCGGCCGTGCGCGATCATCCGGAGATCAGGTTCGCCGGCTATCTCCAGGACGCACAGAAGGAGTACGCGGAGGCCCGCATCACCGAATCGGTGGTGACCGGCTCGGGCCGACTCCCCACCCCTGAGGAGCTGGGTGTGGAGGACGCACCGTTCCTGAACGGGATGGCTGAGGCAATCGGGGAGGGACGCCGCAACATCCTCGACCTGCTCCGACACGGCGAGGTGGACCGGGGTGAGGCCATCCTGTCGGCGATGGACGACATGTACTACGTGCTCGTGTCGATGGACTATCCCGACGCGATCACGATGAACCTCCGGCGCTCGACCGACGTGGCCCGGAGCCTGATCGAGAAGACCCGCGGCGACCTGTCGATCGCGATCGTCCAGAGGCAGCTACGCGATGCGCTCGACCGCCACGCCAAGGACGTGCTGGGCCAGTAGCAGGGTCGGCCTTTGCTACGCTAGCCGAGCACGGGGGTGTAGCTCAGACCGGTAGAGCACTGCCTTCGCACGGCAGGGGTCAGGGGTTCAAATCCCCTCACCTCCACGATCGTTGGTTGCTCCGCGCACGGTTGGACCAGCCACCTGGCCGCGTATAGCATCGCTGAACGGCAAGCGCATTTTGGCCGAACGGGAGGGGATCCCAAATGCGCAGACCAGCGATAGTGGTCATCCACTGTGTGTTCTTGGTGGTTGTGACGGCGCTTTCTGCCCTCGCCGCCACCCCGGTGGAGGTTGTCGCAACCAAAGCCACTGAACTCCAGCCTGCCGCGTCAACCGACTACGTTGCGTGGGCGGTCGAAACACGCTCCGGGCAGAACGTGTACGCGAAGCAGACCGGCCAGAGTCGCTTCAGGGTGAACCCTACGGGAACGAGCGGCGCCGTTGGGGGCATCGATGGCACGACGTTGATCTATCAGGAGTACGGGCGAACGTCGGACATCTTCTTCTTCGATCTAACCACGAAGGCGCGAACCAACGCAGGAGCACCGATCAATACCAGGCAGTGGGAATACTGGCCCAGCGTCTCAGGGGACTGGGTGCTGTTCGGTCGCCTCTTCAGGGACAATCGGCGCCGAGTGATCCTTTACAACACAGCAACGGACGAGACACGAGTGTTGGACGAGACATCCGGCTCCAGGCGGTATCTGAATCCTGGGCAGGTCAGTGGAAATTTCGTCGCCTGGGAGAAGACGATCCTGAGTGGGACAGGGAGTCTGACGTCCTGCGACGTCTTCCTCTATGACATCGCGAACACGACGAGTACAACGATCCCAAATTCCAACCAGAAGTGCCAGTACGCTGCATCAGTGAATCCCTCGGGGACGGTCTACTACGCAAGGAGCGGATTCGGTTGCGGCAAGAGCGTCACACTCGACAAGTATCCGATCGGCGGGCCCTCAACGTCTCTTGTCTCGCTGCGCGCGGGCGTTGACCTCACCGACTCCTATGCACTTGACAACGGTGACGGGACAACCGACGTGTTCTTCGACCCCGGCTCGTGCCGAACTGGGAACCTGGATATCAAGAAGGTGACCGACTCCTAGCACCCTTGATCGCGGGTCTGGAGCGCGCCCGCGCCCGGCTCAGGCGACCGTCACGGTTCCACGCATCCCATAGGCGTAGTGCCCCGGTAGATGGCAACCGAAGATGAGCGATCCCGGCTGTGTGAACGTATAAGCGGTCGTTCGGGTGGTGCCGGCGGGGACCGACATCTCACCGGGACGCGGCGGGTGGTGCGCCTCGGTTCCCAGCTCGTGGATCTCCTGGACCCTGGCGTCGCCCAGGATGAACTCGTGATCGATGGGATCGGTGTTGTGGACGACGAACCGGACGGTCGTGCCCGGGGGGAACGCGAAGCTCGAGGGATCGAAGTGCGAGTAGTGGATGGTGATCTCCACCGTATCGACCCCCCCGTCCGCGGCGGCGGGGCGGCATGCGGCCGGGACCGCGACCGACGCGATCGCCAGCACCAGCCGCAGGCCGCGCTTCATACTGACTACCCCACCTTGGGACGGAGCCGGTTCCGGCCGAGCCATGCCCCAGTCGCGATCCCGGCGACGAGGGCCAGGGCCGCGAGCGCCGCGGGCCAGATGCGGCCGGCGGCCTCCTCCAGCGCGGAGGCGTCACGGGGCGAGAGGCCGGCGGCGACCGGCGACGGCCTGCCGGCGCCGGTTGCATCGACGGCGAGGTCGTACTTCAAAGCACCGACCTTGGCGTCCACGCGCATGTACGTGAGCCACATCCCGGATGCGGGCAGCCACCGCATCCCCTTGTCCGAGCGAAGGTCGGAGAGTAGGGAGACCGACGCCGGCTCGCTCCGCTCGAGCACCAGCCCCGGCCGATGTGAACCTTCGGGGGCTACACCGATGAGTGGCGAGCTCGATCCGCCGACCTCGACGGGCGCGGGGAGCAGCGCGGGCTCGCGGTCGGTCAGCAGATAGACGTCGGCCTCGACCGGCGCATTCGCCGGCGCGCCCAGTCCCAGGATCCGAAGGGGGACCCACGGGTTCGTCGTGGGGATGACCACGTGCACCGGCGTACCCTCGCCCTGCGAGATCCCTTGTTCCTTGGCTCGCTCGCCGTTGAACCGAACGGCCATGAAGATGGGGCTGCGGTTCGCGTAGAAGTCCAGGACCTCGGGCGCGTCGGGCGGGAGGAGGAACCCGTGCTCCCGAGCCCAGTTGCCGACGGCCGTGCCCCCGCCCTTCAGGACCGTCACGTCGAGGGCGTCGATCTCAGTCTGGAGGAGCACCTCGGCGTCCGCCGCCACGGGGCTGGCGAGCGCGGCGAACCGGAGCACCGGTTGCGTCTCTCGCACCAGCCGCTGGAGCGTCCAGTCCCCGGCCCGCACGACTTTCGAAGGCACGCCGGGCAGCGGCACGATCGAGCCGAATTCCCCGCCGACCCCTGCGAACTCGAACGAGGTCACGTAGTGCTCGACCCCGAGGTGATAGGCGGCGAGGGTGGTGGTGCGGACCAGGGTGACACTGCCGTTCGCGTTCACCAGCCCGCCGCAGGCCCAAGCCGGGCCGGCGGCCAGGAGGAGGACGAGAGCGGCGGGCACCAGGAACACGATCCGTCGGCGCATGGCGTGCCTCCTTCGGTCGAGTGCGACCGAGCTTGGACGCCGGTACGAGCGCGGGGGTTCCCCGCATCTCAAGTGCCTGGTGACGATGCCGATACTCGACCGAAACGGAGAGAAGGATCGCGTGGCGTCGTCCAGGTTCGCCGTCCGCCTGCCCAGACTCAGCCTGCTGGGGAAGTTCGCCGTCGTGAGCCTGATCCCGATCGTGCTCCTCGGCCTGGTCCTCGCCAAGACGCTCCAGGTCCAGATCCGGAACCAAGCACTGACGAGCGCCCGGCAGCTGGCCGCGCTCGTTGCCCGACTCGACATCCAGCCACAAATGACACCGGACGACCTCAGCCAGGGCCTCACACCGGAGCGTCTTCAGCGACTCGACGAGGTCCTTCATGCCGGGCTGGTCGGCGAGGAGATCGCGCGGGTCAAGATCTGGAGCCGCGACCTCCACGTCGTGTACTCGGACGACCCCGAGCTCATCGGCCGCGCCTTCCCCTCCTCCGATGAGCTGGAGGAGGCGCTGGACGGACACGTCGCCTCCGAGGTTTCCGATCTCACGAAGGAGGAGAACGTCGGCGACCGAAGCTACGGCAAGCTGCTCGAGGTCTACGTCCCCCTGACGTTCCCGGGCGAACCGGCGCCGGCGGGCGCGTTCGAGCTGTACCTACCCTACCGACCGATCGAGGCCGCGGTCGCACGCGACAGTCACCGGCTGGTTTTGGTGCTCCTCGGCGGCCTGGCCCTCCTGTACGCCGCGCTGTTCCGCATCGTCGCCACCGCGTCGCGGCGTCTCCGGCGCCAGGCGGATCGAGAGCTTCAACTGGCCAACGAGGAACGCGACCTGGCGCTTCGGAAGGCCGCCGTCATCGCGACCGTGTCACACGAGTTCAGGACCCCGCTCACGATCATCGAGGGCGTCTCGAGGACCCTCGAGGGGCAGGACCTGGTGGCAGGGGCCGGACGATCCATGCTCGACAGCCTTCGGACTGCAAGCCATCGGTTGGATGACCTGGTGGAGGCCCTCCTGGCGGCGGCCGAAGGGATGGAGCGCGAGGCTCAGGTGCAGCGGCGGCCGGTCGTGTTGAGCGACGTCATCCACGCGGTGATCGATCGGCTCTCATCGCTCGATGCTCGCGGCCGGGTTCGCGTCGCGGCGACCCTGGATGGAGGCGCCGTGATGAGCGATCCGGCCATGCTCAAGCCGCTCCTGCGGCACATCATCGAGAACGCGCTGAAGTTCTCCCCACGGGGCAGCGCGGTCGACATCGCGATCGTCCAGACCTCCGGCGAGGTGGAAGTCAGGGTCCGCGATCGCGGTCCGGGCATCGATCCGGAGTTCTTGGAGCGGGCGTTCGATCCGTTCACCCAGGGAGATCAGTCCACGACCAGAACGAACCGAGGCCTGGGGATCGGACTGTTCGCGGCGCGCAAGATCGCCGAGCTGCTGGGCGGTCGGGTCGAGCTTCGGCGTCATCCGGACGGTGGGATGGAGGCGATCCTTCATCTGCCCGACACGAACGAGGACCGAGCGCTCGTCGCCGCCGACATCGAGGCAGGCGACGCCGCGGCGGTGGGTTCGTGACCGCTGAACAGCTGGACCGGTTCTAGCCGGTCTGTACCCTGAACCCGTACCGACGGCGGATTTCAGCGGCCTTCCACGTCATGCAGATGCCAATGGAACGGGAGACTCCGAACATCGCTGGGATCGCCGGCCCCGATGATGTTGCGGAACTGCATGGCTCGCTCGAAAGCCTCATGCGGGCTCCCCGCGTCAACGAACAGGGTGAACGGCACGGCGTAGCTCCGCCCCTCGTTCATCCCTGGCCCCACGTCAAGGATGCCCAGCCCTTCGTATAGCTCTTCCTCCTCGCTCACCGTACCTCCCAGCGTCGTGGCCCCCTGTACTACCGCTGAGGCATCTGTTTCCCCATACCGACCGGTCCCACACCCCTCCTCTACCAGTGGGACGTCCACCTTCTGGTGGTGGCTCGTCCATCCGATGACTAGCGGCTGAGCTCCGACCATCGGAAGCATGTCGCAACGTGGTCATTGACCATACCGACGGCCTGCATGAAGGCGTAGCAGATCGTCGGTCCGACGAACCGGAACCCTCGCTTCTTCAGGTCCTTGCTCATGACGCGTGACTCAGCCGTCTCGGCCGGGATCTCCGACAGTCGGGGCCACGCATTCTGCACCGGCGCGCCGTCGACGAACGACCACAGGTACTCGGGGAGCGGCCCGAGCACCGCCCGGATCGCCAACACCGTCCGCGCGTTGGTGATCGTCGCATCGATCTTCGCCCGGTTCCGGACGATGCCGGGGTCCCGCATCAGGCGCTCGACCTTGCCGGCGTCGAACCGGGCGACCTTGGCCGGATCGAAGCCCGCGAAGGCGCGACGGTATCCCTCCCGCTTGTTCAGGATGGTCTGCCACGACAGGCCGGCCTGCGCTCCCTCGAGCGTCAGCATCTCGAACAGGTGGCGTTCGTCGCGGCTCGGCGTGCCCCATTCCTCGTCGTGGTAGGCGACCATCGGGGCGTTGCTCTCCTCTGCCCACTCGCACCGCCGCTTCGACATGGTCGCTCCGTTCAGGCAAGGGGCCGCGGCCCGCTCGCCCCAGGATCGTAGGACTCCAGCTCGTACAGACCGTCGTAGCGAACCACGACGTCACCGGCGATCCACAGCTCGCGGTTCCAGCCGGACGTGAGGGCCGTGTAGCGCCACCGTACCGAGGCGAACCGTCCGGCCTGGGTCGCGACCTCCTCTTCTCCGAGATGCTCGTACCGCTGGCGCTCCATGACCGGCTGGCACGTCACCGGCTGGAGGAACAGGACGTCGAACTCCGCCGTCCGGGACCCCAGCCGGTGCGCGGTGACCACGTTGTAGGCCGGGGAGGCGTAGTCGAGCTCGACGTCCGGCCCCCACGCAACCTCGAGCGCGAGACCGTCCCGGTAGCCGGTCAGGCGCTCGGCGTCGGCCATCAGCAGGATCTCGTGCGATCCGGTGTTGATGCGCGTTCGCACCGGCCTCCATCCCGAGTCGGCGACCAGGTCCACGACCTCGTGGTGCGGCTCCGGGACGGTCGTCTGGATGTCGGAGAAGTACCGCCACCCGGCCGGACCGGGCGCAGAACGAAAGTCCTCCGTCCCCACCGTGTTCCCGTTCCCGTCCATCACCGAGTACCGGCCGACCGGCATGCCGCCAATCGTAGGATGCCCACGATGAACGTGGCGCTCTGCCAGATGAATTCCGGCGAGGACGTCGAGGCCAATCGCGCGCAGGCCGCCGAGCTCCTCGGCGAGGCTGCGGAAGGGGGAGCCGACCTCGCCGCGCTCCCCGAGGTGTGGACGTACATGGGCTCGGCCCGCCGCCATCGTGAGGTGGCCGAGCCGATCCCCGGGCCCACTGCCGAATGGCTGTCGTCCGTGGCCGGCGACCGATCGATGTGGATCCTCGGAGGGAGCATGCTCGAGGCAGGTGACGACGGCGCAGTGTTCAACACGAGCCTGCTGTTCGACCGGAGCGGTGAGCTCGTGGCCACGTACCGGAAGATCCACCTGTTCGACGTGGACCTGCCGGGGCAGCCGCCGATCCGCGAGTCGTTCACGTACTCGCCGGGGGAGGACGTCGTGACGGCGCAGACGGAGTTCGGTGTGGCCGGGCTGTCCGTCTGCTACGACGTCAGGTTCCCCGAGCTGTACCGGGCGCTGGTCACCAGAGGCGCCGAGCTCCTCTTCGTTCCCTCGGCCTTCACGTTCGAGACCGGGAAAGATCACTGGGACGTCCTGATCCGGGCCCGGGCCATCGAGAGCCAGGTGTTCGTGCTCGCTCCCGCGCAGTGGGGCACGTGGGGGCCGCCGGAGCAGAACCGCCGGTGCTTCGGCAACAGCTTGGCGGTCGATCCGTGGGGCCGCGTCCTGGCCAGGGCGCCGGACGAGGTGGGCGTCACGTTCGCGCACCTGGACCTGGGGGAGGTCGGTCGGGTGCGCGAGCGATTGCCCGCGCTTCGGCACCGCCGCCTCGGCTCGGCCACCTGACCGCTCGCCCTTCGCGACCGAAGGACTAGGCCTTCCGTCCCCTCAATCGGGGGCCCCGTCCGGCCGATAACTCCACCTGGAAGGAAGGGACGAGGGGTCGGTCCCGAAAAAGGCAAACCGCCGGAAACGGCCGGGACGCAAAGCTCCGGGCCTCACCGCTTCAGAAGGAAGCGAAGGCGGCCGAGCTGCCGAAGACCAGGGCCCCCAGCCCGGGGACCCGGTCTCACCGGGACCCAGGGTTGGGAGGCGGGCATGGATCGAGTGCGGATGAAGGGCCGGGGCTTCGCCGGCATCGCGCTCGCGTTGCTCATCGCTCTCCTCGCACAAGGCGTATCGGCCGAGCGGGCGACGGCATCGAGCGATCACCGACGCCGCGCTCACATGCTCACGCTCACCAACAACGACCGCGCGCAGCGCGACAAGGCCG
This sequence comes from Actinomycetota bacterium, assembly GCA_044867345.1. Lineage (GTDB taxonomy): Bacteria > Actinomycetota > UBA4738 > UBA4738 > HRBIN12 > AC-69. Next base: position 14,828 of record JBIOUU010000145.1, read on the forward strand.
CCCTCAAGCTGGACGCGGCGCTCTCGAGGTACGCCAAGCATCACAGTCGCCAGATGGCGACGAAGGGCTACCTGTTCCACACCACCGACCTGGTCTCGAAGCTGAAGGGCTTCGACTGGTCGATCGGCGGGGAGAACGTGGGGGTCGGGTCCACCCTCGACGGCCTCGAGGGCGCCTTCATGAACAGCCCGCCGCACCGCAAGAACATCCTGCGGACGGCCTTCGACCATGCGGCTGTCGGGGTGATCCATTCGAACGGCAGCTTCTGGGTGACCGTCATCTTCTACGGCTAGTCCCTCCCGACCTAGCTGTAGGGGAGCGACCCGGGCCGCGAAGAGGCCCGGGTCGCTCGTTTTCTACCTCAGACGGTCCAGGTCGGGAGGCCGGTCGACGTCGGCCGGCGCGTCGGCGTTCACCGGGATTTCCTCTGCCCATTCGGGATGGGCCGCGATGATCTCGCGGGCCCCGGTGTCGCCGGTCAGCTTGCGCGCCTCGTTCCAGACCTCGCGCGACAGCAGCGTGGGACCCGGGCCGTCGCGGAACCGGAGTCGGACGATCCTGGCGCGACGGGCCTCGAACGCATGGACCAGGGCCCGGATCTGCTCCGCCGTGATACCCGGTTGGTCCGCCATGAGCACGATGACTGCATCGCTTTCGGCGCTCGCCGCGTCGAGGCCGGCGATGAGCGAGGTCGACTGCCCCCCTTCGTACCTCGGGTTCATCACGGTCCTTCCGATCGCGGGGAGCCGGAGCGAGGCGCCCACCCCTGCCGCGTCGTGGCCGAGGACCACCACCACCTCGTCCAGCCCTCCCGCCGCCGCGGCGTCGACCGCGTGCTGGACGAGTGGCTTGCCCCCCAGCTCGAGCAGCTGCTTCGTCTGCCCGAACCGGGACGACGTCCCGGCGGCAAGGATGATCCCGGTGATCACGAAGAGGTGCGGCCGAACAGGCGGCCGAAGAACCGGCCGATCGCCCTGACGATCGCGTACAGCCCCAGCCGGATCCCGCCGATGGCTTCCGGCCGTTGCGGGGGCCGGGGAGGAGCGGAGGCCGCCGCGGCCGGTGCACCCTGTGTGGCCGTCAGGTGGTCGCGGAGGCAATCCGCGAACTGGTTCGTCAGCCTGGCGGAGACGTCGGGCAGGAGGCCGCGCGAGAGTTGTGCGACCGTCCCCGTGAGCGTGATGTCGGCCTGCATCTTCACCGTCGTCCTGCCATCATCGCCGGCGGGCTCCAACCAGGACGTGACCGTCGCGTTGGCGGCGCCCTTCCCCTTCTGCTCCTGGCCCTGCGCCTTCAGCACGACCCTGTGGCTGGCCTCGTCCCGCTCCGCGACCGTGACCGTGCCGGCGAACGACAGCGCGATCGGCCCCAGCTTCAGGTTGATCTTGCCCTTCCATGTGTGGTCGTCGACGACCTCGGTCAGCTCCGCACCGGGCGCGCAGGGCGCGATCTTCTCCACGTCGAGCAGGTAGGCCCACGCTCGATCGATCGACGCCGGCACCTGGAACTCGTTCTCGATCAGCACGAACGTCCTTCCGCAGGCGGTCGAAGCGCCCCGAGCCTACCCAGCGTCGCTCTCCTGCGCCATCCGGAAGGTCCGGGCTATGCTCGAGACCGCCGCGGCCGGGGGAGAGGATGACGGTGGGCCTGGAGGGCAAGGTCGCCTTGGTGACGGGGGGCGGCAGCCCGAGCGGCATCGGGTTCGCCACGGCGCAGGTGCTCGGCCGGGGGGCGGCGATGCTCGCGATCGCCTCGACGACCGACCGGATCCGGGACCGGGAGGCGGAGCTCCGTTCGCTCGGCTACACGGCAAGCGGTTTCGTGGCGGACCTCACGGCCTTCGGGCAGGCGAAGTCGTTGGTCGAGTCGGTGCTCGAGCTCTACGGGCGCATCGACGTCCTGGTGAACAACGCCGGCATGGTGCAGGTCGGAGTGGAAAGCCGCCCCAAGCGGTTCGTCGACCTGAGTGCGGACGAGTGGAACCGGGACGTCGCGCTCAACCTGACGACGACGTTCAACGTCACGCGCTGCGTGGTGCCAGCGATGATCGAGCGAGGCTATGGGCGGATCGTGAACGTCTCGTCGACGACCGGGCCGCTCGTCGCGATCCCTGAGAGTGTGGGGTATGGAGCGGCGAAGTCGGCGGTCGACGGGCTGACTCGAGGGCTGGCTCTGGAGGTCGCTCGGCACGGCATTACGGTGAACTCGGTGGCGCCGGGCTGGATCCAGACGGGCTCGTCACTGCCGGAGGAGCTGATGGCAGGCGCGCACACGCCTGTCGGGCGTCCCGGTCGTCCTGAGGAGGTCGCCGAGGTCATCGCCTTCCTCGCCTCCGAGGCGGCGAGTTACGTCACCGGCCGGTCGATCGTTGTCGACGGTGGCAACACGATCCAAGAGTACAAGGGCTCGCCGTGGGCCTGGAGCTAGCCACGCGCATCCCCTGGGGCCGGAGGGTCGGAACTCAGCCGGATCGCCTGGCCGGGGATTCCCGATCGTGGATGGGGCCGGGCCGGTGCTTCAGGAATCCGCCCTCCCGGCCGCGCTTGACGGCCACGATTTCGGCCACGATGGCCGCCGCGATCTCCTCGGGACCCTCGGCACCCAGGTCGAGCCCCGCGGGACCGTGGATCCGGCCCTCGTCGTCGTCGGAGACCTCCGTGCTCTCGTCGCGCAGCTCGGTCAGCAGCCGCTGTGTGCGCGCGCCGGGCCCGAGCATGGCGATGAAGCGCGCGGGCGAGCCGAGCAGGGACCGCACGTAGTCCTTGTCCCGCAGGAAGTTGTGGGTCATCACCACGGCGAACGTCCGCTCGTCGATCGGCGCGACCTTGGCCACGTCCTCCGGCCGCTCCAGCCGGACGAAGCCGGCGGCCTCGGGGAACCGCTCGCGATTCAAGAACTCTCCCCGGTCGTCCACGACGATGGGATGCCACCCGAGCCCGTCCGCCGCCCGGACGAGCGGCGCGGCGTCGTGGCCGGCGCCGCAGACGAGCAGCCGAAGCGGTGGTTCCAGCACCTCGATGAACGCCTTCGCCTCGCCCGACGAGCCGGGGAGTGTGCGGATCTCGCTTCGATCCCGCGACAGGAGCTCCACCGCGGAATCCTTTGCCTCGGCGTTGAGGGTGGGGTCCCCGAGCGATCCCTCGGTCGAGCCATCGGGCCGGACCAGGAGCCGGTTCCCCTGGTCGACTCCCGGGACGGACGAGTCGAGCACCGTCACCATGGAGATGGGCCGCTCCTCCTCCAGGGCCATGCGGAGCGCCCCCGCGACCTCCGCTGCTTTCTCCGCCGGCTCCACGAACAGCTCGATGGCGCCGTTGCAACCGAGGCCCCAGCCCCACACGGCCTCGTCGTCGGCGGTCAGGTCGAACGAGACCACCCGGGCCATCCCCTCGTGCATCACGATGCGGGCCACGTCTGCCACGTCGTTCTCCAGACAGCCGCCGCTGATGTTGCCGACGAGCTCGCCCTGCTCCGGGACCAGGAGGCGGGCGCCGGGGCGGCGGTAGGTGGACCCCCGAACGGCCACGATGGTGGCCAGGGCCATCCTCTCTCCCCGGGCGTGCAGCGATTCGATCGCCCCGAGGACGTCGCTGATCTCGCTCATCGCTCCCGCCTCGCGGGGTGCTCGAAGGTTATCCGGTGACGGCCGCGAACCGGGCCGGATCGGCCTCGAACCGCTCCCGGCAGCCGGCCGAGCAGAAATAGTACGTGCGTCCGTCGTGGGTCGAACGGTGCCGGGTCGTGGCCACGTCCACCGCCATGCCGCACACCGGGTCCACGGCCTCGTGCCTCGGCGAGGCCGAAGGAGCCGGCCCGTCCCCGACGCCGGCCGCCCGGTCCCGCACCAGCTCGGCCAGGATGGCCACGGCGATCTCCTCGTGCGACACGCGTCCCAGGTCGAGCCCGGCCGGTGCGCGCACGCGGGCGAGCGCTTCCTCCGAAACGCCACGGTCGCGCAGGTAGCCGAGCACCGCCTGGGCCCGGTTCCGCGAGGCCACCAGACCGACGTACCCGGCGGACGTGGCCAGAGCCCGCTCCAGGGCATCCTCGTCGTAATGCCCCTGGGTAGCCACGACGATCCACGACCGGTCGGTCACGCCGGCATCCTCGAGGTCGAGCGTCGTCACGACCCGGCCTGCGGCCGGGTAGTCGGCGGGGTCGCCCCCGTCGTCCACGACGACCGTTCTCCATCCCAGGGCTCCGCCCATCGTCGCCAACGCGGCGACCGCCGGGGAGCGCCCGATGACGACGAGATGCGGTTGGGGCACCACGGGTTCCACGTACACCTCCAGCGCGCCCTCGCTCTGGCACGCGATCGGGACCGTCACGACGCCCTGGCGGCCGCGCGCCTCCAGCTCCTCGGGCGGTCCGAGGAACAGAAGGCGAGGGGTTCCCTCCTCGAGGACGCGGAGTGATTCCCTGATCACGGTGGGTTCCGCGCAGGCCCCGCCCAGCCAGCCGCGCACCCGGCCGTCGGCGGTGATCAGCGCGGTGGAGCCTTCCTTACCCGAGGAGGGGGCCCGCCGCCACACCACGGTGGCCAGGACGAACGGCTCTCCACGCTTGGAGAGCTCAGCCGCGACCTCGAGGACCTCGGGCCTCACGTCTTCGTGGAACCGCCCGCCGCCTGGATCGCTTCCCACACCTTGGCAGAGGTGAGCGGCATGTCGATGTTGCGGATCCCGAGTGGCCACAGGGCGTCGATGACCGCGTTCACGAACGCGGCGGGCGAGCCCACGGTGGCCGACTCGCCCACGCCCTTCGCCCCGATCGGGTGGTGCGGCGACGGCGTCACGGTCTCGCCGAGCTCGAACCTCGGGGTCTCCCAGGCCGTGGGCAACAGGTAGTCGGTGAAGTTCGCCCCGATGCAGTTGCCGTTCTCGTCGAAGGTGATCTGCTCCATGGCAGCGATCCCGAATCCCTCGCACAGGCCCCCGTGGATCTGGCCCTCCACGATCATGGGGTTGATCCGGACTCCGCAGTCGTCCACAGCAACCATCCGCCGTACCTTCCACACGCCCGTGTCGGGATCGACCTCGACCACCACGGCGTAGGTCCCGAACGGGAACGTGAGGTTCGGTGGGTCGTAGTAGTAGACGCCCTCCAGGCCGGGCTCCATGCCGTCGGGGAAGTTCGTGTATGCGGCGAAGGCCGCGTCCTGGATGGTGACCACCTTGTCCGGCGCACCCTTCACGGAGAACCGGCCCTTCGAGAACTCGACGTCCTCCTCAGAGACCTCGAGCAGGTGTGCGGCGATCTTGGCCGCCTTCTCGCGGACCCGGCGGGCGACCATCGCGGTCGCCGCGCCCGAGACCGGCGTCGACCGTGATGCGTAGGTCCCGAGGCCGTACGGCGTGTTGTCGGTGTCGCCGTGCATGACCTTCACGTCCTCGGGCTGGATCCCCAGCTCCTCCGCCACGATCTGGGCGAACGTGGTCTCGTGGCCCTGCCCCTGGGTCTGAACGCTGATCTTCAGGATGGCCTTGCCCGTGGGGTGGATCCGAAGCTCGGCCCCGTCGTTCATCTTCAGGCCGAGGATGTCGTAGTCCTTGTGGGGGCCGGCTCCAACGATCTCGGTGAACGACGCCAGCCCGATCCCCACGAGCTCGCCGCGGGCCCGAGCTTCCTCCTGCTCCTTGCGGAGCTCCCGGTAGCTCACCTTCTCCAGCGCCAGGTTCATGGCGGCGTGATAGTCGCCGGAGTCGTACACGAACCCCGTCGCCGACGTGTACGGGAACTGGTCCTTGTCGATGAAGTTCTTCAGTCGAAGGTCGGCGGGGTCCATGCCGAGCTCGTACGCGGCGTTCTGCACGAGCCGCTCGATCAGGTACGAGGCCTCGGTGACCCGGAACGAGCACCTGTAGGCCACGCCGCCCGGTGCCTTGTTCGTGTACGCACCGTCCGCAGTGACGTGCGCGGCCGGCAGATCGTAGGAGCCGGTGACGATGTGGAACAGCCCCACCTTGAACTTCGACGGCTGCGCGTCGGCATGGAAGGCTCCCTCGTCGGCCAGGAGGGACACCCGGAGGCCTGTCATCGTCCCGTCGTCTTTCAGGGCCATCTCCCCGTGCATGTGGAAGTCCCGGGCGAAGCCGGTCGAGATGAGGTTCTCGGTCCGGTCCTCGATCCACTTCACCGGGCGCCCGAGCAAGAGCGACGCGGCGGTGGCGACGACGTACCCCGGATAGACGGGGACCTTGTTGCCGAACCCGCCCCCGATGTCCGGGGAGACTATTCGGATGTTCTCCTCAGGCAACCCTGCCACCAGCGCGAACACGGTCCGGATGGCGTGGGGGGCCTGCGAGGTCATGTAGATCGTGGCCTGTCCGGTAGCCGGGTTGATGTCGGCCACGCAGCCACAGGTCTCGACCGGTGCGGGATGGGACCGTGGGTAGAACGTGTCGAGCGCGACCACCATGTCCGCTCCGGCGAACGCCCTGTCCGTGGTGTCCTTGTCGCCGGACTCCCAGTGGTAGATGTGGTTGGAGTCCTGGCCTTCCTTATCGGTCCGGATAACCGGGGCGTTCGGTTCCATGGCTCGCTGCGGGGTCACGATGGGCTCGATGGGCTCGTACTCGACTCCGATCAGCTCAAGGGCGTCCTTGGCCGTGTAGAGGTCCTCCGCGATGACCGCGGCCACCTCCTGCCCCTGGAACCGAACCTTGTCGGTGGCCAGCACGGCCTGGGTGTCGCCCGAGAGCGTCGGCATCCAGGCCAGGTTGTGCTGGGCCATCAGCTCGCCGGTCACCACCGCGACCACGCCGGGGACCGCCTGGGCCTTGGACGTGTCGATGCCGGTGATGGTGGCGTGCGCGTAGGGGCTGCGGAGGATGGCCATGTGGAGCATGCCGGGCAGCTTGATGTCGTCGACGTAGGTGCCCTTGCCCCGGATGAACCGGTCGTCCTCCTTCCGCTTGACCCTGTGCCCCAAGCCGCGGATCTCCTCGGTCTCCGTTGACATCGATGCCTCCCCTTAGACCTTCGCCGGCTCGGTCGCGCCGGCCTTGATCCGGGCGGCGAGCTGGATGGCCTTCACGATGTTCATGTAGCCGGTGCACCGGCAGATGTTGCCGGAGATGGCCCACCGAACGTCATCGTCGGAGGGGTCCGCGTTGCGTTCGAGGAGGGCCTTGCCGACCAACATCATCCCAGGGGTGCAGAAGCCGCACTGGAGGCCGTGCTCCTCCTTGAACGCCTCCTGGATCGGATCGAGCTGTCCGTCCGTGATGAGTCCCTCGACCGTCGTGAGCTCCCGGCCGTCCGCCTGGACGCCGAACACCGTGCAGGACTTCACCGGGACTCCGTCGAGCAGCACCGTGCACGCCCCGCAGCTCGTGGTGTCGCAGCCCTCATGGGTCCCCGGTGAAGTCGTGCACGGTGTTCGGCGTCCAGGCGGACGGCCGGGAGCTCACGACGGTCGAGGGACTCATCACGGACG
>JBIOUU010000146.1:0-16207 GCA_044867345.1 Actinomycetota bacterium
CCGAGCGGGACGCCCGACGTCCAACGGCGCCGTCGAGCGGGTCCAGCGCACGATCTTGGAGGAGTGCTGGCGCCCGTCCTTCGCACGCTCCCTCGTGCCCACCTGGACGGCGCTGCGCGCCGATCTAGGGTACTACCTGGACTACTACAACTTCGATCGCACACACGGAGGTCGACACACCAAGGGCAGGACGCCCGCAGCCGTCATCGGAGCAGGAAAGATGAGGCCGAGGTGATCCGGATGCGTCGCCACATCTCGGAGTCCGTTCAGCCTAGGTCAGCTCGCGTTCCAGGCGCCAGGTGCCGGCGCCCTCGGGCTTGGATACCTCAATCACGGTTCCGTCCTCGAGGGCCAGCCGGAAACACCTCCGCCGTTCGCCGTCGTGTTCCTCCATCCACGATCGCTGCACCTCGGCGTGCTCCTCGACGCCGCCCCACACGACGGCTCGCGGCCACTCCTCGGCTCGACCCCCCTCGTAGAACCGGACGACGATCTCGGGGGTTCGGGCGATCCACCTCGGGAGCACCGGGGCGTACAGGACGAACGCCGTTCCGATCAGGGCCACCGACACCTCCGGGCTGAGCGAGCGGAGCATGGCGATGGCCACGAACGCCGCGATCACCCTGGCCAGGTTGTAGGACACGTCGTAGACGGCGAACACCCGCCCCCGGTAGCCGTCGGGGACGGCCTCCTGGACCATCGTGTCGACCGGGATCTTCTTCCACGCGAACGTGAGGCCCACGGCGAAGCTGGCGAGCAGCACCGTGAGGCCGGTGAGGTGCAGCGAGAGCGCCAGCAGGCAGACGCCCCCCACGACGAACGCCCCGGCGACGATCCTCTCCTTGGGGAACCGCTCCTCGAGCTTGCCCACGGTGACGATCCCGACCAGGACCCCCATCCCGCCGGCGCCGATCAGATTGGAGAAGGAACCGACGCCTTCCCGGTATCGCTCGCGGAAGACGAACAGCGACAGCACCAGCATGATGCCCTGCCCGAGCTGGTCGATGGTGATCGAGGTGATCGGTCCGACCGCCCGGGGGGTCCGAGCCAGCCGACTCATTCCGTCGGCGAACTCGCGGGCCACCCGTCGGATCTCGTCGGTCACCGCTTCGGCCGGCGGGCGGTGTGGTGTAAGGCTCGTCGTGATGCGAGTGGCGATCATCGAGCCGACGAGCCACATCACGCCGGCCGAGACGATCACCGGCACGTTGCCGAAGACGTCGGAGACCCACCCTCCCACGAACACGCCGGCCAGAAGCGCGACGGTCCCACCGACCGTGGCGATCGAGTTCGCCATCAGCAGGTCCTCGGTGGGGACCAGGCGAGGCACGACGGCCTGGGCGGTTGCTAGGTAGAACCGGTTGAGCGAGAACACCAGGACGACGCCCACGTAGAACGGCACCGCCGCCGTCCGGGGGTTCATCAGAGCGAGCCCTACGACCGCCGCTCGGATCCAGGGCGCCACCACCAGGATCCTCCGCCTAGACCACCGATCGATGAACACCCCGGTGAACGGCCCTACCGCTGAGAACGGCAGCGACACCAGGAGCGTCGCGATGGCGAACCCCACCGCGGTGCTCTGCTTCTCCGGGTTGAAGACGACCGATGCGACCAGCGCGGCCTGGAAGAACCCGTCGGCGGACTGACTCACCAATCGGATGGCGAACAGGCGCCGGAAGTCCTGGCTTCTCAGCGCGTCGCTGGTCCGCGCCAGAGTCCCCTTCACGGCCGAATCCTAGGTTGTGACGCGGCGAATGGGGTTCCGACGCTTCCCTTACGCGGGCTGGGCGTCGAAGAACGCGGTCCAGTCGGCGGACCGGCTGGCCCCGTTGCCAAGGATGAACTCCTCGACCATCTCGCGGGCGATGTCGTCGGTGAACTGGACGGGCGGCGACTTCATGAAGTACGCGCTCGGCCCGATGAGCGGGCCGGCGACGCCTCGGTCCCTGGCCAGCTTGGCGCAGCGGATGGCGTCGATGGCCACCCCGGCGGAGTTCGGGCTGTCCCACACCTCGAGCTTCAGCTCGATGTTCAGCGGCACGTCGCCGAAGGACTGGCCCTCCAGCCGGATCTGCGCCCACTTGCGGTCCTCCAGCCATGGCACGTAGTCCGACGGCCCGATGTGGATGTCCTTGCGGTCGAGCGGCTTCTCCAGTTGGCTCTGCACCGACTGGGTCTTCGACTGCTTCTTGGACACCAGCCGTTCCCGCTCCAGCATGTTCATGAAGTCCATGTTGCCGCCGAAGTTCAGCTGGTAGGTCCGGTTCAGCTTCACCCCGCGGTCTTCGAACAGCTTGGTCAGGATGCGGTGCACGATGGTGGCGCCGACCTGGCTCTTGATGTCGTCGCCGACGATCGGCAGTCCGGCATCGACGAACTTCCGGCCCCACTCGCGGTCCGATGCGATGAACACCGGCAGGCAGTTGACCATGGCCACCTTGGCGTCGATGGCGGCCTGCGCATATTGCTTGGCGGCTGCCTCGCTCCCGACCGGGAGGTAACACACGAGCACGTCGGCGCGGACGTCGCGGAGCACCTTCGCCACGTCGACCGGCTCGTGCTCGGACTCGGCGATGACCTCGCTGTAGTACTTGCCGAGGCTGTCGAGGGTGGGGCCCCGCTGCACCGTCACGCCGGTCGGCGGCACGTCGGCGAAGCGGATCGTGTTGTTCGGCTCGGAGAAGATCGCCTCGGCCACGTCCTTGCCGACCTTCTTGGCATCGACTTCGAAGGCGGCCACGATCTCAACGTCCGACACGTGGTACGGCCCGAGCTGCGCATGCATGAGGCCCGGCACCCGGTCCTCCGGATCCGCGTGCTTGTAGTACTCGAGTCCCTGGACCAGCGACGAGGCGCAGTTGCCAACGCCCACGATCGCGAGGCGGACCTTGCTCATATCGTGCGCTCCTTTCTGCGAAGCGCTCGGGCCTTGCGGCGCCTCGTTCCGTCCCTCATCGAATCGGACTGGCGACGCTCGGCCGCGATGAGGCCGTTCAGCCAGGCGATGTCCTGTTCGGTTGACTCCCGTCCGTGCTGCATCAGCGAGAGCGTGTACGTGTCGAAGCGCTCACGGGTCGCCGCGAGCGACGCGGTGATGGTCGAGAGCCGTTCCTCGAGGTAGGCCCGCCGTCGCTCCAACAGGCGGATCCGCGTATCGGGGGCCAGGTACTTGAAGAAGGCAAGGCGGACCCGGAACCGGTTGTCCTCGGAGGAGGACTCGGCGCCGGCCTCCTCGAGCAGCCTCTGGAAGAGCTCCTCGCCCTTCTCGGTGATGCGGTAGACGTTCTTGCGCCGTCCGACCTCCTGCTGGTCGAAGACGCGCTCGACGGCGGCATCGCGTTCGAGGCGCCGGAGCGTTGGGTACAGCGAGCCGTAGGACACCCGCCAGAACCCTCCGAGCGTGTCGGTGAGCCGCTTGGAGAGCTGGTAGCCGTGCATGGACCGCTCCTTCAGCAGGCCCAGGATCGCGAGCTCGAGCATCTGTTCCTTCCTTGAGTTGCGCTTCGATATATCGGTTGCCTATATCGGACCGATATATCGAACCACCATGTCGGTGGAACGTCAACTCTGAGGGCCTGATCAGGCTGGCGGGCGGCGGTACCGGGCCACGTTGGGAGGGGGCCCCAGTCCGGGGCCCAGGCGGGGGTCGTCCTGGGGCCTCTGGGGCACGGTGGACATCGGGAGGACGCCGGCCCAGACCGGCAGGTCGTAGTCGGCCTCGTCGTCCTTGGGCGGTCCGGTGCGGAGCTTGGCCGAGGCCTCGTCGAGCGGAACGGCCAGGATCGTCGTCTGGCTCAGCTCGTCCTCGGTCGGCATGCGGACCTGGTCCGAGCGGCCCGCGCAAACGTGATCGACGAGCGCCTTCTGGGCCATCCACTTCTCCTCCCGATCCGTGACCTCCCGGGTTCGGCCGTAGACCACCACCGACCGGTAGTTCATCGAGTGCATGAACGCCGATCGGGCCAGCACGAGGCCGTCGAGCAGCGTGGTGACGATGCACACCTCTTCCCCGTCCTTGATCGTTCGAAGGGTCCGGCTGGCGTTCGAGCCGTGGACGTAGAGCGTGTCGTCGACCCGCACATGGATGGTAGGGATCACCCGGGGGCGGCCCTCGGCCACGTACCCGACGTGGCAGAACAGGGCCTCGTCCAGGATGGCGTCGATCGTCGCGCGGTCGTACGCGCCGCGCTCGGGGTGGCGCCTTACCTTCGTCCGCTCGCTCGGCGGTGTCTCCGGCATGCCGACATGCTATCGGCGCGTCCGGGGCTTCGACGTCCGGGCCTTCGCGGTCCTCGCCTTCGGCGTGCGGGGGGCGAAGCCCTGGGGGCGATGCGACTTCATCCACTGGTCGTGGGGCGGGACCGGCTCGCCAACCACGTGGAGGAAGTAGTACGAACCCATGTCGCCCAGGAACTTGAACCGCTTGACCAGGTCGGCCGAGAGGGCCTCGAAGTCCCCATGCGACCGAAGGTACTTCTTGAACCCGCCGAACTCGTCCTCCAGCGCGAGCATGGTCTCGGCGTTCTCAACCGTCGCCTCGATCTTGCGGCGGTTGCGGATGAGGCGCGTGTCCTCCGCCAGCGCTTCCACCTGTTTCGGCGTCAGGTTCGCGACCTTGTGGGGGTCGAAGCCGCGGAACGCCTCGCGCGTCCCCTCCCACTTCGCCTCGACAACGCGCCAGCTGATGCCCGACTGGAAGACTGCTTTCGACAGCACGTCCAGGTAGTCGGCGAGTCCCTTCGGTTTGATCTGCGTCGGCCCTTCCATCCGCGCCTCCCTCGGCAACCTGGGTCCACCTTACCGACGAACGGCAGGAAGCGGGATCGACCTCCGGTGGGGCAGGGCGCCGGCTGCCAGAGCCGACCGTCGAAGGAACTCGCGGCGGCCGAAGACGTGCATCGCCGGGGTGCTGGCGGGTCAATTGATGGAGGGCTGGTCCCCGCCCCCGCCGCGCTGCTGGAGGAAACGCTCGATCTCCGAGACCAGATCCTCGCCCGACGGCTGCCCCTGCTCGTCGGCCATCTGCTCCAGGCGCTGTACGTACTCCCTGGACTCCTCGTTGTCGGCCACCGCCTGGTCCAGGCGCTGGCGTTGTGCCATGGCCTCGTCCGCGAGCGCGCCGAGCGGCAGCTCGACCCCCAAGTGTCGGCCGGCGTGCTCCAGGAGGCCGATGGTGGCGGAGGCGAACGGCCCGCCGACGTAGTGCGGGACCTGCGCGTAGAAGCCGACCGCCGGCAGCCCGGCGCTCGAGACCGCCAGCTCGATCGTGCTGAGCGCGGCTGAGGGGACGCGGAGCAAGCCCTCCGGCCCCTGCAGCTCGTCCTCGGCGAGGAGCCCCTGCTTCGACGCGGTGGCCAGGATCGGTACGGGCCTCGTGTGGGGGACGGCCGCCGGGATGGCGCCCAGGCTGACCCACTCCACCACCCCGAGCTTCAGCGAGATCTCCAGTACGTCCTGCGACAGCTCCCGCCACCGGAAATCGGGCTCCGGGCCGGTCAGCACCAGGAGATCGCGCCGGCCGTGCCGGGCTCGCTTCAGCGTGAGGTCGGGCCACACCAGCTCGGTCAGCTTCCCGTCGAGGACGTCGAGGACGGGTCGGCGTGAGCGGTAGTCGTACAGGGCGTCGGGGTCGAAGGTAGCGATGGCCTCGCCGTCGCCACCGACCAGCACGGTCGCCGCGGTCGATGCACCCGCGGCGTCGATCCACCCGTCGAACGCCGCAACGATCGCGGGAGCGACGAGCTGGTCCGCGGGCTCCGAGAGCCGGTACAGGCCCATCGAGTGAGGATAGCGGCGTGGCCGTTCGAAGACCGAGACCGCTCCCCTCAGGGCAACCCCTCGGGAGTGGCGGGGACCCAGCCGGCCACCGTGGTCCCCCGACCCGGCTCCGAGCTGACCTCGAGGTCGCCACCCAGGGCCGCCAGCCGGTCTCTCATGCCTTGCACGCCCGTGCCCATGCCCGAGCGCTTCGGCTCGAACCCAGCGCCGTCGTCGGCCACCGAGAAGAGCAGTCGGCCCTCCTCCGAGGACACGAGAACGACTGCCGAGCGCGCGCCCGCGTGCTTGCTCACGTTCTGAAGCGCTTCCAGGCAGCAGAAGTACACGGCCGCCTCCACCTCGCGGGGGTAGCGGCCAACCGCACCCGCGCGAAGCTCCACGGGGAGAGTTGTCTTGCGGATCTGCGCGTCGAGGGCTGCCGGCAGGCCCTTATCGGCGAGCACCGGCGGGTAGATCCCCCTGGCGATGTCGCGGAGCGTCTCGATCGCGTCCACCGTGTCGGCCTGGATCGCGGCCAGCATCTCCTTGGCCTTCTGTGGGTCCCGTTCGATCAGGCCTTCCGCCAGCCGCTCCTTCACCGACAGCGCCACGAGCTGTTGCTGTGCGCCGTCGTGGAGGTTGCGCTCCAGCCGTCGCCGTCTACACGGTGCCGAAGCTGACGAATGCGAGGGCCAGCCCGGCGAACATCAGGATCCAGCCGATCATGCTTCTGGCACGGAGCGCGATGAGTAGCCCGATCGTCGCGTACAGGAGCGAGGAGAAGATCCCCAGGGAGTTGAACACGAGGTCATCGCCGGCCAGGTCGTTCCAGGCAACGATCACGAGCACGGCGGACGCTGTGCAGATCAGGACGGTGGTTACCCAGACCGTCCGGGCCGGCCAGGTCACGTCCTTGCGGCCGACGAGCGCCTGCTCCATGGAGCCGATTCTTACCAGGGCAGGCAACATCGGGGAACGGTGGCCGCTCCCGCCCTCCTTGGCTTGGGTCCGAAGCCTGACGGTGGTGCCTCCACTCGCGCAAGCCTGCCCTCCGCCGGCTCGCCTAGCATGGGGATGCAATGGACGGCCCGGTCTCCATCCCGTACGCGGCCGCAGGCATCGAGCGACCGTTCGAGCCCCGGGATCTCGTCGTGGCGAACGAGGCAGTGGTGCGCATCGCCGCCATCGAGGGCGAGTTTCCGTGGCACCACCACGATGATGACGAGCTGTTCCTGTGCTGGGAGGGCGAGTTCCGGATCGAGCTCGAGGGCTTTCCGGCGGTCGAGATGCACACCGGGGACCTCTTCACGGTCCCACGCGGGGTCGAGCATCGCCCCGTGACGCCGACCCGGGCCATCGTCATCCTGCTCGAGCGCCCCGAGACCCTTCAGTACGGGAACCGGTGAAGTCGCCGGCCTGCTACACGGCCCTGCGGTACCGCCTCACCGCGAGCGGGGCGGCCACCAGGATGATCGCCACGATCCACGCCAGGGACTGGAGCACGTACTTCGTGGTCGGCCCTCCCTCGAGCAGGGCCCGGACGGCGCTCGCCGTGACCGAGACGGGCTGGTGGTCGGCGAACGCCCTGAGCCATCCAGGCATCGTCGCCGTCGACACGAACGCCGAGGAGGCGAACACCAGCGGGGCGAGGATAGGGAACGCGGCGGCCTGTGCGGTCTCGGGATCGCCCACCGCCAACCCAACGAACGCGAAGACCCACGACAGCGAGTAGGCGAACAGGAGCACGAGCAGGATGCCGGCCAGGAACAGGACCGGGTTCGTGTGCACCCGGAAACCGACCGCGAATCCGACCAGGATCACGAGCACCATCACGAAGACGTTGCGCGCGAAGTCGCCGATGGTTCGGCCGGCCAGGACGGCGGAGCGGGCCATGGGCAGGGACCGGAATCGCTCGAGGAGGCCGCTCTTCAGGTCGGTGGCCATGCCCACGGCGGCCGCGATGGCCCCAAACACGGTCAGCTGCACGAAGACCCCCGGCATCAGGTAGTCGACGTAGGGGTACGGGAAGCCCGGCAGCCGGACGGCGCCGCCGAACACGTAACGGAACAGCAGGACGAAGATTACCGGCTGGATCGTGGAGAACACGAGGAGCTGCGGCACCCGCCGGTAGGTGATCAGGTTGCGCTCCGCCATGGCCAGCGCGTCGGAGACGGCACCGGACAGGCGGCGAACCCCCCGGCGTTCCACCGGAGCGGGAAGGGCGACGGACTGGCTCATCTGGCACCTCCGATCGACGCAGGCTCACGCTCTTGGGGCTCGATGGACTCGGCGTGGTGGCCGGTCAGGGCGAGGAACACGTCGTCGAGGCTCGGCTCGCGGACCGTGAGCGAGGAGGGAGAGAGCCCCTGGCCATCGAGGGTCCGCAGCACGTCCATCAGGACCCTCGGGCTGTCGGAGGACAACCGAAGCATGCTGCCCTCGAGCTCGGGCCCCCCGTTCAGCGCGGCCAGCGCGGCCTGCGCCCGGAGGGCCTCGACCTCATCGGGCATCCCGATCTCGATGACGGTGTTGCCGAGGTTCGCCTTCAGCTCCGTGGGCGTTCCCTCGGCGATGACCCTGCCGACGTCGATGACGGCGATCCGGCTGGCCAGCCGATCGGCCTCCTCCAGGTATTGCGTCGTGAGCAGGACCGTGGTGCCCTCGGCCACCAGCTCGCGGATGGTTGCCCAGAGGGCGTTCCGGCTCTGCAGGTCGAGGCCCGTGGTCGGCTCGTCCAGGAACAGGACCGGCGGCCGTTGGACCAGGGCGGCGGCGACGTCCAGGCGCCGCCGCATCCCACCGGAGTACGTGCGGACCGGACGGTCGGCGGCATCGGACAGGTCGAAGCGCTCGAGGAGCTCGTCGGCCCTGGTTCGCATGGCCTCGCGCGGCATCTGGGCCAGCTTGCCGACCAGCCGGAGGTTCTCCCGTCCGGTGAGGTTGGGATCGACCGCCGCGAACTGCCCGGCCAACCCGATCCGATACCGGACCGCCTCCGCCTCACGAATCACGTCGTGCCCCAGGATCTCGGCCCGGCCTTCGTCCGGCGTGAGGATCGTGGTGAGGATCCTGATGGCGGTGGTCTTGCCGGCGCCGTTCGGGCCGAGGAGCCCGAAGATGGTCGCGGCGGGGACCTGGAAGTCGATGCCGCCGAGGGCGACGACCGATCCGAACCGCTTGGTCAAGCCCTCGACCTTGATCGCGATGGCGTTCTGGCTCACGGGCACACCTCCCTTCGCAGACGAGGGACACCCTACGCGCGATAGTTGAGCTATGTCAAGTGTCCATGAGGTTAAATCTTCGAGACAGTTGAAGTTTCTCCACATCTGGGCTACGATCCGAGTATGGGAGCGGGGACGAGGGCGGAGGCAAGCAAGAAGGCGCTGGCGGCCGAGGCGTGGCGCCCCCTCGTCGAATTCTTCTTCAAGACGGTCAAGCACCGGAGCCGCGTGCTGGGGCGCTACGGCCTGACGCCAGGGGACGCCAGGGCGCTCGGGAGCCTCGAACCCGCCGAGGGCCGGCCGATGGGAACCCTGGCCGAGGAGTGGGCGTGCGACGCGTCGAACGCCACGTGGATGGTGGACCGCCTGGAGGAGCGTGGTCTGGCCGAACGGCGCTCGTCGCCGACCGACCGCAGGGTGAAGCTGGTCGTGCTGACGCCGCTCGGGCGCAAGACCCGGGCTGCCATCATGGAGGGGATGTACGAGCCGCCGCCGGAGCTCCTTCGTCTGGACCGAGCCGATCTCGAGGCCCTCCGCGACGCGCTGGCCCGCCTCCCGAGCCTCGACGAGGAGCAGGCGCCGGCCCCTTCCTGACGCCGGCGTGGGGCTCGGCGCTCAGAGGACCTCGATGACGTCCCTGACAAGGGCAACGCCCCACACGACCGCGACGGCGATGAGCCCCGCCCGACCGATCCATGCGACCGGCAGGGAGGTCCACAGGGACGCGATCTCGGGCGAGGCCCGGCCCAGCATCACGACGGCGACGATCAGGGCCCCCACGGCCAGGCCGATCGGGCCGAACAACGCCAGCGGGAGCAGGAGGACCAACCCGGCGATCCCCACCTTCGACCGCGAGAACGCTGAGTCGCGAGCGAGGAATCGCTCGATGAGCAGGCTCACCGCTACGCCGTAGGCGGCCGGGAGGGCGATGAACATCGCCACGGCGAGGCCCAGAGGTTCGAGGAGCGTGAAGTCGATCCCCCCTGGGCGGATGACCGTCGCCCCTCCTACGATGCCGGTGAGCCCACCGAACAGCCACGGCCTGCCGTGCTCGGGAAGCCAGCCCCGAACCACCAGGTAGACCAAGCCGCCGATGATGCCCAAGACGGTCGTGACGATGACGAGGAACAGCGTTTCGCCGCTGAAGACTCCGATGGTGAAGTCGTCGTCGGTCTTCAATCCGCGGAGGGCGGGATCCGATGTGAGGCGCAGCACGAACATCGCCAGCCGCCCCCCGATGCCGCCGATCACCGCACCGGTGGAGAACCCGGCGACGGCGGCCGCCGCGACGGGTCTGGCTGTGGCGCTCAGGCTCTCCTTCGGCGTGACCACCTCAACGTTCATCGTGCGGAATGGTGCCCCGCAGCGGGCTCCGGCGCAAGCGCTTCAATCACTGGTTCGGATGTCGCCGATCGCGAGGTCGTCCAGGACCCCACCTCGAACTTGCCCCAGCCACACGTGGGGCTCCTCGTACCCGGTTCCGGGGTACTTCTGAAGGACGTTCACCATTAGGCCGACCCCGTCGATCCCTCGGACCACCGCGCCATCCTGGCAACGCTCTCCTCCGAGCGCGGAGCACAGCTGCACGAAGCCGTCCGAGGCGACCGACAGGGTTCCCCTGACGGCGATCCATCCCTCCGGCTGGGCGGCCACCGCGGCTGCGGGGGACTCCCACACCGTGGAGGCGTCGACGGTGAACGTCACCGGTTCGGCGCCCGGGCAGAACGGCGGGCGGGACGGGTCGGTGATGGGAGCCGAGCCTCCCGGGTCGGGCGCCTGCATCGCCCCGACCCGGATCGATGCCGGATCGCCGGCCGCGTCTCGCTCCACGACCTGGAACGCGAACGTCGCCAACCCACTCGGCGCAGGCCCTGCGGACACCCACGTCCCGTACTCATTGAAATGCGCCTCGTGCGCCCACTCGACGAACTGACGCGTCGTGGGACACCACTCCACCGGTTCCTCGAACCCCCACGCCCGGTGGGGGGAGAACGCGTCCACCACGGACACGGTCCCGTCCTCGTGATGCACGACGAAGACGGGACGGCCATCTCCGAGGAATACCGGTGAGGTCTCCCCACGCCCGGGAACCGGAAGGACATCGGAGCCGGCGAGCGTTTTCACGGTCATTCGAAACGGCGTGAAGACGATCCACAGTAGCGCCGCCGCCGCCACGAAGAGCACGAGCGCGGTCGCCGCAACGATCACGCGCGACGGGTGCCGTGGGGGTGGCGGCTCGAGCCGCGGTCCCTCGGTGATCCGCTCCCACAGATCGCCGGGGAGCTCGGCCCGATGCAGCTTGGCCACCTCACGCTGCCAACGCTCAGTCATTACGATCCTCCTCCCCGCCGAGGACTTGCCGGAGCCGCCGTCGCGCCCGGAACAGGTGCACCCTGACCGTCGCCGCGCAGATGCCGATCAACCGTCCGACCTCGGGCGCGGTGAACCCCTCCTGGTCGTGGAGGACCATGGCCGCCCGCTGGTTCGGCGAAAGGGTCCACAGTGCCGAAAGGACGTCCTGCACGTCCGCCGGGTCGATGCCCGGGACCGGGTCGGGTGATGTCGGTGGACCACGTCGCTCCTGCTGGAGCTCCCGGCTGGCGATTCGGAACGCCGTTCGGTAGATCCATGCAAGGGGGTCGCGGATCTCGTTCGCCCGTTCGATGGCGCGGGCGAACGCCTCGGCCACGGCGTCCTCCGCCAGGTGCCGCCGCCCGCCGGCGAACCCGTAGATGGAGCGCCACAACTGCGGGGCCGACTCCCGCTACAGGCGCTCGATGTCATGCTCGACGCCTTCGCGGAGCTCGCGAGGCGACACCGGACCCTCCCCCACCTCTCGCACTGTAGGCCCTCGCCCTCGCATCCCACAGCTACAGAGCGGGACGAGGTCAGGAACGTTTACCGGGGGCGAGAAGGAGGTTCGATCCGATGGCGGTGCGAAGGTGCGGTCGTAGGCTGGGTGGGATGAGCGTCTTCACCGAAGAAGAGATCGAGTACCTGCGGAGTCAGACGCTGGCGCGGATCGCGACCATCGGCCCGGACGGCCATCCGCACGTGATCCCCGTGACCTTCTGGTTCAACGAGGAGCAGGACACGATCGACATCGGCGGCATCGCCTTCGGCGAGGGCAAGAAATGGCGCGATGCCAAACAGAACCCGAAGGTCACGTTCCTCCTCGACGACACGTTCGGATCCGGCAAGGACCGCCAGGCCCGCGCGCTCGAGGTCCGGGGCCAGGCGGAGCTCCACGAGACCGGCGGAAACGCGATCAACCCGAGGTTCCCCCACTTCGCGCCCCAGTTCTTCCGGATCCGGCCCAAGCGCATCGTGAGTTGGGGCCTGGACGAAGCCGCGACCGGCCGGGGCTTCCAGCGGAATGCCCGAACCGTTTCTTAATAAGAGGAGTAGGATGCCCACTTCGGCAACCCTGACAAGGAGGGGAAGATGACCGACTACCTGCTGCTCTACAGCGGTGGCAAGATGCCCGAGACCGAGTCCGAGCAGGCCGACGTGATGAAGGCGTGGGGCGTGTGGATGGAGAACCTCGGTCCCGCTCTCAAGGACGGAGGGAACCCGTTCACGCCGCAGGCCAAGACCATCGACACGAAGGGCAAGGTCAGCGACGGTCCGGCCGGATCGCCGGCCAGCGGGTACTCGATCATCCAGGCGAACTCGCTCGACGAGGCGGTCAAGATGGCCAAGGACTGCCCGGTCCTGCTGGGCGGCGCGAAGATCTCGGTGTACGAGACCTTCGAGGTGATGTAGCGCCCGTCGAAGGGCTACTCGAGGCTGACCGACCCGTCGGGGTTCAGCGTCCAATCGGGGTTGTGGGCGACCTCCCAGGGGTGGCCGTCGGGATCGACGAACACGCCCGAGTACCCGCCCCAGAACGTGGTACCCGGCGCCCGAGCGATCGTGGCCCCTGCCTTCCTTGCCTCCTCGATGATCGCGTCCACCTCGTTCGGTGACCTCACGTTGTAAGCGAGCGCGACACCGCCCCAGCCACCGGCGTCCTGGACCCCGCTGTCCTCGGCGAGCTTGGCCCGATCCCAGAGCGCGACGATGAACCCGCCGGTCTGGAAGAACACGACGTCGTCGCTCGGCGCGGCCCCGGTGCTCCAGCCCATCGCCTCGTAAAAGCGCCGGGACCGCTCGAGGTCCCGGACGCCGAGGGTGATGAGGCTGACCCGTTGGTCCATGGCAGACCCGAGCCTAGCGCCCTTCCGGAAGCTCCTGGAGGGATATAGCACGTCTGCTATACTCCAGTTCATGAGCGGTGGAACGCTGATCCGAGAGGCACGGCGGAGGGCCGGGTTGACCCAGGTCGAGCTGGCCCGCCGGGTGGGGACCACGCAGTCGGCTATCGCCCGGGTCGAGCGGGGCCGGACCGAGCCCACCGCCGATCGACTGGGCCAGCTGATCCGGGCGTGCGGGTTAGACCTTCAGATCCGGCTGGCGCCGATCGACGACTCGGACTGGTCGGTGGCCCGGTCGAACCTGGCCCTTGACGTCGATTCGCGGGTTCGCCAGCACCAGGCGGCGCTTCGCTTCGCAAGGGCCGGCCGCGCGGCCGCGGGGAGCCGCCGTGGCTGAGCCCGAGCTCGCGCCCGAGCGGATGCTGGCCGTCCTCAACGAGCACGACGTCCGCTTCGTACTCGTGGGCGGGTTCGCTGCCGTGATCCACGGCTCTCCGTATCTCACGACCGACGTCGACGTGGTCCCGGAGTGGTCCAAGGAGAACCTGGAACGCATGTCGGCGGCGTTGGAGTCGATGCACGCCCGGGTATGGACGGCGAGCGAGCCAGCGGGCGTCCCGTTCGGACACGACGCCGCATCGTTGGGCAACGTCGAGATGTGGAACCTCGTCACCGACCACGGCCGCTTGGACCTCACCTTCATGCCGAGCGGCACGGCCGGCTACGAGGACCTCGCGCGCGACGCCGTGCACCTCACGATCCTGGGCGTCGATGTCGACGTGGCCTCGCTGGCCGACGTGATCAGGTCGAAGGAGGCGGCCGGCCGCGAGAAAGACCGGGTGGTGCTACCGGTGCTCCGCCGCATCCTCGACGAAGGCAACGAAGGCTTAGGTGAGGCAGAGAGCGCTCGTGGTGTCGACCGACGACTCGATAGAGCCGATTCGGGTAACTCGGGGACGCTCGGTAAGCCTTGATCGGCGGCGGGGATCATGTGGCGCGTCGCGCGATCTCCTTGATCGCACCGACCACCGTGCCGAGATCGGTCGCGAAAATCTCATGGCCGGCACCCTTCACGTGTATGAACCGGCCGTCGGATGTCAACATTGCAAGGGCGCGGCTGGCATCCTGCAGCTGGCCGACCACCCGGTTGCAGTAGGGGTCGGTACCGCCGCCGCAATCCTCGGCGTACATGATCGTGTATGGGATCCCACGGGGGAACGGCTTGTCCAACAGATCATCGGTCTCGCGCACCACTACCGGCTCGATCCCGCCGTCCAAACCGTTTTCCGGCCTGATCTCGTTGGTGAGCAGCTCCTTCGGTGTGACGATCGGGCGAAGACGGCGTAGCCAGTCGCTGTAGGGCGGGCCTGGGTTCATCGAAACGATGCCGGCCACCTGCGCGGGATATCGCTGCGCGTAGAGCAGGACGACATCGCCACCCATCGAATGGCCGACAAGTAGATACGGTGGTGGGATGTGAGCGCCAACCAGCACCGAGTGCAGGTCGGCGACGACGTCGCCCAATGGTCGGCGAGCGCTCTGCGGCGGATCGCTTTGGCCAAGCCCGGCGCGGTCATAGCTGCACACCAACCCGTGTTGCATGAGCGCATCGGCGATGGGAGAGAGCTGGGTGTGGTCGTTGCCGTTGCCCGCCTCCAGCACGATGGTGGGAGTGGTTGGTCTCGCTTCGCCCTGGCACAGCCCCCAGAGCGTTCGACCGCCCACGTCCACGGTGAACTCGCGGACCGTCGGGGCCGACACGGTGCCGGTCTGGGACGGTCGCGGCGAGGTCCCCCCGGAACCGTTCCCTCCACACGCCACGGCGACAACCAACAGCACCGACACCGCGCTTCGTGTCCGCATGCGTGAACCCTACCGCTGCACGAGGAAGCGGGGTAGACCTCGGCGGCAGTCGCTTCCAGGTCAGGTGCCTGTGCGACCGGACGTCAGTACCGCCACAAGACGGCGCACCTGGCCGCCGAGCGCGTGCTGTTCGGCGAGCGAGATGACGTCGGCGGCCGGTTCCCGTCGAGGGCGGGCCAGGCCCACCTCCGGGATGGGCAGGTCGGTCGGGATCGTGACGACCTTGACCGCGCGCTCGACGTAGTCGAGGTCCCGACGGACCTTCCCGAGCGAGATCCCCTGATCGTTGGATGCCCGTGCCGCCTCCAGGATACCGTCGAGGCTCCCGTATCGGGCCAGCAGGCCGGCCGCAAGCTTCGGACCGACGCCTCGAACCCCCGGCAGGCCGTCGGAGGGATCGCCGCGCAGCACCGCGAAGTCGCGATACGCGCGGCCCGGGATCTGGTACTTCGCCTCGATGAACGACTCGTTCACGACGTCCACCTCGGATACGCCTCGCCGCGGATACAACACGAACACATCGGGATCGTGGACGAGCTGGAAGAGGTCCCGGTCGCCGGAGACGATGCCGACCCGCCCCGGCGCTCGCTGGGCCAGCGTTCCGATGACGTCCTCGGCCTCGTAGCCGGGATGCCCGACCACCTGGATGCCGCACCCGGAGAGGATCTCGAAGATGACCGGCATCTGGGGAGCCAGCCGGTCCTCGGCTTGCTCCTGGGGGCTTCCCGGCTCAGCCCGATGCGTCTTGTAAGTGTCGACGAGCTCGACCCGCCAGTCGGGTCGCCAGTCATCGTCCGCCGCACAGCAGAGGAAGTCTGGGTCGTGGGTCGCCACCAAGCTCTCGAGCATCCCCAGGAACCCGTAGGCCGCGTTCATGGGGGTTCCGTCGGGCGCCTTGACCGAGTCGGGGACGGAGAAGAGCGCCCGATAGATCAGGCTCGCCGAGTCGACGAGGAGCGTGAGGCCGGTTCCCACCCCTCAAGTATCCAGAAAACGCGAAGGGCCCGGCTCGCGCCGGGCCCTCGCAGTACGTCCGAAGACGCCTTAGACGGGGCGAACGTTCGCGGCCTGGGGGCCCTTTTGCCCCTGGCTCACGTCGTACTCGACCCGCTGGTTCTCGTCGAGGTTCCGGTACCCGTCGCCGCTGATCGCGCTGAAATGCACGAACAC
>JBIOUU010000147.1:0-12091 GCA_044867345.1 Actinomycetota bacterium
GCGTCGACGAACCGCGAGCAACGACCCGACGCCGGGGTTGCCGAGCCACGAGAAGACGAGCTTGCGCGCCACGCCCGCGCCGATCATCTGGTCGTAGATCACGTCGGGGGTCATCCGGCAGAGCGTGAGATCCCGCCGCTTCTGGCGGATGATCTCGTGGCCGGCGGCGAAGCAGATCAGGTGGGTGAACCCCTCGATGGCCACCGTGTCGCCGTCGCGGACGAGGTCCCCGACGGCGTCCTTCATCGTGGCGACCTTGCTCACCTGCCACCCACCAGGCTCACGCCCAGTGCCCGGGCGACCACCCGTCCTCCGGGCCGCGGAGGACGCAGAACTCGTTCCCCTCGGGGTCGAGCATGACCGTCCAGAAGCTCCCGCCCTCCTCGACGAATCGCTGGTCGGTGGCGCCCGCGTCCCGCAATCGCTCCACCTCGGCGGCCATCGATCGCGGGGGACGGAGGTCGAGGTGAACCCGGTTCTTGACGACCTTGGGCTCCGGAACTCGCTGGAAGTAGAGCCCGTTCGCGGCGCCGCTCGGGCCGATGAACGCCTCGTCGTCGTCCACGTCAACCGCCTCGTAGCCCAGGGCGACGCACCAGAACTCGGCGAGGCGCCGCGGGTCGGCGCAATCGAAGCTCATCGTGTTGATGGTGGACGCCACGGAACCTCCCCGTTCCGTTACGAGCCGCCCGCCTCGGCGACGGCCTCCTCGAAGATCTCGAGCGCCGTTTCCGCCTGGTCCCGGCGAAACACGAGCGGCGGACACATCCGGACCACGTCGTCCCCCGCCCCGAGCACCAGAAGCCCGCGCTGGAACGCCGCCTGCTCCACGGCGATCATCGTGTCATGGTCCCCGAACTCGATCCCGATCATCATGCCCAGGCCACGGACCTCCTTGATCAGGGGCCGGCGCGCCTGCATCTGGCGGAGCCCGTCGAGCAGGAAGGACCCCACCCGTTCGGCGTTCTCGGCCAGTCCGTCCTCGATGAGGTCGATGGTGGCCAGCGCCGCGGCGCACGACAGCGGGTTGCCGCCGTAGGTGGAACCGTGGGCACCGACCTCCCAGCTCATGAGGTCGTCGCGGGCGACCATGGCACCGAGCGGCATCCCGCTTGCGATCCCCTTGCCGACCAGCAGGATGTCGGGCTCCGCCCCGAAGTGCTGGATGGCCCACATCTTCCCGGTCCGGCCCATCCCGCTCTGGACCTCGTCGGCGACGAGGAGGATGCCGTGCTGGGAGCACAGCTCGCGGAGGTAGCGGAACCACCCCTCGGGCGGAAGGACGTAGCCGCCCTCGCCGAGGATGGGCTCGACGACGATCGCGGCCACCTCGTGTGGCGACACCAACCGCTTGAACAGGACCTCCTCCAGGTACTCGAAGTCCCCGAAGAACGAGTGCAGCACACCGGGCAGGAGCGGCCCGAACCCCGTCCGGTACCGGGCCTTGCTCGCGGTCAGTGACACGCTGCCGTACGACCGTCCGTGGAACGAGCCGAAGAACGCGATCACGTACTGCCGTCCGGTCGCGTACCGCGCGAGCTTGATGCCGGCCTCCACCGCCTCGGTCCCCGAGTTCGTCAGGAAGCTCCTCGCCGGCTTCGACATGCCCGCGATCCGGTCGAGCCGTTCGCAGACATCCGCATAGATCGGGAGGAAGAAGTCGCTCGCCGAGTAGTGGATCAGCTCCTCCGCCTGCCGCTGGATGGCCTCGACGACCGAGGGGTGGGCATGGCCCGTTGAGGTCACTGCGATCCCGGCGTTCAGGTCGAGGAACACGTTTCCGTCGACGTCCTCCACCACCGAGCCGGAGCCCCGCCGGGGCACGAATGGGTACGCGCGCGGGAGCGAGGGGCTGGTGACCTTGCGGTCGCGTTCGATCCGGGCCAGCGCCTCCGGTCCGGGGATCTCGGTGAGGAGCCGGGGGGCCTGGGCCGCCGCCAGGTCGGCGATCTCCGGGGCGCTCACTCCTCGATCACCGTTCGGGACTGCTCGCGCAGGTATTGCTGGACGTAGTACGGGCCGCCGCCGGCCTTCCCGCTCGTGCCGGAGCCCTTCCAACCGCCGAAGGGCTGCACGCCCGGCCAGGCGCCCGTCGTCGCGCCGGCCCGGCGGTTCACGTACACCACGCCTGCCTCGATCGTGTCGAGGAACCGTTGGATCTCGCCCCGATCCTCGCTGTAGAACCCCGCGGTCAGGCCGTACTCGGTGTCGTTCGCCAACCGGAGCGCCTCGTCCAGGTCGTCGTAGGGCGCGACCGAGACGAACGGCACGAACAGCTCCCGCTTCCAGATCCACGAGTCGAGCGGCACCTCGACCACCGTTGGCTGGACGAAGTTCCCCCGGGCCAGGTCGCCCTCCTTCAGCCGGTCACCTCCGATGACGACGTTCCCGTTCTTCTTGGCCTCCGCCGAGGCCTCCTCGAACGTGGCCACCGCGTTGTCGTCGATGACCGGCCCCAGGTATACGTCTTTCTCCAGCGGGTCACCGATCCTGATCCTTTCGGTCTTCTCCTTCAGGAGCTGTACGAACTCTTCGTACACCTTCCGGTTCACGTAGACGCGCGAGTTGGCCGAACACTTCTGGCCCCCGTAGCCGAACGCGGAGCGCAGCACCCCGTCCGTCGCCTTGTCCAGGTCCGCCTTCTCGGTGACCACGGCCGGGTTCTTCCCGCCCATCTCGCAGATCACCGGCTTGGGGAAGTCCTTGGCGAACCCCTTGTAGATGCCCATCCCCACCTCGTAGGAGCCCGTGAAGGTGATGCCATCGACGTCCGGATGGTTCACCAGCTCCTCGCCCACCACGCTCCCGGGACCCGACAGGAATTGGAACGCGGCCGGCGGGATGCCGGCGTCCCGGTAGACCTCGTACAGCTTGAGGCCGGTGAAGGCACCGAGATGGGCGGGCTTGAAGACCACGCAGTTGCCGGCCACGAGCGCGCCGCTCGAGGGGCCCGCGGCCAAGGCCATAGGGAAGTTGAACGGGCTGATGACGGCCCACACGCCGTAAGGCCGGAGCACGTCCACGTACTCGCCCGGCGAGCCCATGGACTGCATCGGAGTGGTGAATCCGTCGTGCTTCTCCATCTCGTTGCAGTTCCACCGGAGCAGGTCGGCCGACTCCTCCACGTCGCCCAGCGCCTCCAACCGGTTCTTCCCGACCTCCATGGCCATGAGCGCCGCGAGCTCACTTCGCCGTTCGGAGATGAGGTCGGCGGCCTTGCGGACCAGCGCCACCCGCTCCTTCCACGGGGTCGCCGCCCACGTCGGCGCGAAGGCCGTTCCTGCGGCCACGGCGTCGCGCACATCCTCCCTGGTGGCCTGGGCGAACTCCCCGATCACCAGATCGTGGTCGATCGGGGATCGTTCCTCCTTGGTTCCACTCCCCTGCCGGGCCTCGCCGTTCACGTAGAACGGATGGCGCTGCCCCAGCCAGGACCGGGCCACCTCGATGCCCCGCTCGTAGGCCTTGTGCAGCTCCTCGTTGTCGGCCGACATGGTCGCGTAGGTGATGCGGAAGCCCTGCTCTGCCATGGGAGACGCCTCCTGCTCGAAAAAGCTCGCTCGAACGACGGCTCTATGGTAGCCGGGGGGCCAGATCCGTCCCAAGTCGCGCACGAGGTGGCGGCCCATATCGAACCGGCCCGCGGATATCGAGAAACGGCTCCTGCGGAGGCGTATCATCGGCCTCCCTTTGAGGCTCGTGACCTTCGACCGATGGGGGCACCGGCGACTGGGAGCGCTCCTTGAGGGTGAGGTGGTCGACCTGCCCGACCTGGTCGGGCACCCGGCCTTCCCCACCAGCATGGAAGCCCTGGTTTCGAGCAACGGGGGCACGGTGCTCGATGCCGCCCGGGCCGCCCTGGAACGGGACGAGGCAGCCGCCCTCGTCGTCAAAGGAGCACGCCTGCTGCCGCCCATCCTCCCGACGTCCCTGAGGAGCCGCGACTCGGCCGAGGGCGTTCGCAGGGTGGCGGGCCCCGGCGAGGAGGTGCCGTGGCCGGTGGGTGCCGGGTGGCTCGAGTACGAGCCTCGGATCGCCGCCATCCTCCGCCGGGGCGTGAGGGGCGCGGGCTCCTCGCGGGAGATCGAGGATGTCGTGTTCGGCTACACGCTGGTGAGCGACTTCGCGGTCCGGGACGGATCCGGTGACCCGACCCCCAGGCCCGACGGGCTCCCGGTGGCCATCGGACCCTGCGTCCTCACGGCCGACGAGATCGACCCCCAGACCGTGTTCGTCACCGTGCGGGTGGACGGTGACCAATGGGCCAAGGGCAACCTGAACGGTACCGCTCGCGACCTGCTGGATGAGGTGGCGGCGGCCTCCCGCCTGGAAGCCCTCGAGGCCGGCGAGGCGTTCGCCGCCAGTCCCCTCGCCTTCCCCGAGCTCGACCACCGTATCTGGCCCGGCGCCGAGATCGAGCTGGAGGCGGAGGGGATCGGTGTCCTTCGCAACCGGATCGCCAGTCAAGGCTGACGGCCGGGGCCGGAACCTACTTCTTCTTCTTCCTGGAGGCGGCGAGCTCCGCCGCCTTGCGCTTCTCTCGGGCCTTCTTCCTGCGTTCCCGGTCGTGCGCCCAGCGCACCCTGGCCCTGGCCCCTCGCCCCACGCTCAGGCGTCCCCTTCCTCTTCGCCGCCCCGGGCCAGCTCGGCGCTTCGGTGGCGGGCGGCGTCGATGGCGTTCAGGAAGGCCGCCCGCACGCCCGCCTCCTCAAGGTGGCGGATCGCGGCGATGGTCGTGCCGCCGGGCGAGGTCACCATCTCCCGGAGCTCGACGGGGTGCTTGCCCGTGTCGCGCAGCATCTTGGCCGAGCCGAGCATCGTCTGGATGATGAGCTCGGTGGCGACGTCCCGTGACAGCCCGAGCAGGATGCAGGCCTCGATCATCGCCTCGGCCAGGAGGAAGAAGTAAGCCGGACCCGATCCGCTGGTGGCCGTGATGGCGTCGAGGTGAACCTCGGGGAGCCGGATCACCCTCCCCACGTATCCGAGGAGCTCCTCGGCGAGCGAGACGTGCTTGTCCTCGGCGTGGGATCCGGGGGACACCACCGACATCGCCTCGTCCACCAAAACGGCAACGTTCGACATGACGCGGACGACCGGTACGCCCGAGGCGAGATGCTTCTCCACGAACGAGGTCCGGACGCCTGCGGCGAAGCTGACCACCAGGTGCTCCGGCGTCACGTGCTCGGCCACCTGTCCCAGCAGGGCCTCGATGTCCTGGGGCTTGACGGTAAGCACCACGGTCTCGGCCCACTCCACGGCCTCAGGGTTGGACAGGGTGGCGGCGACGCCGTTTCGTTCGGCCAGCTCGCGGACGCGCTCCTCGCGGCGGGCGGTGACCATGATCTCGTCGGGCTTCCGCCCACCCGAACGGATCAGCCCGGAGACAAGCGCCTCGCCCATCTTGCCCCCGCCAAGGAACGCGACCCGCTTAGTCATCCCCGGTCATTCCTCGATTCATCTCCCTCTCCTCACCAGGTTCGACAGGAAGAACCACATATTGGCAGGTCGCTCGGCCAGGCGCCTGGTCAGGTAGGGATACCATTCGGCGCCATAGGGGATGTACACGCGAACCGGGTATCCGCCCCGCGCCAGGCGGCGCTGAAGGTCGCGCCGGACCCCGAACAACATCTGGAACTCCAGGCGAGACCAGGGTATGCCGCGACGTTCCACGAACCGCCTCGTCCCCTCGATCAGCCTCGGATCGTGGGTGGCGACGTGCACGGTGTGGCCCAGGTCGAGCAGCCGGACGAAGCACCGTGCGAACGCGGCATCCACCTGCCGTCGGCTCGTGAGGGCGATCTCCGCCGGTTCCAGGTATGCCCCCTTCACCAGCCGGATGATCGAGCCCGCGGGGAGGGCACGGACGTCGGCCTCGGTTCGGCGCAGCGAACACTGGAGGCAGAGCCCAAGCCGGTCGTGGCGGGCTCGCAGATCA
Source organism: Actinomycetota bacterium (assembly GCA_044867345.1). Classification (GTDB taxonomy): domain Bacteria; phylum Actinomycetota; class UBA4738; order UBA4738; family HRBIN12; genus AC-69. The sequence goes on from JBIOUU010000147.1 coordinate 5,939, forward strand.
TGGAAGATGGCCAGGGTCCGGTCGACGTACGCGCTGCTCTCCATGTCGATCATCACGATCGAGCCGGCGGACGAGGGAGCAGCCATCACCCGTTCCATGTGCGAGATGCAAAGCTCGCTGGAGAAATCCAGGCCGAGCTGCGACAGCTTGACGGAGATCATGCAGTCGAGGTCGCCCTCCTCGCGGATCCGGTCGAGGGCCCGGACGTAGGCGTTGGCCGCTTCGGATGCCTGCTCGGGGGCGGTGACGTTCTCCCCCAGGTGATCGAGCATGGCTCGGATCCCGTCCTTGGCCAGGGAGTGGGCCGCCGCGATGGCGTCGTCCAGGCCCTCGCCGGCCACGAACCGCGATGCGAGGGCCCGCCCCAGGGGTGTCTGCGTGGCCAGCCGCCGGAACCACCGGGCCTGCGTGAGCCGAAGGACCGGGGCATTCATCGGGCCGAACCGTACAGAAAGACAGAACCCGAGGGACCTTCGGCTCGTCGGAGGCCGGAGCCTCCAACCACCGTCAGCCCCTCGGGCTCAGGTGCTCCGAGCAACCCCTTGCAACTGTCTTGGTTTCCGAGCGGTAGACGCCTTTCGTTGGGCTTTGGGGCCTCCCGAGCCTCCCCGCCCGCACAGCCAGTTGGCTTTCCCAACCGTACGACCAGGTGCGCCCAGTTAGCCTTACGGCTTTCCCAGGGCTCCCCGCTTCGGTTCCCTGACTCAGCCACTTCGGCTGCTCGGAGCGAGGCGAAATGTATCGGTGGCCCCATACACCGTCAAGCGGAAGAAGCCGCTGGTCACGCGCCATATGCCCTGGTAGCGGCACCGAGATAAAGAGTGACAAACAGCCTTGCGGTCTGACAATAAGAAGACCTAACCCTGGGAATCGTTGCGCTGCAATCGAGTTCGGTCGAACTCCTCGCGCGTGACGCTCATGATGACTCGGTCGACGAACCCACCGTCCTTGAACGAACGCTCGCGGAGCGTGGCGTCGACCGCGAACCCGCATGCACGGTAGGCGCGGAGCGCCCGCTCGTTCGGCGCGAGCGACCACAGCTCCACCATGTGCAGATCCAGGCGGTCGAAGGCGTACGACAGCAAGGTCATGATGGCGTCCTTGCCGTAGCCCTTCCCCCAGGCGCCGGGCTCACCGATGTAGATGTACAGCGAACAGATCCGGTCCCGGCGGCGGAACTGGTTCAGCCCTATCTTGCCCACGGGCCTCCCTTCGGCCTCGATGATGAACGGGTGCCCCTCCGCGCGTGAGCGTTCCTCGGATTCCGCGATGTCCTGAAGGGAGAAGGGCCGCTCATAGTCCATCCACCACCAGACCTCGGACTGGTTCTGCCACTGGTGGATGAGCGGGTGGTCCCGCTCCTCGACCGGCCGGAGCGTCACGGCCCGTCCCTGGATCATGCGCCCGCTGCCTCCGGCTACGCGCCCGAGGCGCTTCGGCCGGTGGCGAGCCGCCCTTCCAGCACCTCCCGGTACACCGACAGGATCTCCTCCGCGGTGGAGTCCCAGGAGAACCGGAGGGACATGGCCACCCCCGCCCGGCCCATCCGGGCCGCCCCCCGGGGGTTGCTGAGAACCTCGAGCAATCGCTCCGCGTGGTCGCCGGGGTCGTGGCCCTCAACCAGGAAGCCGGTCACGCCGTCGGCCACGACGTAGCGCAGCCCGCCCACGGCGGCGGCGACCGGCGGCGTTCCACACGCCTGCGCCTCCAGCGCCACGAGGCCGAACGACTCGGAGCGCGACGGGACCAGCACGCTTTCGGCCGCCGCGTAGAAGTCGGCCAGCCGGGTCTGCGGCTGGGGCGGGAAGAACACGACCCGCTCACCCACCCCGATCGCAGCGGCAAGATCCATGAGCTTGCCCACCTCGATGCCATGGCCGGCGCCACTCGGTCCTCCCACCACGGCGAGCACCACGTCGGCGGTGCCCTCGGGGTCGCGGGCCACCGCCTCCGCCAGGGCACGGATCGCGATGTCCGGGCCCTTGTGCGCCTGGAGCCGGCCGACGAACAGCACCAAGCGAACCCCGGCCAGGTGGAGCCTGGCCTTCGCCTGGTCCTTTGGCCGGGGGAAGAAGAGCTGGTGATCGACGCCGGGGGGAACCAGGCTGATGCGGCCCGGGTCGGCCGCATACAACCCGATCAGTTGGGACGCCTCGGCGGGGGTCGCGGCCATGATCCGGTCGGCGTCACCGATGACGGCCTCCTCCCCGGCCAGGCGAACGGGAGACTCCGGGCGCTCCCCCGGGGCCAGTGAGGAGTTTTTCACCCTACCCAGGGTGTGGAACGAGGCCACCAGCGGGACCCCCCAGATCTCCTTGGTGCTCCGCCCCACCCATCCCGACAGCCAGTAGTGGGAATGGACAAGGTCGTAGCGCGCGGACTCCGCCTCCTGGCGGTGCAGGAGGCCGCCGAGGAACTCGGGTAGGAACCGGGGGAGCTCCTCCTTGGCCACCGGGGCGCAGGGGCCCGCCTTGACTTGGATGATCCGTGACCCCGAGGCAAGTTCCTCGACATCGGGCCCGCCCCGGCCCTGGCATCGGGTGAAGACGTCCACACCGACCCCTCGGGCCGCCAGCGAATCGGCGGCGGCCCGGATGTACACGTTCATCCCCCCCGAGTCACCGGTGCCGGGCTGATCGAGCGGGGAGGTGTGAAGGCTGACCACGGCCACGCGGGGCCGCGCCGAAGCAGTCATCGAGGAGGCCATGCTTACGATGCTACGCGACCCGGCGGATAGGGTTGCACTTGCACCTGGTCCCCGGAAGACCGTGCCACGTTACGTATGGCCGCGAGCCCGGCGGAGACGGAAATCGGCCACCACCTCGCCCACCCGGGCGCCTCCGCCCTCGACGGGGCGGTGGGCGAAGCGCTCCAGTCCCGCGAGCTCGGCGTCCGAGAGCGCGCCGATGAGCGTGAGTGCCCGGATGAGGGCCGGTCCGGAGGCCCGCTCGCCCCCGTCGGCGACCTTCACGGCGATGCCCAGACCGGCTCTCGGAGCGACCGCGCAGGCCAGCCCTTCCGCCCCGGACTTCACGACGAGGTCCGCAGAACGCTCCATGACGGCGGTATCCGTCCGGTTCCTGCCGGCGACGAGGTAGGGGTGGGCGCGCATCGCCGCCGTGCACTCGGTGATCCCCTCGCCCAGAGCCCCGAAGGACTGCGGCCTGCTCAGGCGGGCGTACAGCGTGGCCATGGTGGACAGCGGCATCCCGTGGACGGGCACGCCGCAGCCGTCCACGCCGATCGCCACGTCGGCGAGGCCGGCCAGGCCTCGGACGGCTCGAAGGATCCGGCGCTGGAGGGGATGGGAGGCCGAGCGGTACCCCTCGAGGTCCCAGCCCGCCCGCTCGCAGGCCGCGAGCATCCCCGCGTGCTTGCCGGAGCAATTGTGCAGGACCCGTCGGGGCCTTCCGGCCTTCGCCATGGACCACGGATCGAGTGGCCACCCGGGCGGGTTGCGGAGGGCCGACAGCCCCAGGCCCGCCGCCCGAAGCAGTCGCCTGACCGCCGCCACGTGGAGCGGCTCACCATTGTGCGAGGCACACATCACCGCGACGAGGTCGTCGCCGAGGCCTCCGCCGATCGCGCCGAGCGAGACGGCGGCCTGGACCGGCTTCATCGACGAGCGGGCGAAGACCAGTCGGTGGGGATCCCCGGCCCACGCCACCAGGTGCCCATCGACGTCGGATACGGCGACGTGGCCGAAGTGGACGGACTCCTCCAACCCAGAGCGAAGGACACGGACGAGGACGGTCCCCGACGCCATCTCGTCGAAGCCTAGGGGGAGCTACCCGACGTGCGCGAGCCGGTCGGGGTCGTCGCCTCCGGTGGCGGTGAACGCCTCCTCCTCGACGAGCGAGATGAACGCGTCCACGACCTCGGGGTCGAACTGCGTGCCGGCGCCGTCCCGGATCTCCTCGAGGGCCACCTCCACCGGGCGGGCGCGCCGGTACGGACGGTCGCTGATCATCGCGTCGAAAGAGTCCGCAACGGCGAAGATCCTGGCGGGAAGAGGGATGGCTCGGCCGGCCAGGCTGTCCGGATACCCGGCGCCGTCGAATCGCTCGTGGTGGTGCCGGATGACCTGCACGGCCTCACCGAGGAACCGGATGGGAGCCACGATCTGGGCGCCGATCACGGGATGGCCTCGCATGACCGACCATTCCTCCCCCGAGAGCGGTCCCGCCTTGCACAGGATGTCCTCGGGGATGCCGACCTTGCCGATGTCGTGGAGGAAGAACCCATACCCGAGCTCGGCCGCCTCGGCCAGGGCGGGGTCCACCCGGCGGGCCAGCGCCATCCCGAAGACCTGTGTGCGCTCCAGATGTCCCCTCGTGCTGCGATCCTTGGCCTCGATCACCAGGGCCAGGCTCTTCATCGTGGCGATGTAGGACTCCTGCAGGCTCGACAGGACCGCTTCCAGCTGTGCGCTCCGCTGCCGCTCCAGCTGGTAGAGCTCCCCCAGCTCCCTGGCGAACACGATGAGCTGCTCGTGGACGGTCGGGAGCTCAGGGTCCGGGACGCCGACAACCGGCCGGGGAAGGGTCTTCTTTGTCATCAGCAGCGGACGTTATCGCAGCGGGAAGGGCGAAATGCCGGTTTAGCCTGCCGTTCTGCATCGACCGGGTCCATAGGGCCTCCGGCCCAAACACCCATCCCCCGTAGGGAGCCGAGGCGGGGACGAACGGCCGAGGCGGTTCCCCCGAGCGAACCACAGGGCAAGGCTCAGGACAGGACGAGCGAGGGATCCTCCTTGTACCGCCGTTTCAGCTCGTCCTGGACACGGTCCAGGACGTCGATCACGGCGGAGCGGTCCCGTGAGACCTCCTGCTCCTCGGCCTCGAGCACGTCCACGGCCCTGCTCAGCTGCCCATCGTCGAGCGCGCTGGGGTCGGACAGGCCAGCATCCATGGCCAGGCGCTCCACGCGCCGCCGTGCCTGGAGCATCTCCTCCTCCGGCAGCCCCACCTTCACCGCTTCCCCCCGTGAGGTCCCGTGGCCCTCAGAGGACAGGACCTTGGACAAGCGCTCCACGAGCGTGCCCTCCTGACCGGTTCCGCCCCGGCGCTCGACCTCGGCCTTCAGTATCTCGGCGCGGCCCTGGACCAGCCGCCGAAGCAGGGAGAGGTATTCCCGCTCCGCCAGGCACTCATCCCGGCGGCTCCGGAGCTCGTCCAGGGACATCGCGGCCAGGCCGTCCGCGTACTGCGGGCGAAGGATGCGATCGATCCGGCGGCTACCGCCCTGGACTGTCACCTTTACTCCATCGGCCGTGGGGCGAGGAGATTGTAGGGCCGGGAGCGGACGGGCGCCCCCGGCTCAGCAAACCGCGAGGAGCGCGAGGTACGGATCGACCGCCGCTCCACCGCCCGGGTGGTACTCGAAGTGGAGGTGGTTCACCGACGTGTCGCCAGTGCTCCCGACATGCCCGATCACCGTGCCGACCCCGACGCCTCCCGTGGCGCCGTACGAGGACAGGTGCGCGTAGTAGGTCCAGTCGCCCCCCGGTCCGTACACGATCACGGCGAGGCCTCCGAGGGTGTTCGGGGTCTGGACGGCGTTGCCGGCCTGGACGGCGACGACCGGCGTGCCGTACGGAGCGATCATGTCGATCCCCTCGTGCACCCGCCCCCCCGACCGGGGCCAGCCGAACGAGTCGACGAAGGAATTCGGTCCCTGGACAGGGCAGGTAGAGATCGGCGCGCCGGGGATGGTGCGCAGGCCGAGGACCGCCGCCAGCTGCATCTGCTTTCGGATCCGGTCAACCTCGGCCTGGAGGTCCGAAACGTCGGATGAGATCGCCTGCTGGCTCGCCCGGAGCTGCTGGGCCTGCGCGGCCTGCTGTTCGGACAGATCCGCGAGGTGGACCTCGGTGCGTCGCAGCTGCTCAGTGGTCACTCGGTTCTCGACGACGAGGTCGGAGTCCGCCTGTGCCATGTTCCCCAGGAACTCGATGCGGTCGGAGAACTCCGAGAACGAGTTCGACGACAGCAAGAGGTCCAACGTACCGGCCGGCCCGGTCTCGAAGGCCAGCACGGCTCGTCGCTGGAAGCGGAGCCGGATCCGGTCGATCAGCCGCACCAGACGGTCGTGCTCGGCCTGCGTGGCGGTGAGCTCATCCTGCGTCTGGGACAGCCGGGCCACGGCGGCCTG
>JBIOUU010000148.1:0-2598 GCA_044867345.1 Actinomycetota bacterium
GCCAGAAGCACTTCGTCGCCAACGCCTCCCACGAGCTGCGCACGCCGCTGTCCATCATCCGGACCGAGCTCGACGTCGCCCTCTCCAACCCCAACGTGACCCCGGCAGAACTGCAGGAGATGGCCGAGGTCATCCGTGGGGCTATCGACCGGAGCGAACGGCTGATCGATAGTCTCCTGTTCCTGGCCCGAAGCGAGTCTGGCCTCCCGGCGCGACAACGCGTAGACCTTGCCGCGGTGGCTCGAGACGTCCTCGGACACCTCGCGGCAGCCGCGAGGAACAAGGAGATCACCCTACGGGAGGATCTTTCGCCGGCCTGGGTGGCTGGCGACCCGGCGCTCCTGGAGCGCTTGGTGGGCAATCTCGTGGAGAACGCCCTCGCGTACAACCACGAACTTGGCTGGATCGAGGTCTCCACTCGCCAAACCCAGGACGCCGCCGAACTCATCGTCATCAACAGCGGGCCTATCGTCCCCGCCGAATCGATCGAGACGCTCTTCCAGCCCTTCCGACGCGTCACACGCGACCGCATCGCATCCTCGAGCAGCGTGGGACTCGGCCTCTCCATCGTTCGAGCCGTCGCCCGGGCCCACGGAGGAGACGCCACAGTTCAGCCCCGAACCAGCGGAGGGTTGGAAGTGGTGGTTCGACTCCCCACGATCAAGGCGCCCAAAGGCAGGGCGATTCAGGCTCCCGTCAGACAGCCGTAGCTGTCAGGCCACTATGTGAATCCACGCTTCCCAAGATTGCTCCACCGACCCGCTCAGTACCGCTCTTCCTGACCCTTCATCGCTGGTTGTCGTTCGCTGTTGGCACTCCGTTGGCTGCTGTCCCATCGGCCCTCGATGTGGGGCAACAACTGTGACTTCCATGGTCCGGGCCAGCTCGTCCGAGGGGCTGAACTCGACCAGTTCCGTGCCGGCGCTCACCGACGGCGTGTGACCCGGCCGCGCGTCGGTGTGACGTCCCCTCGGACCCGGCGTCGCCATTCATCCGGCTCCCGGATGCTTGGTCGAGGGCTGCAGCCAGATCGGGATGGGTCAGCGTGGCGGGCGCAACCCGGCGAGGGTAACCAACACGAGGCGACGGACCGCGGCTTTCGAACGCTGGGTGACGGCTCCGGCCAGGGCGTGGACGCAGTAGCTCGCGAGCTCGTCGGGCGGCACGTCGTCCCGGACGTCGCCGATCTTCGCGGCCTCGACCAGGAGGTCTCGGATCATCGCGTGAACCTGGCGCTGGGCTCGGACCACCTCCTCGTCTCGATGCAGCAACGCCGCGAAGTCGGCCTCGTGGTGCCCGGGGGAGTGGCGGGAGAGGAGGGCGTAGGCCTCGAGCACCGCTTCCAGTCGCTCGGGGACACCGGCGGCCTGGTCCCGGACTTCGGCCAGGTGGGCGAGGTGTCCGGAGATCTGCCGGTGGTGCCAGGCGCGGAGGATCGATTCGACGTCCGGGAAGTACTTGTACAGCGTGGCCCGTCCGATGCCTGTCTCCTCGGCGATCTGCGACATCGTCACCGCCAGCAGCCCGTGCTCGGCCACCAGCGCCGCCGTGGTGTCCAGGATCGCGTCGCGCACCTCGCGACGATGCGTCTCGATGGTCTCGGTCCACAGCCTCGGCACGGACCGGATTATACGCGATGACGGGAGGCGAGACGATCCGTTTGACATTAGACAGACTGTCTCGATAATCTTGATTCTTCCGAAGACCGCGCAGAACGGAAGAGGAGGGACCCACATGGACGACCCGCGCCGCTCCCCCGAGACCGAAGACGACGCCCGCCGAGGTCCCGTCGACGGAGCGGCCAAGCCCAGACGGCGTTGGGGACTCGTCCTCGGGATCGTCATCGCCGTCGCCCTGATCGGGCTGATGGTCTTCCTCCATCTCACCGGCGCCCTCGGCCCCGGTGTCCATTAGGGACGCGAGTGACAAAGCGCGTGGACGAGCGAGGAGCAGTTGTTCCCTCGGGGAAGGGCGGCGGCGACCCCGTGGTCACCATTAGCTCCCTGACCAAGCGCTTCGGCGAGGTGGTCGCCGTCGACGACCTCACGTTCTCGCTGCGCCCGGGGACGGTCACCGGCTTCCTCGGCCCGAACGGCGCCGGCAAGACCACCACCCTCCGGTTGCTGCTCGGGCTTGCCGAGCCGACCGCGGGGGAGGCCCTGGTGTTCGGCCGCCACTATCGGGAACTCGACGACCCGGCCCGTCGGGTCGGTGCGGTGCTCGAGTCGAGCGACCTTCACCCCGGGCGCTCCGGGCGCGACCACCTGCGCGCATTGGCCATGGCGGCGGAGATCCCGCCCGGCCGGGTGGCAGAGGTCCTTGCGCTGGTCGACCTCGAGGCCGCCGGCAGGCGACGGGTGAGGACGTACTCGCTGGGGATGCGGCAGCGGCTCGCCCTGGCGGCGGCCCTTCTCGGCGACCCGGAGTTGCTCGTCCTGGACGAGCCAGCCAATGGCCTCGACCCCGCGGGTGTTCACTGGCTGCGGCGCTTCCTCCGCCGTTTCGCGGAACAGGGTGGGGCCGTCCTCGTCTCGAGCCACATGCTCGCCGAGGCGGCCCAGACGGTCGACGACGTCGTGATCATCGACCACGGCCGCC
>JBIOUU010000149.1:0-2666 GCA_044867345.1 Actinomycetota bacterium
GCCACGACCGGCAACGGATCGTATTCGACCTCGATCTGCTCCAGGGCATCCTCTGCCACGTACCGGTTCTCGGCAACGACCACGGCCAGCGGCTGCCCCACCCAGAACACCTCGTCGCGGGCCAGAACGGGCATCGGGCAGGACTTCACATCCAGGGTTGGCACCCGGTCCTTGATGGGCCCCTCGACCTCCTTGCGAGCTGCCTCGACGATCGTCCCGACCCGTCCTGAGAGATCGGCCCCAGTGAAGACCGCGACCACGCCATCCAGCTCGACCGCCGCCTTCGCGTCGATCCGGGTGATGCGGGCGTGAGAGAAGGAGCTTCGCAGGACCGCGGCCGCCAGCATCCCCGGAAGCCGCAGGTCCGCCGTATAGGCGCCGCGACCCGTGATCAGCCGCAGGTCCTCCTTGCGCCGGATGGGTTGTCCGACCAACTGCGGCGGTCGGACATCGGCCGCGCGAGACGGCGTCCCTGCTGCCGCCTCGACCGGGCTATCCAAGCCGTTCGGCCCCCTGCATGAGCTGGGCCGCGTAGGTCACGGCCTCCACGATGTTCTGGTAGCCCGTGCACCGGCACAGGTTGCCGGAGAGGTACGTCCGGATTGTCTGCTCGTCGGGGTTCGGATCATCTGCGAGCAGCTCGGAGACAGTCATCAGGAACCCCGGCGTGCAGAAGCCGCATTGCAGGCCGTGCTTCGCCGAAAAGGCCTCCTGGATCGGATGAAGCGTCCCATCCGGCTCGGCCAGGCCTTCCACCGTCGTGATCTCGTGCCCCTCGACCTGCACCGCGAACAGCAGGCAGGACCGGACAGCCCGGCCGTCCAGGAGGACCGTGCAGGCCCCGCAGACCCCATGCTCGCAGCCGAGGTGGGTCCCTGTGAGCCCCAGCTCGTCCCGGAGGAAGTCGGCGAGCGTCATGCGAGGCTCTGCCGTCGCGCTCATGGCCTGGCCGTTCACTCGAAGGGTGATCTCGCGCTTGGCCGTCATGCCGCCTCGTCCCCGGTCGCCCGTGCTCGGCCCCTGGCCAGCGCCCGGCGAGCCAGCACCTTCGTCACGTGCCGCCGATAGCTCGACGAGCCCTGCAGGTCCGAAAGGGGGTCGATGTCCGGGTCGATCGCCTCGGCCGCCGCGGCCAGGGCTTCATCGGTTGGCTCCGTGCCCTTCAACACTTCTTCCGCGCTGGGCGAACGGGTGGCGGTCTCCCTGACCCCCGTCATCGTGATCCGCACGTCGGCCACGCGGCCGGCTGGATCGAGCGTCAGCAGGGCTCCCACCCCCGCGATGGCGAAATCGCCGTGCCGGCGGGCCAGTTCCAGGAACGCCGAGCCCGTCCGGCCACCGTTGGGGAAGCGAAGTCGAACCTCGGTCAGGATCTCGTCCGGCGCCAGGTTGCTGGTGAAATAGCTGACGAAGAACTCCGGGGCGGGGATGGTGCGGGCTCCCAGTGGCCCAACCGCGTGGAACTCGCCATCGAGCGCCAGGGCGAGCGCCGGCCATTCGGCCGACGGGTCGGCGTGGGCGATGCTCCCGCCCACCGTCCCCCGGTTGCGGATGGCGGCGTGCCCGATCATGGAGACCGCCTCGGACAACATCGGACACCGCCGACCAACCTCGGGCATCACCTCTACGGTGTGATGGCGGGTCAGGGCGCCCATGACGAGCGTGTCACCCTCGAGCCGGTGATGCTCGAGGTCCGATACGCCGTTCAGGTCCACCAGGACGCTGGGGGTAGCCAGGCGGAAGGCCATCATCGGTACGAGGCTCTGCCCGCCGGCGATGAGCTTCGCCTCGTCCCCGTGCTCGGCCAGCAACGAGACCGCCTCCTCCACGCTCCGTGGAGCGAGGTACTCGAATGCCGCCGGCTTCATGCTCCCTCCCCCGGTGCTTCGGCCAGCCTCAACCCTGCCGCGTGAAGCGCCAGGCATCTCCGAACATCGCATCGAGGTCGATCCCGTCGACGCCCGGGGTCGAGATCTCGACCGGATAGTCCGCCTTGCGCGTGGCGTCGATCCCCACTTTCGTCACCAGATGCGAGCCGCCCGCCGGATCGTATGACGCAGGGTCGAGAGGTGACCCGCGGGCGTGCGTGACCACAAAGGCGTCCTGATGGAAGCGGGTCCGAGTGGCGATGGCGTGCCACACGTCGGCGTCGTTCGTGATGTCGACGTCCTCGTCCACCACCACCACGTACTTGAGGAACGGATCGGCGGCGAACGCGGCCATCGCCGCGTTCTTGGGATCGCCCTCGATGAGCTTCTCCATCTGGACGTAGCAGATGTAGCGGCACCTTCCGGCGGGAGGCACGTAGACAGCGCGGACCCCTCCGCTGGCCAGCCGGCAGGACTTGTAGATCATGCTGTTCCGGGTGACCCCGGACAGCAGCAGGTTGTCCCAGTGGCCCACGAACGAGCTCTGGTAGTGAGCGTTCTTCCGCATGGTGATGGCCTTCACCCACACCACCGGGTTGTTGCGTTCGGGTCCGTAGGTCCCCGGATACTCGCCGAAGGGCGCTTCCGGCTCGCGCAGCTCGGGATCGATCTCACACTCCAGGACGATCTCGGCGTTGGCCGGAACCTCGACGTCGATGGTCTCGCATTTGACCATCTCGAGCGGTTCGCCCAGCATCGCCCCGGCGATGGAGAACTCGTCCACGTCGATGCTGGTGA
>JBIOUU010000150.1:0-11264 GCA_044867345.1 Actinomycetota bacterium
GGGCTTGGGTACACCCGTGCCGGGTACAGCCGCCCAGGCCGGCAGGCTGCGAAGGGCGCCCGCGCCGACCATGGCTCCAGCGGCTCCGGCCGCCCCACGCAGGAAGACGCGGCGGGAGACCTCGTGCGGGAGGAGATGCCGTGACGAACGGAATGGTCGAGCACCGGCGAACGTGCGGGCGGGAAACGCGTCCGGAAGTCGCATGGCCCCCTCCTTCCCCCGGGGCCGGGCCGAGCGGCACGGCCACACAACCGGGCGGATGACCTATGGCGGCCATGGTATCCCGAAGCGATTGAAGTTGGGAAGTGGAGAGGTTCTTGACGCTACTCTACCGGCTCGGAAGCCCTCTCGGCCGCGATGCGCTCGGCCTCCTCCACCAAGGCCTCGACGAAGCGCTCCTCGGGCACCTTCCCCTTGACCTCGCCCTTCACGATCAGGAACCCCTGCCCCTTGCCGGCTGCGATCCCCAGGTCGGCCTCCCGGGCCTCGCCGGGCCCGTTCACGACGCACCCCATCACCGCGACGCGGATGGGGACGGTGATGCCCTTGGACTGGAGGGCCTCGTTCACCTGCTTGGTCAGGCCGAGCACGTCGACCTCGGCGCGCCCGCACGACGGGCATGCCACGAGGTCCAGGCCTCGCTTGCGAAGGCCGAGCGACTTCAGGATCTCGATCCCCACCTTGACCTCCTCGACCGGGTCGTCGGTGAGCGACACACGGATGGTGTCGCCGATACCCTCGGCGAGCAGCGTCCCGATGCCCACCGCGCTCTTGACGCCACCGATCGGCATGGGCCCGGCCTCGGTCACGCCGAGGTGGAGCGGGTAGTCGCACTTCTCGGCGAGCATCCGGTAGGCCTCGATCATCACGCCCGGCCTCGAGTGCTTCGCCGAGATCTTGATGTCGAAGAAGTCCTCGTCCTCTAGGATCCGGGCCTCGTCGAGGGCCGATTCCACGAGCGCCTCGGCCGTCGGCGACCCGTATCTGGCCAGGAGATCCTTCTCCAGCGAGCCCGCGTTCACCCCGATCCGGATGGGCACGCCGCGCGCCTTCGCCTCCCGGGCGATCAGCCGGACCTTGTCCTGGTACTTGATGTTCCCCGGGTTGATCCGCAGCCCATGCACCCCGGCCTCGAGCGCGGCCATCGCATATTTCCACTGGAAGTGGATGTCCGCGACCACGGGGATCGTGGACTTCGCTGCGATGGCCGTCAGCGCCTCGGCATCCTCCCAGTGGGGCACGGCCACCCGGACGATCTCACAACCCGACGCCACCAACGATGCGATCTGCTGGAGCGTGGCGTCGACGTTCGCGGTCTTCGTGATGGTCATGGACTGGACGCGGATGGGCGCGTCGCCGCCCACCGTCACATCGCCCAGGCGAACCTGCCGGGATCTCCTTCGCTCGGCCACCATCGTCAGCTTCAGGCTACCCGGGTCAGCCGCCGAATACGTGGAACACAACCTGGCGGTCCTTCGGCTCGTCCATCTCGAACAGGATCAGCCGCTGCCATCGGCCGAGGACCGCCTCCCCGGCCGCGACTGGGATGGCGTGGGAGCTGGCAGACAGCAGCATCGACTTGACATGTGAGTGGCCGTTCTGGCGCTCGTGGGACTGGTCCAGGTTCTGGGTACGTCGCTCCAGGTCGTCGTGCGCGTAGTAGACGTCTTCCGGCACCAGATGCAGCACCCGGTTGCTGAAGTCCTCCAGGGCGCCCTGCTCCCACTCGTTGATCAGCAGAGCGCACGTCGTGTGCGGACAGAAGGCGATGACCGCGCCGTCCGTGACGCCTGAGTCCTTGATGGCCCGCTCCAGCTCCTCGGTCAGATCGAGGTAGGTGTATCGCGCGGGCGCCGACACCTCGATCGTGACGGTTGATGACTTCACGAGGCCCTCCTTGTCTCGGGCCCGGCCGCGGGGGCGACCGGCAGGTCGAAGGTGAACACGCTCCCCTTCCCCACCTCGCTCTCGGCACGGATGCGCCCGCCGTGCGCCTCCACCACCGACCGAGCGATGGCCAGGCCGATGCCGGTGCCTCCGTCATCGCGCGCGCGCGCCGGATCGACCCGGTAGAACCGCTCGAACAACCGGGGCAGATGCTCGGCCGGGATCCCGGGTCCGGTGTCCGCCACGCTCACCTCGCAGCGCCCGTCGACACGATGGGCCGACACCACCACCTCGCCTCCGGGCGGGGTCAGCCGGACGGCGTTGTCGAGGAGATTGAACAGGACTTGGTGGAGCCGCTCGCGGTCGGCGAAGACCAGAGGGATGTCGTCGGGAACCCGGTCCTCGACCCGAACCTCCCGGCCGGACCGGACCACCTCCACCTCCGAGAGGACCTCGGCGACGAGCCGGCGAAGCGGGACGCCCTCGCGCCGAAGCGGGAGCTCCCCCGACTCCAGGCGCGACAGGTCGAGTAGCTGGTCGACCAGGCGGGACAGGCGTTCCGACTGCGACAGCATCACCTGCAGCGTCTCCGGATCGGGCTCCTCCACGCCGTCGAGCAGGTTCTCCAGGTGCGCCCGGAGCGCGGAGATCGGCGTCTTCAGCTCGTGCGAGACGTTGGCCACGAGCTCACGCCGCAGCCGTTCCAGGCTCTCCAGCTCCGCACCCATGCGGTTGAACGCCGTGGCCAGCTGGCCCACCTCGTCCCGCGAGGTGGTCTGGACGCGCTGGCCGTAGTCGCCGGTCTCCATCCGCCGCGCCGCCTGTGCCATGTCGCGGAGCGGCTGGGTCATCCCACGGGCCAGCCACCGAGCCAGGACCAGCGCGATGGCCGCCGCGATCGCTCCGGCGACCAGGAGCTGCCACCAGAAGTCGCTCAGGAACCGGAGCGTCGCCCCCAGCACTCCCGGGGCGTCCCGGATCGCGTACACGGTCTCCTCCGGCTGTCCCGGTTGCTGCACGGGAACGGCCGCGTACTCGATGCCCCCCGCTACGCCGAGGTGGACCCGGCCGTCCTGGAACATCGGCGGCGGCCGGCCCTGTGGCCCGTACCACGTGAACGCGCCATCCCGGAGGAGCACCACGGTGACCCCGTTCGGTATGTCGCGGAGATCGGACGCCGCGGCGCGCGTGGCCACGCGCGCGAGGCGCCCTAGGTCGGCCTCCCGGAATGCACTCCGAAGCGCGAACCCGAGGAGGAAATAGACGAGGACGATCGTCATCCCGACGGCGAACACGATGGTGGAGCCGAGCTTGGCCCGGATCGTGGGGAGCTTGTCGAGCGGCCTCATGACACCTCTGCCGGCTCCCGGAACGCATAACCGACTCCGTGAACGGTCCGGATGAACCTCGGCTCGGCACCGTCCTCGCCCAGCTTGCGGCGGATCCTGGCGACGTGCGAGTCGACCACCCGTCCCCCCGCGTAGTCCCGGTACCCCCACACCTTGTCCATCAGTTGTTCCCTCGTGAAAACGACGCCGGGGGTCCGGGCCAGCGTCACGAGGATCTCGAACTCGAGCGGCGTCAGCTGGATGCCGATCCCGTCAACCGCCACGGTCCGGCGGGCCTGGTCGATGGCGAGGCCGGCGCGGTCGATGGGCTCATCGGTGGGAAGCGCGCCGATCCGCTCCATCCTGCGCAGGATGGCCCGCACCCGCACCACCAGCTCGCGCAGGCTGAACGGCTTGGTCAGGTAGTCGTCGGCACCCACGGCGAAGCCGGCCACCTTGTCCGCCTCCTCGGTGCGCGCCGTGAGCATCAGCACGGGGACCCACCGATCCCGCTGGATCTGCCGGCACACCTCCAACCCGTCCATCCCCGGGAGCATGAGGTCCAGAACCACGAGGTCCGGACGGACCTGCTCACACAGCGCGATGGCCTCCGCCCCGTCGCCGGCCACCGCGACCTGGAACCCCTCGCTCTGGAGACGGGCTCGTACCGCCTCGGCGATGGCCTCCTCGTCGTCAACGACCAGGATGGTCTGCTGGGTCACGTCCTCATCGTATCCGCAGCGTGTGGCGGCCCTTCGGGCGCCCTGTTGAGAAGTTGTGGCGAACCCCTACGGGCTCAGGTTCACGGGCTTGGCGATGTCCAGGTAGATGATGGCCACGAACATCAGGACGAAGAAGGCGGCGACCGCCGCGGAGATGGGGACGAGCTTGCGCATGTCCACCTTCTTCCCCCGGACCTTCTCGATGGCCAAGACGGCCAGGTGGCCGCCGTCGAACGGCGGCAGGGGAAGGAGGTTCAGGAACCCGATGAACACGTTGATGCTGGCGAAGATGAGGAGGATGTCCCAGAACCGGCCGCCTGCCGCCGCCTGGCCCGCCACCCGTCCGGCTCCCACCACGGTAACCGGGTCGTTCGGCGTCCTGGGGGCGTCGGTGAATAGGAGCTCGGCGATCCTGGACACGCCCTCCGGCCCGAAGACCCTCCCCACGCTCTCCACGGCGCCCACGAGGGTCGACCCGACCAGCCGGCCTCCTCCGTTCACCGAGCCGGCCAGCCCGGCAGGCTCCCGGGCCTCCGCCAGGACCACGCCGATCCGACCGACCTGTTGCCCCTGCACGGTCGCCAGGACCGGCGTGACCGTGACGGAGAACGCGCGGTCGTCCCGTTCCACGCGCAAGGTGACCGGCTTGCCGACGTGGGACCGTGTGATCCGGATCAACTCGACGTCGGTGGGGTTGTCGACATCCTCGATCCCCACGATCCGGTCCCCGGAGCGCAGGCCGGCTTGCGCCGCCGGGGAGGCCGCCCCGTCCAACGTCTGCGCCACCTCGGCGACGATGGGGTCTCTGGCCACTGGGCGGCCCACCAGCCCCAGCCACAGGGCGAAGCACAAGAACGCCAGCACGAAGTGCGTTGCCGGGCCGGCCACGATCACCAGGGCGCGCTGCCAGATGGGCTTGGCCCCGAAGGTCCGGGGCACCTCCTCCTCCGGCGCCTCCTGATACGGGTTCATGCCGGCGATCTTCACGTAGCCACCCGCGGGGATGGCCTTGATCCCGTACTCGGTCTCGCCACGTCGGAACGACCAGATGCGCGGGCCGAAGCCGACGAAGAACTCCTCGACCTTGATCCCGAACCACTTGGCCATGCCGAAGTGAGCGGCCTCGTGGATCACGATGACGGCGATGAGGGCGACGAAGAACGCGACCTGCGCGATGGTTCCCGCCATCCCGCCCTCGGTCAGCGGGCCTCGATGATCTCCGCGGCCCGCTGTCGGGCCCAGGAGTCGGCCCGTTCCAGGTTGACCACCGAGACCACCGACGCGGGGGCCTCGTGCTCGTCCACGACGGCCTGGACGATCTCGACGACCCGAGTGAGGGGGATCTTGCCCTCCAGGAACGCCATGACCGCGACCTCGTTGGACGCGCTCATGACCGCGGGGAACGTCAGGCCCAGCTGGCCAACCCGGTAGGCCAGGTCGACCGCGGGGAAGGCCTCTCGGTCAACAGGCTCGAACGTGAGCCGCTTGTCGGCGAGGGGCACCGGCGCGATCCCGGTTGGCAGGCGTTCGGGCCAGGCCAGCGCGAGCTGGATCGGCAGCCGCATATCCGCCGAGGCCAGCTGGGAAAGCATCGTGCCGTCGCGGAACTCGACGAGTGCGTGGACGATGCCCTCGGGATGGAGGATGACATGGATCTGCGAGTAGTCGATACCGAACAGGTAGTGAGCCTCGATGACCTCCATCCCCTTGTTCATCAGGGTCGCGGAGTCGATGGTGATCTTCGGGCCCATCTGCCACACCGGGTGGGCCAGCGCCTCCTTCACGGACGCGCGAGCCAGGTCGTTGCGTGTCCATCCCCGGAACGGGCCACCCGAGCCGGTCAGGATCACGCGCTTCACATCCTCCTTGCGCTCGCCCCGGAGGAGCTGGGCAAGCGCGGCGTGCTCCGAGTCGACCGGGACGAGCCGTTCGGGCTCCGCCTTGATCAGGTCCATCACCAGCTCGCCCCCGATCACGAGGCTCTCCTTGTTGGCCAACGCGAGCGTCTTGCCGCTCTGCAGGGCGGCCAGCGTCGAGGGCAAGCCGGCCGAGCCTACGAGCGCGTTCAGCACCATGTCCGCCTCGACGTCGCGCGACAGGCGTTCCGCCGCCTCGGGCCCGTCGATGATCTCGACCCCCCGGATGTTCTGGCCGAGCATCTCGCGGAGCTCCCCCGCAGCCGCCGGGTCTGCGATGGCCACGTACGGGGGCAGGAACTCGCGGATCTGGCCAACGAGAAGCTCGTGGTTGGTCAGAGCGGCCAGGCCGACGACCTTGAACCGATCGGGATTTCGCCGGACCACGTCCAGGGCCTGGGTCCCGACCGATCCGGTCGATCCGAGGATGGTCAGCGAGCGCATCGCTCTCTAAGGGTACCCCGGGACACGGACAATCCGTAGCAACGGAGGGTTACGAGAAGATCAAGCGCAGGAACAGGAATGCGGCCGGCGCCACGAACAGCACGGAGTCGATCCGATCGAGCACCCCGCCGTGGCCCGGGAGGATGCTGCCCATATCCTTCACTCCGAGGTCCCGCTTGATCAGCGACTCCGCCAGGTCGCCGAGGGGAGCGAGGACGGCTACCACCACCGCCAGGGCCACCGACTTGCCCACGGTGTTCAGCGCCGTCACCGCCGGGGCCACGGCCCCCACGGAGACCGCGATGACCACGAGTGTGGCCCCGATGGCGCCCTCCAAGGACTTCTTGGGGCTGATGGTCGGCGCGAGCGGCCGGTTCCCCCACCAGGACCCCACGATGAACGCGGCGGTGTCGTAGACGAACGTCAGTCCGATCACCGACAAGACCAGGGCCCGGCCGTCGTTGAGATCGAGCATGGCCAGGGCGTAGCTGGCCATGAGGGGCACGTACGCAACGCCGAGGACGGTAACGCCGATGTTGGTGGACGCGCCTCGCCGATGCGAGGCCGGCGCGGCCATGTACCACAGGAACGTGGCGAACACCGCCAGGACGAACATCGACAGCATGGCCGCCTCGCCCCGGAAGTACGCCGCCCCGAGCACGAGGCCGCCCGAGACCAGGCCGAGCGCCGTGGCGGGCTGAAGGTGATGCCGCTGGAGCGCGAGATACAGCTCGCCCTGGGCCCACAGCACGATAGCCGCGGCTACCAGGGCGAACGCCCACTTGCCTACGGCCAGGCTTCCCAATGCCACCCCGGCCAGGGCCAGGCCGGTGATGAACGCGGCCGGGACGTCCCTTCCGGTCCGGCGGGCCTCCTGCTCCAGCCCGACCTCCATAGTGGTGGGCTCCTGCCAGCTCGGCCCGCCCAGCCCTTCGTTGCCGCCCATGCCGGCGGCCCGGCCCGCGTCCACCGGCTCCTCGAGCTCCGCCGAGATGTCGTCGCCACCCATCTCATCGCCGCCGCCCAAGAGCTCCGGGAGCGAGGTCTCGTCCTCCGGATCAAGCTCGGCCTCATCGCGCACCGACTCGGCGAAGTGCTCGGCGGCCGCCTCCACCGCCTCGGGGCTCGGCTCCTCGCCCTCGGCGGAAGCCTCAAGGACGGGGGATCCCACCTCCGGCGCCTCCTCCTCCTCTTCCTCTTCCTCTTCCCCTTCCTCGGAGGGGCGTGGCAGGTCGACGTAGGCGGACGGGGCCCGGCCGAACGTCTCCTCGGAGATCTCGACGTTCTCCTCGTCCCCCCAGCCGGACTCCTCGGACCCGGCCTCCGAGGGCGACGACCCCTCGAACAGACCCTCCTGGCCGGGGGTCGGCCCGGCCCCGGTGGAGTCATCGGGCTCGACGATCACGGGTTCCCCTGCATCGGTGTCGGATGGGGCCTGGGCCTCCTCGCGGGCGGGCGCTGCGGAAGGGTTCTCCGGCCAGTCCACGTCCTGGATCGGCGCGAAGAACTTGTCGAGGTCCTCGAACAGGTCGTCCTTCTTGTCGCCCTCGGGCACTAGATCTCCTTCAGCTCCCGCTCCTTGTGCACCACGATCTCGTCGATCTCCGCCACGTGGTGGTCGGTCAGCTTCTGCAACTCCTTCTCGGAACGAGCCAGATCGTCCTCGGAGATGGTGCCGGCCCGCTGCAGCCGCTCAAGCTCCTCCTTGGAATGGCGTCGCACGTTGCGCACCGCCACCCGTGCTTCCTCGCCCCGCTGGTGCACCACCTTGATCAGCTCCTTGCGCCGCTCCTCGGTGAGTGGCGGGAAGGAAAGGCGGATCACGTTGCCGTCGCTCGACGGCGTGATGCCCACGTCGCTCGCCATGAGTGCCTTCTCCATGGCGGCGATGGCGTTCTTGTCGTAGGGCTGGATCATCAGCGTCTTGGGTTCCGGCACCGAGAACGAGGCCAGCTGCTGGATCGGCACCTGAGTACCGTAATAGTCCACGACGATCCGCGAAAGTAGGGCTGGCGTGGCCCTGCCCGTCCGGATGGACCCGAGCTCGTCCTTGAGCACGGAAATGGCCTTGCCCATCTTCTCCCCGGCCTCTCCGAGCGTGGTCTGGACCGTCATGCCGCCCCCCCGTGGACCAGCGTCCCGATGGGCTCGCCTGACAGGGCCCGGCGGATGTTCCCCTCCCGGCGGAAGTCGAACACGATGATCGGCAGCTTGTTCTCCATGGACAGGGAGATGGCCGTCGCGTCCATGACCTGATAGCCCTCGCGCAACACGTCGAGGTACTCGATCGACTCGAAGCGCCGGGCATTGGGGTCGACGAGGGGATCGGCGCTGTAGACGCCGTCGACCTTCGTGCCTTTCAGGATGACTTCCGCCCCGATCTCCAGCGCTCGTTGGGCCGCGGTCGTGTCGGTGGAGAAGAAGGGTGCTCCCATCCCGGCGGCGAAGATCACGATGCGGCCCTTCTCCAGGTGCCGGACCGCCCGGAGCGGGATGTACGGCTCCGCCACCTGCGCCATGTGGATGGCCGTCTGCACCCGGGTGGTCACGCGCAGCTTCTCCAGGCCGTCCTGGAGCGCGAGCGCGTTCATGACCGTGGCCAGCATGCCCATGTAGTCGGCCCGGGCCCGGTCGATGCTCGGCGCGTCCCGTCCCCGCCAGATGTTGCCCCCACCCACAACCACGGCGACCTGCACCCCGATGTCCACCACGTCGCGGAGCTCGTGGGCGAGGAGGGCCGTGGAGTCGGTGGAGATGCCGTAGCCGGTGTCGGGCGAGGAGAATGCGTCGCCGGAGACTTTCAGAAGGACCCGGTGATAGACGGGGCGCGATACCTCACCCTCGGCCGCCCGCCCGTCGCCCACACCCATCCCTCTAGTCAAGCTCCTCGCCCAGCTTGTACCGGACGAACCGTCGCACGGCAACCTTCTCTCCCACCTTGGCCGAGACCTCGTCGATCAGTTGCTGGATGGTCTTGTCCGGCTCCTTCACGAACGGCTGGTCCACCAGGACCGTGGTCTTGAAGAACCCTTGGAGCTTGCCCTCCACGATGCGGTCGAGCGCGTTGTCGGGCTTGCCCTTCTGGCGTGCCTCCGCCTCGTAGATGCGCCGCTCCGTCTCCAGGATGTCGTCGGGGACCTCCTCGCGGGTCACCCACTGCGGCATGGCGCTCGCGATGTGCAGCGCGACGTCCCGGGCCAGCCGGCGGAACTCGTCGGTGTTCGCCACGAAGTCGGTCTCGCAGTTCACCTCGACCAAGACCCCGACCGTGTTGTTGTGATGGATGTAGGCGTCGATGACGCCTTGCGTTGCGGACCGGCCGGCCCGCTTGTGCGCCGACGCCAGGCCCTTCTCCCGGAGGATCTCGACCGCGCGGTCCATGTCGCCGCCGGCCTCCTGGAGGGCCTTCTTGCTGTCCATCATCCCGGCGCCGGTCCGCTGCCGGAGCCGCTTCACCTCTTCTGCGCTGATGTCGCTCATACGCTCCCCTCGGCACTCTGCTCCGGGCTCGCCCCGGCCGCCTCCTCGGCGATCTCTGGCTCGCCGTTGGTGGCCGTGACAGCGGCGGCGGGCTCGGCGGCCTCCGTCCGGCCCACGTCGAGCTCAGGCTGGAACTCGGGCTCGTCCCTCTTCGTGACCAGCGCCTGGCGCCCCTCCTGGCGACCCTCTGCCAGAGCGTCCGCGACGATCCGGGTCACCAGCGCGACCGAGCGGATGGCGTCGTCGTTGCCCGGGATCACGTAGTCGACCTCGTCGGGGTCGGCGTTGGTGTCGACGATCGCGATGACCGGGATCCCCAGCTTGCGTGCCTCGGCCACTGCGATGTGCTCCTTCTTGGTGTCGATGATGTAGACCGCGTCCGGAAGACGCTCCAGGTTCTGCATGCCGCCCAGGTTTCGCTCGAGCTTCTCCTTCTCGTGGCGGAGCTTCAGGACCTCCTTCTTGGAGAGGAACTCGAACGCGCCGCTGCGTTCCATCTCCCGAAGCTCCCGGAGGCGAAGGAGCCGGCGGGACACGGTCTGGAAGTTCGTCAGCATGCCGCCCAGCCATCGGGTGTTGACGAAGGGCATGCCCACCCGGCTGGCCTCCCGCTCCACCACCTCTTGGGCCTGCTTCTTGGTCCCCACGAACAGGACGACGCCCCCTCGGCGACCCAGGTCGCGGACGAAGCGATACGCCTCCTCCAGGCCGGCCAGGGACTTCTCGAGGTCGATGATGTAGATGCCGGAGCGCTCCCCGTACAGGTACCGGCCCATCTTCGGGTTCCAGCGCCTGGTCTGGTGTCCGAAGTGGATACCCGCCTCGAGGAGCTCCCGCCTGGTGACGACAGGCACGACGCTTCCTCCTTCCGGTTGTCCCTCCGCCCGGTTCGGCCCGCCCCGGCCCGGCTTCCACCGGGACCCCGGGTGCGGTCCCCGGGCGTGTGTGCTCGGCGCCCGAATGCGCCGGCGAACAGGCAGTCTAGCAGCGGGTTCGAGGAAGCCCGGCGTCAGGCGGACCGGCGCCGGGTCAGCTGGGTGGCCAGGTGAGGCTCGGCGGCCATCCACCGGTAGCACAAGGCCGCAAGGAAGGAGATGTTCACGTAGGTCGCCACCATCCCGTAGAGCCATGAGGACACGCTCGGGTTGGCCGTGATCAGCCCGCCGCTCCCGTTCAGGGTACCCACGAGGGGAAGCACGAACAGGAGCGCCACCACGTACAGGAGGCAGAACGTGAACTGCTGGCCGCCGGCGAGCGAGGCGGCCGCCCGGGACCGACGCAGCGTGTCCATGAGGCCCAACCGTTCCCGGATGGCGATCGCCGGCACGAATCCAAGGAAATGCAGCAGCGCAGCGATCAGCATGACGTTCCCCAGGAACTGCAGGCCGAAGCCGAGCACCTGGAGCAGGGAGCCTCCAACCAGCAATGCGGAGAGGCCCACGACGTTGATGGCCACGACGAAGGGAACGGCGCGGAGGCCGCGCCGC
>JBIOUU010000151.1:0-2808 GCA_044867345.1 Actinomycetota bacterium
GCGCCCGTCTCGGGGTCGCAGATCTCGAGGACGACGTCCTCCATGACGTGCATCCCGTCGGCTTCCCGGCACTCGTAGGCGACGATCCCCAGGTCTGCCGTGCCGAAGCCCTGGCGCGTGAGAATCCCGTGGTCGGTCTCGATGGCCCGTCGCAGCGAGGGCGGCAGGGCCTCGGCCCCGACCTGAGCGACCCGGAGCGGAAGCCGCCCGAGACCCTTCTCCTCGGCGTGCTTGAGGATGGTCATGAGGAACGAAGGGGTGCCGACGTAGCCCGTGACGCCGAGATCGAGGATGGTCTTGACCTGCACCTCCAGGTTCCCGGGACCAGTGGGGACGACGGTGCAACCGAGCAGGGCGAGCCCGCGGTCGAAGAGGTGGGCGGCTGGGGTCAGATGGTAGAGGAACGTGTTGACGACGATGTCCCCCGGGCGGAAGCCGCCCGCGTAGGCCGCGGTCTCCGTGCGCCAGGGGCTCCAGTCCCGCCGCGCGAACGGTTCGTAGATCGGCCCCGGCGACACGAACACCCAGCCGAGGTCCCCCGCCGGCACCGCGGAGAAGCCGCCGAACGGCGGATCCGCGCGCTGCAGGTCCGGCATGGCCGCCTTCTTCATGACCGGGAGGCGCCCGAGGTCGGCCAGCGTCCGTACCGCGGCCGGTCGGAGCCCCGCGGCCTCCAGGCGTCGGCGGACGCCGGGCGCGCGCCGCCAGGCATGGGCCACCAGCGCCCGCACCCACCGATCCTGGTAGGCACGGCGCGCCCGCACCCCCATCGTCTCGCGCTTCCGGTCGTAGTAGCCGCGCAGGCGATCCGCCCGCGTCATGGCCCCCTCAGCCACCAGCGGACCAGGCGAGTCGCGCCCCCGGCCCCCCGGCCTCCGGTCATGAGAGCCAGCGCTTGCGGCGCCGGTAGTGCTTGACGTCCCGGTAGCTCTTCCGCTGACCGACCCCGGAGAGCCCCAGGTAGAATTCCTTGACGTCCTCGTTCTCGCTGATGGTGCGGGCATCCCCGTCCAGCACGATCCGCCCGCTCTCCATCACGTACGCGTACTGGGCGAAGCTGAGCGCCATGGACGCGTTCTGCTCGGCCAGCAGCACGGCCACCTTCTCCTCGCGGTTGAGACGGCGGACGATGTCGAAGATCTCCTGGACCAGCATGGGAGCCAGGCCCATGGAAGGCTCGTCGAGCAGCATGAGCTTGGGACGCGCCATGAGCGCCCGGCCGATCGCGAGCATCTGCTGCTCGCCGCCCGACACGTACCCCGCCCGCACCGTGCGCCGGTCCTTGAGACGGGGGAAGTAACGGTAGACGAGCTCGAGGTCGTCCGCGATCGACCGTCCGTTGCGCCGCGTGTAGGCGCCGGTCAGGAGGTTCTCCTCGACCGTGAGGTGCTCGAAGACGTGGCGCCCCTCCATTACCTGTACGACGCCCTGCCGGACGATGTCCGCCGGGTCGCGCCGGTGGATCGGTTTGTCCAGGAACTCGACCGCGCCCTTGGTCACCTCGCCGCGCTCCGTCCGGAGGAGGCCCGAGATGGCCTTGAGCGTGGTGCTCTTGCCCGCGCCGTTGGCCCCGAGGAGGGCGACGATTCCCCCCTCGGGGACCCGGAGCGAAACACCCTTGAGCACGAGGATCACATGGTCGTAGATGACCTCGACGTTGTTGACCGTCAGCAGCGACTTCCCGTTCTCGCTCATGTGAGTCGACGACGCGGCATGACGGCCGCGGGCTCGCGGGTGGCGCCGGCGAGGGCCCCGGCGGGCCGGGGGCGCAGTGGGACCCCTTCACCATCGGGTCGCGACGCTGGAGTCGCGGCCTGTGGCGAACGGGTGACGAAGCCCCCGGCACGTCCGGGGCGAGCCGGCGCCAGGACCCGCGAGCCTACGGCCGTCACGTCGTGGCTAGCCTTCCTTGGAGCAGTCGCGCTTCGTGTACCCGAGCTTCTTCGCCTCCTCGATCGCCGCTTCCTCGATCTTGGGTCGGATGACCTCGCGCATGGGCTCGATCCAGTCGGAGACGATGTTCCACTTCAGGCCGTCCCACTGCTGGACCATCGCCATGCCGTTGCCCTCGTGGTTCTCGCAGGTCACCTTGAGCGGGCGCATGAGCCCCTTCATCCCGAGCTGTTCGAGCCGCTGGTCGGTGAGGTTCAGGTTCTCGAATCCCCAACGGACCTGCTCGCCGGTGAGCGGCTTGTTGCCGTACTTGCCCATCGCCGTGCGGACGGCCTCGACGTTGAGCATCGCGTTGATGATCATGCGGTTGTACAGCACCTCTCCAATGCCGTCGCGCCGGCCGGCGCCCTTCCCCTTGTCGTAGAGGAACTTGTTGATGTCCTGGTGGACCTTGAAGCCGGCACCCGGAGCCGTGAAGGTCATGGACTTGTAGCCCTTGGCTCCGTCCCCGGCGGGGATGACGTCGATCTCGGTCCCCGTCCACCAGTTGCCGACCACGTGGTCCATCTTCATCCCGTGGGCCGCGGCTTCCTTCACCGCCACCTGGTTCATCACGCCCCAGCCCGAGATGTAGATCCAGTCCGGATTGAGCCGGCGGACCTGGAGCCACGTCGCCTTCTGCTCCTGCCCCGGATGGTCGACGGCCAGCAGCGTCAGGTCGTACCCGAACTGCTTGGCCAGGGTCTCGAGGGTCGGGTTCGCCTCCTTGCCATAGGGGCTGTTGTGGAAGATGTGGACGATCTTCTTGCCCTTGAGCTTGGGGAAGCCTCCCTCCTGCTCGGCCACGTACTTGACGAAGGCGGAGGCCTGGCTCCAGTAGGTCATCGGGAAGTTGAAGACCCACGGGAACCAGCG
>JBIOUU010000152.1:0-9289 GCA_044867345.1 Actinomycetota bacterium
CAGCCCCCGTCTTCCGCGACTCGAACGGACGCGGTAACCATCGTCGTCGGCTCAGCCGGCCAACATGTGCCGCAGGACCATCTGCAGGATGCCGCCGTGGCGGTAGTAGTCGACCTCGGCCGGCATGTCGATCCGAACCGTGGCCGGGAACGAGACCTCGGAGCCGTCGTCCCGACGGGTCCGGACCCTGACCTCCTGCCTGGGCCCGATCCCGCCGGCCAGCCCGCCGATCGTGAACGTCTCCCGTCCGGTCAGGCCCAGCGAGGCCGCCGATTGGCCCTCGGCGAACTGGAGCGGCAGCACGCCCATCCCCACGAGGTTGCTCCGGTGGATCCGCTCGAAGCTCTCGGCGAGGACCGCGCGGATCCCCAGCAGCGCCGGGCCTTTCGCCGCCCAGTCGCGCGAGGACCCTGAGCCGTACTCCTTCCCCGCGATGACGAGCAGCGGCACGCCCTCATCCCGATAGCGGAGCGCCGCGTCGAAGACGGCCATGACCTCACCGCTCGGGAGATGGGAGGTCCACGGCCCCTCGGTCCCCGGCGCCAGATCGTTGCGAAGCCGCACGTTGGCGAAGGTCCCCCGCATCATCACCTCGTGGTTCCCCCGGCGGGAGCCGTAGCTGTTGAAGTCGCGTTGCTCGACCCCGTGTTCGACGAGGTACTTCCCTGCGGGTGAGTCGGGTTTGATCGCCCCGGCCGGCGAGATGTGATCGGTGGTGATCGAGTCCCCCACCTTGACCAGCACGCGAGCGTCGGCGATGTCCCCCGGCTCCGGTGGTTCGGGTGCCAGGCCTTCGAAGAACGGAGGCTCCCGGACATAGGTCGAGGCTGGGTCCCACGCGAACATGGGGCCGGTCGGCGACGGAAGTGCGTTCCAATGTTCGTCGCCGGCGAAGATGCGCCCGTACTCCCGCTTGAACTGCTCGGGTGAGACGGCCTCCGCCACAGCGGCCTGCACCTCCTCCGCCGAGGGCCACAGGTCGCGGAGGTAGACCGGCGATCCGTCATGGCCCACCCCCAGCGGCGCTCGCGTGAGGTCCGTCTCGATGTGCCCCGTCAGGGCGTATGCGACGCACAGCGGAGGCGACGCGAGGTAGCTCGCGCGCACGAGGGGGTGGATCCGCCCCTCGAAGTTCCGGTTGCCGGAGAGCACCGCCACCACCGCGAGGTCCTTCTCCTGCACCGCGTTCGCCACCTCATCGGGGAGCGGGCCGGAGTTCCCGATGCAGGTGGTGCAGCCGAACCCCACGAGCGAGAACCCCAGCTTGTCGAGGTACGGCTGGAGGCCCGCGGCATCGAGGTAGTCGGTGACCACCCGAGATCCTGGGGCGAGCGAGGTCTTCACCCACGGCTTGGATTCCAGTCCGGCCTCCACCGCTCGTTTTGCCAGGAGCCCCGCGGCGATCATCACCGTCGGGTTCGACGTGTTCGTGCAGCTCGTGATGGCGGCGATGACCACCGAGCCGTGCCGGAGCTCCGCGTCGTTCAACTTCACCGGCTGCGCGTTCTCCGGGTCCACCGGCCGCGACGTGTCGATCTCCGGCTCCTCCTTCGTGCCCCCATGCGCGCCGCCCTCGTCGATCAGCCGGCCCACCTCGGTGGGGTCCGGATCGGGTTCCATCCGGTCCCGGAACGCCTCGATGAACGACGCCCACACGCCGGTGAGCGGCACCCGGTCCTGTGGGCGCTTGGGTCCGGCCACCGACGGCTCCACGGTCGACAGGTTCAGGTCGAGGACCTCGCTGAACACCGGCTCGGGGTCGGCATCGGTCCGGAACAGCCCCTGCTCCTTCGTGTACCGCTCGACCAGGTCCACACGATCCTCGCGTCCGGTGAACCGCAGGTATCGCAGCGTCTCGTCGTCCACCGGCCAGAACGCTGAGGTCGCCCCGTACTCGGGGCACATGTTCGAGAGCGTGGCCCGGTCGGCCAACTCGAGCGTCGAGCAACCCGGTCCGAAGAACTCGACGAACTTCCCCACCACGCCATGCGCCCGCAGCATCTGGGTCAGCGTCAACACCAGATCGGTGGCCGTCGTGCCTGCCGGCAGGGCGCCGGTGACGCGCACGCCGACCACGATCGGTTGCGGCAGAAACATCGGCTGCCCGAGCATCGCCGCCTCTGCCTCGATGCCGCCCACGCCCCACCCCAGCACGCCAAGGCCGTTGATCATCGTTGTGTGGGAGTCCGTTCCCACGAGCGTGTCGGGGAATGCCTCGCCGTCCTTCGTGGCCACGACCTTGCCGAGATGTTCCAGGTTCACCTGATGGCAGATGCCGGCCCCCGGTGGAACCACACGGACGCCGTCGAACG
The DNA here is from genome assembly GCA_044867345.1 of Actinomycetota bacterium. GTDB lineage: Bacteria > Actinomycetota > UBA4738 > UBA4738 > HRBIN12 > AC-69. Next base: position 2,313 of record JBIOUU010000152.1, read on the forward strand.
CCTGCTGGGCCCAGCGAAGGAGCGCATACCGCTCACCGTTCCTGCGGTACTCCCACTCGATGTTGGCCTGGTACGCCTGCGGGCTGCGGAACAGGTCGACCTGGACGGAGTGGTCGATGATGAGATCCACGTCGACGAGCGGATTCACCAGCTTGGAGTCGCCGCCGGCGCGGGCCATGGCCGATCGCATCGCGGCAAGGTCCACGACGGCCGGGACGCCCGTGAAGTCCTGCATCAAGACACGGGCCGGCATGAAGGCGACGTTGGTCCTGGGAACCGACGCCGGCCAGTCGGCCAAGGCGCGAACGTCCGCATCGGTCACATCGCGCGTCCCGGCCCGACGGAGGAGATCCTCGAGCAAGATCTTCACCGTGTGTGGCAGCTGGGCGACCCGGCCGATCCCTTGCTCGGCGAGCCATCCGAGACGGTGGACGCCGACGTCGCCTTCGGCCGTCGCCAAGCGATCCCTGGCGGCGGCGAACTCCGTGGCCATATGAACCGACCCCCTCGAGGACGACACACCCATTGTCCCCGATGTGGCGCGAGGGCGACCCGGAGATCGAGGTGCGGACGAACCTTTCCCTACATGCGCAGGTGGCGGCGCCTGGGGAACCCCTCGTCGTCCCGGGGCTCGTCGTCGTCCTGAGGCTCGTTCTCGTCCAGCGGGGCGACCACCTCCTCCTGCTGCACCCGGTGCTCCTGGATGGCCTGCTTGTGGGCCAGGCGCGTCTCGCGACGGATCTTGGCCTCCTTCTGGCGGCGCCGCTGGTTCTGGGTCTGTGCGTCCACCGATGGCACCGGACGAGGCTTCCCCTTCTCGTCCAACGCGACGAACACCAGGTAGGCGCTTCCAGTATGGGTGCGCGCTCCGGACAGGACGTTCTCGGATTCCACCCGAACGCCGACCTCCAACGAAGTCCGGCCCACGTCGTTCACCGATGCCCGTACCGTGACCGTGTCGCCGATCCGGACCGGCGCGAGGAAGGACATCGAGTCCATCGATACCGTCACGGCCGGACCTCCGCAGTGCTTCATGGCCGCGAGGCCGGCCGCGGTGTCGACGAGCTTCATGATGGTTCCGCCGTGCACGATCCCGGCGATGTTCGCGTCGGTGATCTCCATGAGCTGAACCAGTGTCACTTGGGATGCGGACACTGGCTTGGGCGCCAGGTTCCCTGCGGGCATGCGGGGAACTGTACCCCACGCCACCGAGCAGCCGAAGGAGGACGGGCGGGTAGCATGCCGGCGATGCGCCGACTCGCCGCCCTGAGCATCCTGGTCATCCTGGCCTCATCATGCGGCGGCGAGTCGGCGCCCGTGCCGAGCCCCAGCCGAACGGTCGAGCCGACCGCGACGCCACCGGTTCCCACCAGCACCGCGTCGCCGCTCGCATCGCCGATCATCGACGTGCCCGTCGATGCCCCGACGGCGTACGCCCGCCGCCTGGCCTCGGACAAGGTTCCGGTGGCGGACCTCATCCCGGTCGGAGCGGAGGTGACCACTGCGTGGAGGCTCCCGCCGACCGCTGATCACGTCTCCCAGATCGCGCTGGCATGGACGCGGGGAGTGGATCCGTTCTCATCGGAGCACGGGTTCGAGGTGTGGCAGCTGTTCCTCGACAAGCCTCCCTGGCGAGTGGTGTACGCGTTCACCGATACTGCGTCGGAAGGGGTCCTCGGCGTGCGGTTCGACGTGGGGGACGTGACCGGCGACGCCATCCCCGACGCGCTCACCTTCGAGGACAAGGGCGGGAGCGGCGCCTGCGGCGTCTGGCGGGTCGTGCAGAGCGGTGCCGGTTTCGCCACCCCCATTTTTCGGCGCTCGACGTGCGATACCGAGATCGAGATCGCGTCGGGAACACTTCGGATCCGAGCGGCCGAGTATGAGCCGGGCGACTCCCACTGCTGTCCGAGCAGGTTCCGCACGACCACGATCAGATGGGACGGCACGGACTGGACGGTGGTCGATCGCGTGGTGACGTCAGCCTAGGTGATCACCTGGATCCGGCTGCCCCGTGGCGATCCGTCAACCTCGATCCTCGCCGGGAGGCGGAGGGCGAGCTCTCGGACGTGGGTGATGACGCCGACCATCCTGCCATCGCTCCCCAGCTGCTCGATGGCGTCCACGACCACCTCGAGCGTCTCCGGGTCGAGCGTGCCGAACCCCTCGTCCAGGAACAGGCTGTCCATGTCGGCGCGGCGGGTGAGCGAGAGCGAGCGGACCTGCTCCGACAGGGCGAGGGCGAGACCGAGCGATGCGAGGAACGTCTCACCTCCCGAGAGCGTCCGCGCGCTCCGGCGCTCCTCGCCGTTCCAGGCATCGATCACGAAGAACTCGTCGTTGTCGAACGCCAGGCGATACCGCCCACCGGACAGGGTCGACAGATGCTCCGAGCCCGCGGCGGCAAGGATCTGGAGCGCCTCGACCTGGAGGAAGGCGATGATCCGGTCGGCCCGCAGCTCCTTGGACAACGCGTCGAAGCGGGACGCCCGTTCCCGCTGCTCGGTGACCCGCTCGATCAGGTCCTTGACGTTCGCCAGCTTGGCCCGGAGCTCGGCCGAGCGGTGCTCGGCGGTGGCCGCGTCCCTGGCGGCCGCGGTGCGGGCCCCAGCGACCGCATCGACGAGCTCCGACAAGCTCCGAGCGGACTCGAAGCCTTCCCCGACGACGTCCCTGGCCTCGGCGAGGAGGCTCGCCTCGCCCTCCGCACGGGCGGATGCCAGCTCGTCCAGGCCGTCTGCGAGCGATCCGAGGCCATCGGCGAGCGCGGTCGCGACGACGAGGAGCTCGTCGGCGTCGGTGATCGCGGCCGCGGTCGGGAGTTCCGGGAGATCGAGATCGGGGCCCGCCAGCGTACGAGCCCGTTCGGCCAACCCGCTCAGGGCCAGCCCTCCGAGCCGCCCTCGAACCTCGCCCGCTCGAGCGGCGAGGGCATCCCGCTCGCGTTCGGCGGCGACCCGCTCGTCTTTGGCCTCGGCAAGAGCGACCTCGGCCGCATCGCACGATCGGTCGAGATCCTCCAGGCGCCCCAGGCGTCCGTCCAGCACGGCGATCGGATCGGCGGGGACCTTCCCGCCGAACGCCGCGGCGAGTTCGGTCTCCACCATCTCGAGCTCCTCCATCAACGTGGCCAGGTGCTCGTCGATCCGGGTGGCCTCGCGTTCGGCCTGGCCGGCCTCGCGCTCGGCCCCGTCCCGATCCATCCGCGCGCGCTGCAAGGCCTCGCTCGCATGCTCGGCGCTTCCTCGCGCCTTCGCGTGCGCCGCCTTCACCCGCTCCAGGGCCTGCGCACCGCGCGCCTTGGGAAGGGACTCGATGTCTCGGCCGCAGACCGGACAGGGCTTGCCCACCTTCACCCCGCTTCGAACGGCGGCCACGAGATCGGCGTGCGTTGCCCTATCGAGAGCCTCCTCCGATGCCTCCAGAGCGGCGATCGCGGCCTCGGCCTCCGTAACCCGAGCCGCCACGGCCAGCTCCGCCCCTTCGAGCGCCTTGGTCAGCTTCGGGATGGAGGCCCCGGCCACCTTCGCCGCAGCACGGGCCTTCGTCACCCCCGCCCGCGCGCCCGCGAGACCCTCGGCCCTCGCCCGGAGCGACGCCACCTGCGTGGCGCCGCCCCAGTCGGCCTCGGCCTTCTCCAACGAGGTCCTGGCCTCCACGGCCTCTTTCGCCCTGGCCTGGGCCGCCTTCGCCGCCGCCGTGGCCGCCGCCTGGGCCTCCACCTGGCGATCGGCCAGATCCTCGAGCGCCTCCATCGACTGGGCGGCGATCCCGCCCGCCTGCCGTGCATCGATCGCACACGTTCGAAGTTCCTGCACCGATCGCGCGGTTTCCGCCCACCGGTCGGCCAGTTTCCGCAGCGTGCCCTCAGCCTCGGCCAAGCTCGCATCGCGCGCGGAGGCCTCGCTGGCTACCTCCGCAGCCTCGGCCACGGCCTCCTCGGTCACACCGGCGTACTCGGTGGAAAGGAGTCGCTCGTTCGCGTCCCCCTCCGCGGACGCCACCCGCTTGATCTCGCCGGCCAGCTTGGCCAGGCGCTCGAACAGCTCCAAGCCCAGCAGCTCGGTGAGGATGCTCCGTCGGTCCTTCGCATCGCCCACCAGGAACTCGGCAAACTTTCCTTGCGGGAGCAGGACGGACCGGGTGAAAGCGTCGTAGTCCAGACCGATGGCCTGCTTGATCATGGCGTCCGCCTCCCGGACCCGGTCGGCCCCCTCGCCCGCCTGGCGCCAATCGCCGTCCTGCCACCGTTCCAGCAGGATCTTCGACGCCCCGTGGGCCGGCGTGGACCTGGCCACCCGGTAGCGGTCCTTCCCCACGACGAACTCCAGCATCACGGCCATCCGGGGCTGCCCCTGGCTGACCAGCTGCGCGACCTGCTTGCCCACCCGATCGACGTAGCCGTACAGGGCGTAGGTGATGGCGTCGAGGATCGAGGACTTGCCGGACCCAGTGGGGCCGGCGATGGCGAACAGGTCGAGGCCGTCGAACTCGATGGCCTGGTCGTCGCGGAAGGATGTGAACCCCTTCAGCTCGAGCCGGACGGGGCGCATCAGACCCCCTCGGCTTCGAGCGCGAGGGCCTCGTCGAACGCCTCCAGGATCTCGGCGGATGGCTCCGCGCCGTGTTGCGCACGGAAGTATGCCTCGAACTGGTCGCGCGGCCGGAGCGAGGAGACCGGCTCGGCCTGCGAATCGGCGTCGGGCCGCTCGTAGTCCAGGTGGACGTCGAGGGCGTTCGGAAGGGCCTCTCGGATCCGGTCCGCCAAGCCCGGGACCGGACCCTCGGTCCTCACGAACACCCGGAGGTACGCATCTGCCACGTCGGCGGCTCGGGCCACGACCTCGTCGAAGGTCCCTCGAACGTCCACGAGGCGGCGGCCCGCAGTCAGCGGGACCTCCCGAATCCGGGCCGGCTTCCCCGGAGACGCCTCCACGATCGCCACCGACTTTCGCTGGTCCACCTCGCCGAAGTCGAGCTGGATCAACGAGCCTGCATACCGGGCCGGTGCGGGCGAGCCCTTCACGGGCTGGGGCCGGTGCACGTGGCCGAGTGCGATGTACGCGGCGTCGCCGGGCAGCCTCGACGGTGAGATGGCGTACTGGAGCCCGATGCTGACCTCGCGTTCGCCGCCGCCGAGCATCGCGCCGTCGGTGAACAGATGGGCGAGGAGCACGTTGACCCGATCCGGGCGGAAGCCACCGGCCATGGCCACCAGCAACTCCCCCATCCCTTCTGCATAGGACAGGAACCATCGCTCCCCCGCCTCGAACAGTGCCGCCGCGTCGCCGAACCGCCGCTCGGGGACGAAGGGGACGCACGCGACCGCGGCCCAGAGCGAGCCGTCCCGGGAGGGCAGCTCGACGATCCCGCCGCCTTCGGGCGGGGCCACGCGCGGCACCAGATGGACGTCGATCGGCCGCACCAGCTTGCTCAGGGCCTCCAGCCGGAGGGCGGAGTCGTGGTTGCCGGGTATCGCCACCACACGGATGCCTGCCTCGTGCAGGCGAAGGAGCGCCTCGAACACGACGGCGTCGGCTTCGGGGGGCGCGGCCCGGTGTTCGTAGAGGTCCCCGGCCACGAGCACCGCGTCGACGGTCTCTTCGCGGGCGATCCCCACGACCTCGTCGAGCGCCGCCGCGAACTCCTCGTACCGCGGCCTTCCTCGGATGGCCTTGCCGACGTGCCAGTCCGCGGTGTGCAGGAACCTCAGAGCGCTCATTCCCCCTGGAACGGCCGGAACGGATCCCCGCCGGAGGGCGCGGCCTCGTCGGCCCGGGTGGCCCACGACGGGAAGGGGAAGCGGATCTGGAGCGGGATGGGGATGTGCGGTTGCTGGAGGATCATCGACCCCGGCTTGAGGATGGAGGCCCGCGACCTGGTGACGGCGGGGAGGAACCCGTACTCGCTCCGGGCCGCCTCGGCGGTGTCCAGCCGCCCGACCACCCGGAAGGCGCTGTTGGCGATGATCCGCCGCTCCACCTCACTCGCCGTCTGCTCCGCGCCGACCAGGATCATCCCGAGCGAGCGGCCCCGCTCCGCCACGTCGAGCAGGACCTCCTTGATGGGGCTCCATCCCTCGCGAGGCGCGTAGCGGTTGAGCTCGTCCAGGACCAGGAACGCGAGCGGCTCGCGCCGCCCCATCCGCTCCTTGTGCTCGAACAGCCGCTTGATCACCACGCCCGTGACGAACCGTTTGGCCCGGTCGTGCAGGTTGTGGATGTCGATCACCGTGACCTGATTCGCCTCCCAGTCGATCCGGTGGCGCTCCGGGCGCTCGGCGGCGCGGCCCCAGATCAGGTGGGCCATCCGGAAGCGCGCCGCATCCAGACGACGGACGAAGGCGGCCACCGTCGCGTCGGACAGCCGGCCGCGCCACGGCGAGTGCTCGTCCTCCACCTGCTCCCGGATCACCTCGCACAAGGCATCGAAGTCCTCGACGGGGTACCCGCCGAACGACACGGTCGCATCGCTCTCCGGGTCGTCCGCGCACTCCCGATCGAGGTGCGACTCGACCCGAGCGACGAGGTCGGCGATCTGCGACCGCTCGTCCTCGGCTTCGGCGAACAGGAACCGGAGGAACTTCTCCCGGACGAACTCCCGCACCGTCCAGTAGTACGCCGTCACGCCCTGCGAACGCCCCTCGATCTGCGGGACCGCTTGGCCGCCGGCGTCCGGCCGCACCGGCGCCCAGACGCCCACGCTCTCGAACGCTCCCACGGGGAGTCCGAGGCGACCGTAGTCCTCGCGGTCGGCACGCTGGAGCCTGGCATTGGGCGTGTCGAGCCACATGAGGTCCTCGCCCTTCACGTTGAAGACGATGGCCTTGGTGTTGGTCGAGTACCGGCCCAGCACCTCCGAGTGGAACAGCGCGTAGAGCAGGAACAGCGCGTAGGTCGTCTTGGTGGCGACGCCGGAGACGCCGGAGATGTTCACGTGGGCGCCGCGGGTGCCGTCGAGGAAATCGAGGTCGAGGA